>NZ_AP022839.1:0-350000 GCF_011764505.1 Legionella antarctica
GTGTCAACAACTGTTTGGCAAAAATGTTTAGGTTTATTACAGGATGAGTATTCTGCTCAGCAATTCAACACTTGGTTGCGTCCCTTGCAAGCTCATACAGATGAGCAGCGCCTGGTTTTGCTTGCCCCAAATCGCTTTGTTGTCGATTGGGTAAAAAAACATTTTTTTACGCGTATTGAAGAACTAATTAACCAATTTTGCGGCGATGATATCAAGTCTGTTTCCATTGAAATTGGTAGCAAAGCTATTGAGCCGATCGTATCTTCAGCTGATGCCTCGGGCTCTTCTTCTGAAGCTGCTGGAACTAAAACAATATCTAAAAAAGCTGTGGATTATAAAAGCAGCCACTTAAATAAAAAATTCGTATTTGATAGTTTTGTTGAGGGAAATTCTAACCAGTTAGCACGAGCAGCCTCTATGCAAGTAGCAGAGCGTCCCGGTGATGCCTATAATCCATTGTTTATCTACGGCGGTGTGGGATTAGGTAAAACCCATCTGATGCACGCAATTGGCAACAATATTCTCAAGAGTAATCCCGAGGCGAAGGTACTCTATTTACATTCAGAACGCTTTGTTGCTGATATGGTGAAGGCTTTGCAAACAAATTCCATTAATGAGTTTAAACGTTTTTATCGTTCTTTGAACGCATTGCTCATTGATGATATTCAGTTTTTTGCTGGTAAAGATCGTTCCCAAGAAGAGTTTTTCCATACCTTTAATGCGTTATTAGAAGGTCAGCAACAAATTATTTTAACTAGTGATCGCTATCCGAAAGAGATCGAGGGTATGGAAGAACGGCTTAAGTCTCGTTTTGGTTGGGGTTTAACCGTTGCAGTAGAACCTCCTGAATTGGAGACTCGAGTAGCTATTTTAATTAGTAAGGCAGAACAATCAAATATCGAATTGCCCTATGAAGTCGCTTTTTTTATTGCTAAACGCATCCGCTCTAATGTTAGAGAACTCGAAGGTGCTCTGCGACGGGTTATCGCGAATGCACATTTCACTGGTAAATCTATTACTATAGAGTTCGTACATGAGGCTTTGCGTGATCTTCTCGCCTTACAAGATAAATTAGTCACGATAGAGAATATTCAAAAGACTGTTGCTGAATATTACAAGGTAAAAGTGGCTGACTTACTTTCTAAACGTCGCAGTCGCTCAATCGCGAGACCACGCCAAATGGCTATGGCTTTAAGTAAAGAATTAACCAATCATAGTTTACCTGAAATAGGCGATCATTTTGGTGGCCGAGATCACACTACCGTCATTCATGCCTGTAGAAAGGTCAAGGAATTGGTACAGGATGACAGTGATTTTGCCGAAGATTATAAGAATTTAATGAGAATTTTATCGTCCTGATAAGGAGCTTGTCTTGTTTGAGTTTGCTATAAAAAAGGAAGATCTGCTGACTCCTTTGCTTACAGTTGCCGGAGCTGTTGATAAAAAACAATCCCTGGCCATATTGTCTCATTTTTTATTGAAGTTATCTGATGGCTTATTGTTCATTACTGCCACTGATTTAGAGATAGAAATTTCTGCCCAGGTAGTGTGCCAGTCGAATAGTTCTGCAGGGTCTATTACTGTCCCCGCAAAAAAATTTATTGATATCATTCGTTCACTCGATGAACATGCTACTCCTGCCATTGTTTTTGATAATGGTGTTTTAACTATTAAACAGGGACGTAGCTCTTTCAAATTGGCAACTTTACCTGCAGAAAATTATCCTTCAAGCGAGGATGAGTGTAATGATGTTGAATTAACTATACCTCGTCTGGTGTTATTGCAATTATTACAGTCCACTCATTTTGCAATGTCTCAGCAGGATGTGCGTGTTTTTCTTAACGGTTTATTTCTTGAGTTTGAGCCTAACCTAATTTCTGCCGTTGCTACTGATGGACACAGAATGGCTATTAGTCGTTATTCTTGTTCCAATGTTAGTCATAGCAAACTCTTACTTCCTAAAAAAGGAGTTCAGGAGTTGTTGCGGCTTTTAAATTGCATCAACGATGAGCATGTCTTACTTGCTGCTGGCAAATCACACGTCAAATTAATTGCGAGTCAGTTTATTTTCTTATCCAAATTGATTGAGGCGCGTTTCCCTCCCTATGCCAAAGCGATACCGAAAGAGCAGAATAAATACATCATTATTGATTGTGCTGCCTTAAAACGATCCTTGTCACGTATTGTTATTTTGGCCCATGAAAAGTCCAAGGCCGTTATGCTTTATCTCCAGTCTGGTCAGTTGACTCTGATTGCCCATAATAACGAGCAAGAAGAAGCTGTGGAATCGTTAGTTGCTGAAACTCAGGGAGAAGAGTTAAAAATTGGATTAAATGCAACCTATTTGCTTGATGTTTTAAGCCATTTAGGAGAAGGCCAGATACGCTTGTCTATGTCAAATACTGACAGTAGTATTTTAATTGAATCGTTACAAAACGATTCGTATCAATACATTATTATGCCTATGAAAATATGATTTTAACGGATTTACAGATTCATCATTTGCGTAATATTTCTTCCGCACATATCTCACTTAACTCCCGATTTACTATTATAACTGGGCCTAATGGAAGTGGTAAAACGTCTATCCTGGAAGCACTTTATTTACTTAGTTGTGGTCATTCTTTTCGCTCTCGAGAAATTGCATCAGTTGTAACTCACGGTCAATCGACCCTTACTGTGTTTGCTCGTGCACAAAATGAAAATACGATTAGTATTCAAAAATCATGCTCCGAACCTACTCAGATTAAATTAAATAACCTTTTTTGCACCACTACCAGTCAGCTCGCTTATGCCTTACCCTGTCAAATTTTCTATTCTGATATATTCCAGATTATAGATGCAGGCCCTTCTACGCGACGAAGTGTTCTTGATTGGGGATTGTTTCACGTGAAACCTGGTTACCTGGTTTTATGGAAAGAATATAAAAAAGTATTAAAACACCGTAATGCCTTATTAAAAAAACATGCACCCTATGCTCATTTTGTTCCCTGGGATCAACAGTTAAGTCATCTCGCGCATCAGCTTGATAATTTGAGAGAGAGTTATTTTGACTTGTTGAAAACAAGATTTTACGATGTTCTGCAGCATTTAACAGATAGTCCCTGCAGTATCGAATATGTTAAAGGTTGGGATAAAAAGAAAACGGGAAAGCCCTTAGAGCAAATTCTTGTTGAACATTTTAAAAGTGATACTCTAAAACAATATACTCAGTACGGAGCCCATCAGGCTGATATCACTATTGAAAGTAACGACATCAGGGCAAAACAACTGCTATCCCGCGGTCAGCAAAAAATTATTTTGATAGCGTTAAAACTTGCTCAAGGCGACTTACTCCAACACCCCTGTTTGTATCTTTTTGATGATTTGGTTTCTGAACTTGATCATTGCCATCAAAAAAATTTACTACGGTATCTTAATCGACAACAAGGACAATTTGTTATAACTTCAATAGATAAACTGGACATTATTGCTGAATTTCCTCCCGATCAGGTGCTTTCATATTCCATTGAAAACGGTTTGATAGCTAATAAACCAACCCATAATATTGTTTCACGTGAAACATGGCGTTCAGAAGAGTTCAAAACCCAGCTCATTAATGATGCTCCTATTTGATAGTTCAGAGTGATATAGTGGCTTTGCAATCGGATTTAAAAAGAAAACCCTCCTGAGATTAATCTCCATACTTCAAAAGACCCATCAAAAACAAGCTATGATAGTTTTGAAAAACAGAGTTGCAAAAATATCGTTCAGAAGATTATATAGCCAGAGCAGTCCCCAATGAAATAGCTGAGCCAGGTAACATAAACTTTTGCGATTTCGGCAAAAAATTCAAGAATCAAATTTAGTTAGAAAAGCGGAAGGGCTTGTTTTGGTCAGTTGTAGGGATGGTAAACTTAGAGCAAATTCATCAGCACACAATCAATTAAAGCCTATCCTGATTCGACTTTAGAAGGTTTCAGAAAAAACCCTACTTATGACTAGTTAGCTGAACAATGCCCCAACTTTGCAGATCCCTTCATGGATTCTTTGCCGATGACTAGACTCTCTCTAAACTAAATTGAACGGTTAAAATTTTAATACTAATAGCAATGTAATCGATAGCGCTTACTCCAAATCAGAAGAAGCAGATAGATGGCCGCAAAGTTACCCGGAAGATATAAACCCTCAGTAAAAGATGCTATAATGAGTGCATTTGAAATGCCACAATATGGTAAATGAGGTCCCTAATGAGCGTTGACGCCAGTTATGATTCAAATAATATTAAAGTCCTAAAGGGTTTAGATGCAGTAAGAAAAAGACCAGGTATGTATATAGGCGATACTGATGATGGAACAGGGCTTCATCATATGGTATTTGAGGTGGTTGATAATTCCATCGACGAAGCTTTAGCCGGTCACTGTAAAGAAATATTTGTAACCATTCATGGGGATGAATCCATTACCGTTAAAGACGATGGCCGTGGAATTCCAGTAGATATTCATAAAGAGGAAGGCCGATCCGCGGCAGAAGTTATTTTGACTATCTTGCATGCCGGAGGTAAATTTGATGATAACTCCTACAAAGTTTCAGGTGGACTACATGGAGTAGGTGTGTCTGTTGTTAATGCTTTATCCGAAGAATTGCATTTAACAGTACGTCGTCATGGAAAAATACATGAGCAAAATTACCGTCATGGAGTTCCCACTGCGCCTATAACAGAAACAGGGGATGCAACAAATACCGGGACTCAAATCTGGTTTAAACCAAGTCCTGCAACCTTCACCAACATCGAATTCCATTATGATATATTGGCCAAACGCTTAAGGGAGTTATCCTATCTTAACTCCGGAGTATGTATTCATTTATACGATGAGCGTACACAACGTCAAGACACCTTTCATTACGAAGGGGGAATAAAAGCTTTTGTAGAACATCTAAATAAAAACAAGACTCCTATTATCCCCATTGTTTTTTCAATGAATGCAGAAAAAGATGGCATTGTGGTAGAGCTGTCCATGCAATGGAACGATTCCTATCAGGAAACCCTCTTTTGTTTTACCAACAACATTCCGCAACGTGATGGCGGAACTCATATGGCGGGATTTAGAGCAGCATTAACCAGAACCTTGAATAATTATATTGAAAATGAAGGTTATGCCAAGAAAGCAAAAGTATCACCCACAGGTGATGATTCCCGTGAAGGTTTAACCGCAGTACTTTCGGTCAAAGTACCTGATCCCAAGTTTTCTTCTCAAACGAAAGATAAGCTGGTTTCTTCTGAGGTCAAATCAGCAGTTGAATCCAGTGTTGCAGAAAAATTTAATGATTTTTTAATGGAGAATCCGGCTGCTGCAAAAGCAATCGTTGCTAAAATCATTGATGCTGCAAGAGCACGAGAAGCTGCTCGTCGCGCCCGTGAAATGACGCGTAGGAAGGGTGCTTTGGATATAGCAGGGTTGCCAGGAAAACTGGCAGACTGCCAGGAAAAAGATCCGGCATTATCCGAGTTGTATTTAGTTGAGGGTGACTCGGCAGGTGGTTCTGCAAAACAAGGACGCGATCGAAAATTCCAGGCTATTTTACCGCTCAAGGGTAAAATATTGAACGTTGAGAAAGCGCGATTTGATAAAATGC
Source organism: Legionella antarctica (assembly GCF_011764505.1). NCBI lineage: Bacteria > Pseudomonadati > Pseudomonadota > Gammaproteobacteria > Legionellales > Legionellaceae > Legionella > Legionella antarctica. The sequence goes on from NZ_AP022839.1 coordinate 5,617, forward strand.
TTGCCTCTCAGGAGGTTGCTACTCTTATTACTGCCTTAGGTTGTGGTATAGGTCCAGATGAGTATGATCCGGATAAAGTGCGTTATCATCGTATTATCATTATGACTGACGCCGATGTCGACGGTTCACATATTCGAACACTGTTATTAACTTTTTTCTACAGGCAGACACCTGAACTGGTGGAAAGAGGGTATATTTACATTGCCCAACCGCCTCTCTATAAAGTCAAGCGCGGGAAACAAGAGCAATACGTTAAAGATGATGAAGCGTTATTTGATTACTTAACCCAAAGCGCCCTAGACGGCGCCGCATTTTATCCTGCACAGGATGCACCTGCAATAACTGCGATGGCTTTAGAAGAATTAGTGCAGCAATTTAGACGCGTTGAGAAAATTATCAAACGTTACAAGCGAAGATATCCTTCTGATATTTTGAAGCGTGTTGCATATCTACCCGTTTTACAGAATGATGATTTTAATCAAGAAGCAAAAATTGCTAATTGGTGTAAACAGTTACATTTAAGTTTGCAACAAGTAGACAGTAAAACAGAACAATATAAAGTCGAGATGCAAGAGCTTCCTGACAGTAATTTATTTATTCCGCGAATAATAATCACCCAGCATGGAATGGATAACTATATTCCAATGAATGCTGAGTTTTTCTATTCTAAAGACTATAAAGAGATGGTTAACTTAGGTTCAAAATTAGCAAGCCTGGTCGACGAAGGCGCATACATCAAACGAGCAGATAAAGTTCTTGCTGTTGAAAACTTCGAGCAAGCATTAAATTGGCTAATGGAAGAGGCTAAAAAAGGACAAACCATCCAGCGTTACAAAGGTCTCGGAGAAATGAACCCCTCACAACTATGGGAAACAACTATGGATCCAGCAGTAAGGCGAATGCTGCAAGTGAATATAGAAGATGCGGTTGCTGCAGATGCCATCTTTACCACTTTAATGGGTGATAACGTAGAGCCTAGAAGAGACTTTATCGAATCGAATGCTTTGGATGCTGAAAATATAGATATATAAAACCACTTGAAAAGTAAAGCCCTCCAATTTGAATAATCTATGGCGGGCTTTTCTCGGTATAAATATTCAAAATGTGATTAAATATAACAGGGCTATGCAGTTGACTAACCCAACCACTATATATAGTATTCGGCCACATGAATATCTACCCCAAAAATGTGGTTGAACTGATGGATCTTTTTCCAACTGAAGAAGCTTGTTTAGAATATTTAAGCCTTATTCGTTGGCCTGATGGCTATGTGTGCATGCGTTGCGATGGAAAGGATGTTTGTAAAATGAGCAGCGGGTTATACCGTTGCCAAACGTGTCGGTATGCCGGATCAGTCATTTCTGGAACGCTTTTTCAAGATACACACAAACCTCTTCGGCTATGGTTTCAAGCCATCTGGTATGTAGTGAGCCAAAAAAACGGCGTTAGTGCACTTGGGCTGCAGAAGGCACTTGGACTGGGTAGTTATCACACGGCTTGGGAGTGGTTACATAAACTTCGTAGAGCTATGGTGCGGCCTGGTCGTGATAAGTTGAGTGGTATTGTTGAAGTAAATGAAACCATGATTGGTGGCGAGCACGCAGGCACACGGGGTCGTGGTGCGGGCGGTAAAACATTAGTGTTGATAGCAGCAGAAGACACAGGCGGTGGCATTGGACGCATTAGGCTTTCTACTATCAGTGATGCATCCGGTGGCGTATTGACCGACACTATTCAGAAAATGGTTTCACTAGGCAGTACAATCCGAACAGATGGCTGGAGTGGATACAGTGGTTTGAGCAGTAACGGGTATACACATTTGTCGATTAGTAATAATAACGTGAAAGAGACCGATGCAATTCAGATTGCTCATCGTGTTGCGTCGTTACTTAAACGCTGGTTGGTTGGCACACACCATGGTGCTATTAACCACAAGAATTTACCCTACTACCTTGATGAATTTACGTTTCGATTTAATCGAAGGACATCCACATCAAGAGGTAAGCTTTTTTTGCGATTAATACAGCAGGCGCTTGAAATTGATCCAGTGCCAGCAAAATCGCTAAACACTATATGTAGTGGTTAGGTTAGTAAACTGCATAGCCCTGAAATATAATTACATTTGCATCATCAATTGAGACGTCCCTAAATCAGAGTCCAGATTACGTTCTTTTGCATTATATTGAGGTAGGGGTAAATCAGAGTCCAGATTACGCTCTCTTTCAATAAATTGAGATAGGGAGAAATTAGCGTCCAGATTAGGTTCTCTTTCTTTAATGCGTTGTTCTTTACAGGACAGGCAGACCCCACAAAGGCATTTAAGGGTTCGACTGACAATTAAGGGCGTGGCTCCAAGCGATGCCCCCAAACCTATACTCAACAACCACCCGGAAACTGGAAGAAAGCAAGATGCCACTGCTCCCCCAACAATACCAAATACACAGAAACAGCCTGTAAACTGGATCTCTTCTTCAGTAATGTTAATGTCTTCAAATAGTTTGTCCTCGGAACGCACTGACCATGCTTCTAGATCAGATTTCAATAGGTTGCGAGATTTTTTAAGGGCATCAATTTCAGCTATTTCTTTATTGCGCGCCATCTTCTGATCAAAATAGTCACGACATATTTCGAGGAACTTTGGAAAGTCACCGTTAAATTCCCGGTTGCTTATTTTAATATGTATGTTGGGCAACTGACAAATCATGTCATAGGCGGATTTACTCGTTATTATTAAATTAGCGAGAGAACGGGCATCAAGGAACAGCACAATTTGCTGAATCAGGTCTGTTGGTAATGTGTTAAAAAAGCCCATTCTGATCGTTCGCTTTACCGAATTGTGTTCGTTCATTTTTAGTTGCACAAATACACCTTTAAATAAATTAAAATAGAGTTAGGACATCGCCATCCACGAGATCAAAAAGAAGACAGGCTTAATAATATCCTAAGCTAAATTAAACATGTTATCTGAAAGAAATGAAAATGACAAAAGTTCTGGTTCTTATCGATGTTGATGCGATGGTAATCGCAGATTGACTATAAAATTTTTTGCACAATGGGTATGATTCATTAGTTTAATCTAGTTATCCCAAGGTAATCCCAATTTCGCAATAACGAGTTTGTTACTGTATTCGGTCATGGTTCCTATTAGTGTCTGAGTACAGATAGTATAAAACGAGGATTTATGGCAGTAAATTACTTCAAAATACATTTATTAAGAGAATAATCTGGATTAAAGTGCTGCATCCTTGCAGCGAGTACGTCCATTGTACTGGTCCTTTATTTAACATCCTGTCAGAGGTAATCCCTTTCATCCTTTTGTTAAGTATATACAATTCGTTGAGGGAGTCATTGCGTGTAGTGAGGACAGAAGTGCAAGAGATATCTCAAAGAGTAGAGGGTATTTTCTTCCATTGGCGAGAAAAGCCTGTTCTCTAATAAGAAAATACCAGAATTTAAGTTGGAAACCAGTAAATAGTGTTTGAAACATTCAGTCTTGGTACGGATGTTACTTACTTACTGGTTGTTGTTGAGTAATACAATGAATGCCCCCCCCCCCAGCAAAAACATCCAGAGCATCAATTTGTCTTATCTTATAGCCTGAGAATAATTGTTTGAACAGTTGAAAGGCTTCTTTATCATACGATTCATAACCAAATGCAGGCATCACGATACCCTTATTGGCCAGATAAAAATTAATATAGGATAAAGTGAGCCTTTCATCATCAAGATAGGTGGCCGGGGGTTGCTCCACTGTATAAACCTCCAGGGTACGTCCTTTGGAATCTTTAGCAGACTTAAGAGTTTCAAGATTTTCTTGTAACCTGAGATAATTGGGATCTTGAGGGTCTTTAGTTATAAGACATAAAACCTTACCTGGTGCAATAAAGCAGGCAATCTCATCAATGTGTCCGTCAGTTTCATCGCCTAATAGGCCTTGATTTAGCCAAATAATTCGTTCGCCACCTAGATAATCATTAAGGTATTGTTCAATCTCTTGCTGCGAGAGATTGGGGTTGCGATTGGTATTGAGCAAACACTCTCGGCTGGTTAAAATGGTACCTTCACCATCAACGTGAAAGGAGCCTCCTTCCATAACCAGAGGCGCATGGAAATAATGAGCCTGGGTTAATTTCAGGAGGACGGAAGCAATTTGATTGTCTAATGTACAGTCGGGATAATTCCCGCCCCAGGCATTATGAATCCAATCAACTCCTGCCAGTTTTTGGTCTTGATTCAATAAAAAAGTAGGGCCTGTATCTCTGGTCCATGAATCATTGATAGGAATAGTGACCAGCTCAATGTTTTTTCCACAATATTGCTTTGCCGAGGGTTCATCTCCAGGATTAACTAATAATGTGACTGGCTCAAATTGTGCTATGGCTTGAGCAACTCGAGCATAGGCTATTCGCGCTCTCTCCAAACCTACTTTAGTCCAGGTAGCTGGATGACAAGGCCAAGCCATCCAGCATCGTTGATGTGGATGCCACTCTGCGGGCATAAAAAATCCTGCTTGTTTTGGTGAGTTCGTCATTACGGTCTATGTCCATCAAGATAGGTTAATTGAGAAAAAATACTTCTTAATTCATTGAGATAGGAAAGCATGGTCTCTTTGGATAATCCAGTTTGAATTAATTGTTTTTCATAAGACTGAATTAATTTTTTGGTATCAAAATGGGCAAAATTCAGTACATTAGTTACTGTATCACCACTAACCAAATCGTTAATTTCAAACTTCCCATCATCTGAAAGTTTTACGTCTAAAGAGTTAGTATCGCCAAATAGATTATGCAGATTGCCTAGTATTTCTTGATATGCTCCAACGAGGAAAAAGCCTATTGAATAGGGATTATTTATATCGTATGGAGGCAGCATTAACGTAGAGGTGACACAGGAACTTCCTGGATATAGCTTGATAGTACCATCCGAATCACAAGTTAAATCCTGTAAAATACTGTGCATGGTTGGCGGTTCAGTTAACTGCGAAATAGGTGCTACGGGAAAAATTTGTCCAATAGCCCAGGCATCAGGAATGGATTGGAAAAAAGAGATATTACAAAAAATTTTGGCCGCCATGCTTTCATTAATCATTAATAACAAGGATTGCTCAGTAGGATTGTCCTCGTCCAATCTCTCTTTTAATTCCATGCAGATATTTGTATAAAATGCTTCAACTTTAGCTTTTTCTTGTAAACTTATCACACCATGTTTGAATAAAGAATGAGCCTCAGTCAGCGAATGCTCAGCATAATTGTAGATTTCTGTTGGTGAACTGTCGGTGATTGCCTGATAGGTATCATAGATGTCTTGAATTACATGAGAATCTTCTTTTTCAATATTAGGCAGTACAGGTGACTTATCAATTATTTCGATATCAGTAATATTGGAGATTAATACCGCATGATGTGCGGTCAATGCTCGGCCTGATTCGGAGATTAGATTGGGCTCCGGTACTTCTGCATCCTGGCATATATGTTTAAGGGCTAGCAGAATATGAGTTGCGTATTCGCTAAGGCTGTAGTTCATAGAGCAGCCTTTGTTAGAACGAGTGCCCTCATAATCAACGCTGAGACCACCACCAACGTCTATGGTGTCTATGGGTGCATTTAGCTGACGTAATTCAACGTAATAACGTGACACTTCCTGCATGCAGTGACGAATATCATGGATGTTAGCTATCTGTGATCCTAAATGACAGTGCATTAACTGGAGGCAATCAAGCATTTTATTGGCTTTTAACTGCTCAATCAATTCTAATACCTGTTTGGCATTTAAACCAAATTTAGATTTAACCCCGCCGGTATTCTCCCATTTACCCGCGCTTTTACTCACTAAGCGGATACGAACACCAAGAGTAGGTTTTACCTGCAGCCGAGCAGATTCACTTAAAATGATATCTAGCTCAGACTTCTTCTCAATAACAATAAAAACAGTATGTCCCATTTGTTGAGCTATCAAGGCGGTGCGGATGTAACTGCTGTCTTTGTAACCATTACACACTATGGTACTGTGTCGATCGCCGAGCATTCCAATTACGGCCATGAGCTCCGGTTTACTGCCGGCCTCCAGACCGATACTGTTTTCGGGAGCTTTCAGTAATTCCCTAACAACACTTTGCTCTTGGTTAACCTTAATAGGGTATACCAGCTTGTAGCTGCCCGTATAATCTGTCTCTTCTCGAGCATGGGTAAATGCCTGATAAATCCGGTGAACTCGATCATGCAAAATGTCACTGCAGCGAATTAAAAGGGGTAAGTGCAAGCCCGCTCGATGTGCTGCATCAACAATAGCCTGTAGCTCAACACCTTTTTTCCCTGGTTTCCTGCTTATTTCGATATTTCCCTTAGCATTGATGCTGAAGTATCCCTCACCCCAATTTTCAATATTATACAAATTTTCATCGGCTAGTTCTTTGCTATTCATTCTATCAAGTTCCAATAAGGGTCAACGAGACCGGGTTAATTCGTGATAAGTATCTGGTTCACGTTGTTGGGCAAATGGGAATAATCGTCCCCACAAATCGCGTTGGCCAAAATCTAATTCAGCTACCAGTACCGCGGGTTCATCGCGTGGGGCTTGTGCCAGAATTTCACCCATGGGCGTGCTAATGAAACTACTGCCATAAAATTGTAAGTTATCTTCACCACCAATTCGATTCACCGCAATAATAAACGTATTGCTCATGATACCTTGAGCTACCATTACTTTTTGCCACATTGGTTGGCTATCAAACCCGGGCGCTGTTGGCTCACCGCCTATGGCAGTTGGGTATACTAAAATTTCAGCTCCTTTTAATCCATAAATTCTTGAGAGTTCGGGGAACCATTGGTCGTAACAGGTAGGTAGCCCCATTTGATGCCCGGCTATGGAGTGAACAGGGTAGTCAGAGTCTCCGGGTTTAAAGTAGAAGTCTTCGTGGTATTTTTCACCACTGGGGATATGTTGTTTTCGGGTAATGGCAATTAACTCACCTTGGGTGTTAAATGCTACAGCAGTGTTGTAGCCTGCTTTTTCAAAAAGAGAGGCGGTAATGCAGATTTTATTTGCCTTCGCCATTTTGCCAACAAATTGGGCTGTTGGCCCTGAGTAGATATCTTCCATATAGGGTCGGCCGTCTACATCTGAACGAGTACAAAAATAAGGGCTTAGGGTAAGTTCTTGTAAACAAACGAGTTGTGCACCCTGCTGGGCTGCAGAACTTATTCCTGCGGCTAAATTATCTTGATGTTCTGTTGCGTTTTCATACCATGGTTGTTGAACCAGTGCTGCCTTTAACTTATTTTGCTTCATTAGCGTTCCCATTTAAATTGCTTTAAGATGCTCTTCCCACCTTAGTTCCACATTGCTGTGCTGAACTATCCCAGCTTAAGTATACTGAAGTGTAGACTAAAAATACGGCTATGTTATCAAAAAAAACTCGTATTGTACCAGTATTAATTTCAATTAGCTTTAAATTATGTTTGAGAGACTTTTTGCGCTAAATGGTAAAAGCACAGAACGGTATCCTGTCAGAATCGCCGGGTAAGTGTCTGCCACTGAGCCCGGACTAATCCGAGCCGCGCGCGTCAGCAAGCGGAATTATCTCGAGATGCTTATGTGGTGCATGGAACCTGCCGCACTTTAAGTAAGATTAATTCAGCCAATGATGGCATTTCAAATTTTTTAGTCACCCTATCGTAAATATACTGATAAACGTTAACTTTCAGTTTTCTGGCCGTCTGTACAATCGTGGCAAACGTATCCTTTGATTTGGTGCCATTTTGGGAGACCGTTTGGAGATTGATGTCGCGTATCCTTGCTTGAAACCGTGTCCCTAATTCAGAGGCATTGTTGTGCAATGGCAGAAATGGATGGTCTAACACCAATAATAACGCTTGTTTTTTAGCACGTGTCTTTGCAATGCGTTGATCTAAAACATCATAGCCTGTCGTGGTTGCGAACAAAGTATCAAATTGCATTGATAGTTGTTGGGCCATTGATTGAGATGGAGCCGTCTTGTAAGTCAATAATGCATGGTAGAAATCCCATAATTGCTCAAGAAATACAGCCAATATATTCTGATTCATATCTGAGAATGGAGTGAGTTTTTTATAATGACGACCTTCATGGATCCAGCACAGCGCATGATGTAGGGCCAATTTATTAAACTGAGGCGCATCATCTGTCATTAAATAATGGATGAAGTATTTCGAGTGCTGATAATAGGCAAGAGCTGCTGACTCAAGAATTATGCGTCGATTCGTGCTGTGTTTTTTTGGATTTGGAAAAAGTGTTCCCATCAAACTATCGATTGATTCACGTGTGAGGGGTTGTGCATGCAGCATTGGTTTAATTTGATCCAACCATTTTTTTGCGAGACCAAACTCATCCATTAACTCATAAGCCTCCTGATTAAACATAAACTTTAATTGGTCTCGACACAGCAACTCCAATAAGGTCAAGCGATCTTTTTTACGACGAGTGAAGTATGCTGTAAAAAAGTCATTACATAAAACATGGGTGTAGTGATTTTTGCCGTTAACACGACTGCCTGTGTCATCCATCTGCTGGTACAAGCCTGCGTTGCTACCGGCATCGACAATATCTTCTTTTTCCTGATGAAAAATATCATTGCCTTCTGTCAGCATGGAAGCAATTTTACCATGTGATATTTGAATACCACATGTTTTTAAAAAGCGCTCAATGGCGCTCTCCGTCATCCCTGCATCACGGTATAATGTGATGACCAGCGCTTTAACCCCAGGACCAAATTCACTGCCCTTATATTCGCCAGGAATCGGCGCAATAAAGGTTTTTTTCAAAGATGGTGAGTAATACGTTTCCAGCTTGAATTCAACATTATCCGTGATGATTTTTAGATCCTGGATGATTCGAATCTCAAAACCCTTGAACTTGGCGTCATCTGGCAGCGTTGCTTTGTCCAGAGCAATCGTAACACGTCTATCAATACGTACGTTTTTTTTGTCTTTGCCTGTGTTTTTATTGTTCCCTTTACCACGTTTATTGCGATCTCCTTCAGATGAATGATTGGAATTGCCTGTATTATCGCCATTGCTACCTTTGGATTGACCGCGAATATTAGGTTTGCCCTGTTCACCCTTAAGGCGGTTTATCTCATCACGTAATACTTGGTTTTCCTCTCTGAGCAAAGCATTTTCTTCGGCAAGCATTTCGACCAAATTAACCAATACCTTAATGATAGTCACGGCCTTTTTGTCGGCAAGACTATCGATATCTTTTGTTAACTCATCTAAAACTTGTTTGATTTCTTGGCGTTTCATCATCTACCACTGCGTTACTAATGCTGATACGGCAATCATAACATGACTTTTTTTGAACGCATTTTTCGAGTTTTAACGCCACTAAGGGCTAAGAAAAAATCTGACCTCAGGAGGGAGATGTTTTATTAGTGAAAGGGGCTACATTGTGATCTTGGGGATCTTAGGGCATGCATATTGCATGACTTACGTTTGATATGGAAAAACATCAGTTTTACAGAAAAACCGTGTCAATAGGTATTTTGAATATTTTTAAAGAATTCCGCTTGCTGACGCGCGCGGCTCGGATTAATCCGGACTCAGTGGCAGACACTTACCCGGCGATTCTGACAGGATACCAATACTTGTCTTTGATAAACTGGGGGAAAAGCCTCAAATAACCAGGTATTATCTTTAGATAAAAGATAAAACCTGGGGTGAGCATTAAATGGATATGTTTTTTAATCTGATTTATTTCTAAATTCTTTACCACGTAAGTGACCACGCAAAAAACGAACAAATTTAGATTTAAAAGAGAAATAAATGCAAAAGAAAAAATAAACAAATACTATATTCAAAAGTGATGTGTCTTGTTGAGCAACTAACTTATTAAAAAAATAAATAGTTATTACAAGTAAGGTACTTTTTAAACCTGAAACCATACCCTTTTCTTTTAATAAATTAATGTATGTTTTATTGGCTTCATTTGGATTATACATAATGGTTACATCGACTCTTTATTTTTTTCACGTTTGATTGATCGATCATGGTTCTTCCAATCTTTATCTTTTGAAAAAATAAATGAAGCTGCTTCTTCAAAAAAATGATCCATTTCACTAATTCCAGCCCATGCACAATATTTCTGAATTTCTGCATAAATTTCTTTATTAATTTCAAGTTTAATTTTTTCTTTATCGTCAATTTTTTTAGCGTTAATTAAAGCCATTTAAATTCTCCAATGATTATCCCAGTTAGCATACCAAATCCGGTAATATTTATCACTATAAGGACACTGTAACTACTCTCTTAATAGTTTCTAAATGGATCATGATAATCATGATTCGAAGATGAATTATGAAACGTGTCATGATGGTGGTGGTTCAGCAGTTCCCGTAACCTACTCAACAGTGCGCCAGTACTGCATCCCAACTATTTTATTTCGTAAACTTTTTTGCTATTTTATCTTTAATTTAAAACTGAATGATAGAATGTCCAAAGATGTTACCAATAAGAAAATTTTTGTCTGCAGTTGGGTTGATCACTGTAGTTCGTAAAGAGTTTCAGAAAATCAAATCTCCCCGTGATGCTGCGCCAGGGAAAAATGTTATTTCGTTGACGGATTGTTTGATGTCTGCCTTTGCGATGTTTAATCTCAAGTACCCTTCATTACTCCAATTTGATAGGAGTCACCGACTGGATCCCCAAGTTCAACATAATTTAGGAACTCTTTATGGCATTGAACAGATCCCTAGTGATACGTACATGCGCGAGCGATTGGATGAAGGAGCCCCATCTACTCTGCGTAAAGTCTATAAGCGGTTATTTGCCTTTCTTCAAAGAGGGAAATCCCTGGAATCTTATCGTTACCTAAACGGTCGTTATTTACTGGCTGGGGATGGAACTGGATTTTTTGCATCCAATGTAATTCATTGCGACCAATGTTGTATTAAGCATGATCACAAATTATCTGTAGTTTTAACCACAAAGCAATCTATTACCGACCTATCTCTGAAAGCACGTAGTTATATTTTAGCTAATCCACTACGAACATATTTTGCATTATGGTATATAGATGACCACAAAAAAATTACTTTGATTCCAATTAAAGATATCGATAGTTTGCCTACATTGCTGCATGATAAAAAAATGTATAAGGAATTATCAAAAGAAGTTAAGGCGGAAATAGAGCTGGCCATCAAATCCTATCATTATGCTCGATTTCCTGACGAGAAGGTCTCGTATTACCACAATATGTATTGCGCAGCCATAGTTCACCCGGATAAAAAAGTGGTTATTCCATTTGTACCAGAACTTATCATGAAAGAAGATGGCGATACTAAAAACGACTGTGAACGCAACGCTTCCAAACGGTTATATAGGGATTTGAAACGAGAACACCCACACTTAAAAGTCATTGTCGTTGAAGACAGCTTGGCTTCAAATTACCCTCACCTCAATGAGCTTAAAAACCTGGATATGCAGTTCATAACGGGTGCTAAAGAAGGGGATCACAAAGCACTATTTAAATGGCTCAACGAACATGAGTGTATTACTTATGAGCACAAAACAGAAGACGGGGTGACGCACAGTTACCGTTATATTAATGGCGCACCACTCAATACAAGCCATTATGATTTTAAAGTAAATTTCATGGAGTACTGGGAAACAAATAAAAAGGGTGGCAAGCAACATTTTAGCTGGGTCACTGACATAACGATTACCAATAACAATGCTTATGACATTATGCGAGGAGGACGTGCGAACTGGAAAATAGAAAATCCCATATTTAATACACTCAAAAACCTAAACTACCACTTTGGTCATAATTTTGGACATGGATATAAAAATCTCTCGACCATGCTAGCCTTATTGATGATGCTCGCTTTCTTTGTTGATCAGGTTCAGGAGCTTTGTTGTAATATGTTCCAAAAAGCACTAAAAATGCGCCAATCAAAAATTGGTCTCTGGGATAAAATGAAACGCCTATTCAGTGAATATTTTGTTGATAATTGGAATGATTTATTTAACGCAATTATTCATGGGCAGGAGAAAATCAAACTTAATCCCATTAATACCTCATAGCATCTTATTTTTGAACACGGCTATTGTTTTGGTTTTAAATGAGTTTTTGAGTTTTGATAACGATTAGTGCTTGTTTTGCAATCAGATGATTTGTGAATTGCTTGTTGCTGCCCATGAGGAATAGATAGGGAATATTCTATTACCTATCGGTGGGGAGAAACTGGTAGCGGGAACCGCTGGTGGTGGTTATGAGAATCATTAAAAGAGCTGGTATGATTATTAAAATGATTATGATGGCGATTACTTTCTGCAAAGGGATCATGGCTTATTGAGTTTCCAGCACCAAAAGGATTGCCATGGATATCAACCGAACCATTCATTGGTAAACTACTTGCTGGATTTATTCGGTTTTGATTGTCATCACTAAATGAATGGGCATTGTGTCTTGTACTCTCAATTCCATTTTTAAATGATGAAAAGGTTGAATTTAACCAGTCAAAAATTTTCATAAACATTCCTTATTTTTAATGTAACTTATTTTTAAATTTGAAACCTGCACACGCCCAGTTTTATCCGCTTTTAAATCACTGATTTTCTTTATACTAAGTAGTATATCTGCTTTATACCTTTTTTGAATTATATTCTGCTGTCTGATCTAACCCCCTCACACACCACGCAGTGGCTCTGGCTAGATAGTTCCGTTTCAAGTCCTTGATTATTAACGGATAAATAATAGTTATACCATTTTTCTAAAATGATATAACATTTTTAATGAAATCAACCCGTATACAATAGTATACTAAGATAAGCCATATAAATCAGTATTATCAATGGTTCAATTTATTAGTATACTATAGCATACGAATGTATGCCATAGTATACGAAAAGCATGCTATAGAATACAGGTGTATGCCAAGGCATACGACAAAATACTGGATTCTAATTACAAATCCTTGCAGTAATCGGTCAATAAGGAGAGCAACGCAATGATGCCTTTATCCATAAGAATAGAAAGAAACGAAGAAGATTATTTAAGGAAAATAGCAGATCAAAACAATATTTCTATTGGTAAATCGCTTAAAAAAGTTTTGGAATGGTGTGCTCTCAATGATGTTGACTTATCAAAATCACACAGTGTTTTTGATGAAGAAGTTAGAAAAATGATAGAGCATATTCACGTGTCCATTCCCAACTTAATGTACCTATCCAGAATGAATACTTTGTTTTCTGGGGAGGGAATAGCCAAAGAAAAATCAGAAGAATTTAAAAAGACTTCTCTGGATTATATCAATAATACCTGCGGTGATTTTCAATACATCCATTATAATAATGTACGTGTTTCGATTAATCCATTTGGCATGAAACAGGTTCCAAGCGGCAAGGAAACAACCCTATGGAAATGATTTTGGATGCGGGAAAAGACACTATCAACTCTTTAGAAAAAATAGCAAAAATAGAAGACAAACCTCTTGATGTAATTGCTCTGGAAATGATGGCTTTAGGTGCTCGTGTTTATCATGCTTCCAAGGAAGAAAATCCAAAGAATGATATAGACATGCATAGGAATATATTAAAAACAGCTCTGGTTAATCATGAATTATTATCAGAAATATTAACCATTATCTTTAATAAAGAACGTTCAAAACTTAAGGCTTATGACAGTGAAAGCGCCATTAAAATGGCTGAGCAATTGGCTGAAAAATACTTAAGGGGTGGCGAGAGACTATAACTCTCGCTCTAAATTTCTTAGTTTGTTCCTGGTGGAGTTTGTCATTTCCTGCTTAATGAAATCTTTTATTTTCTCCTGACTTATTTGTCTTTCTATGGAGTGTACAGAGGCATTTTTTGTTATTTTTTCATCAGGATTATTGTGAGTTTCTTTAATGGAATTTGTTACATTTTGATCGTGAATTTTTTTAAATTCAGAAGGCGTTATTTCATTTTTAATGACGGCTTTTAGTGCTTCTTTCCCATCGATTACCAACACATCATTTAAGTCATGCCCTTCTTTTTTTGGCATGATGACAGACACCTTTTTCCCCTCTTTTTCAAGCCTATCAAGAGCAGCAGTTCCCGTAACCTACTCAACAGTGCGCCAGTACTGCATCCCAACTATTTTATTTCGTAAACTTTTTTGCTATTTTATCTTTAATTTAAAACTGAATGATAGAATGTCCAAAGATGTTACCAATAAGAAAATTTTTGTCTGCAGTTGGGTTGATCACTGTAGTTCGTAAAGAGTTTCAGAAAATCAAATCTCCCCGTGATGCTGCGCCAGGGAAAAATGTTATTTCGTTGACGGATTGTTTGATGTCTGCCTTTGCGATGTTTAATCTCAAGTACCCTTCATTACTCCAATTTGATAGGAGTCACCGACTGGATCCCCAAGTTCAACATAATTTAGGAACTCTTTATGGCATTGAACAGATCCCTAGTGATACGTACATGCGCGAGCGATTGGATGAAGGAGCCCCATCTACTCTGCGTAAAGTCTATAAGCGGTTATTTGCCTTTCTTCAAAGAGGGAAATCCCTGGAATCTTATCGTTACCTAAACGGTCGTTATTTACTGGCTGGGGATGGAACTGGATTTTTTGCATCCAATGTAATTCATTGCGACCAATGTTGTATTAAGCATGATCACAAATTATCTGTAGTTTTAACCACAAAGCAATCTATTACCGACCTATCTCTGAAAGCACGTAGTTATATTTTAGCTAATCCACTACGAACATATTTTGCATTATGGTATATAGATGACCACAAAAAAATTACTTTGATTCCAATTAAAGATATCGATAGTTTGCCTACATTGCTGCATGATAAAAAAATGTATAAGGAATTATCAAAAGAAGTTAAGGCGGAAATAGAGCTGGCCATCAAATCCTATCATTATGCTCGATTTCCTGACGAGAAGGTCTCGTATTACCACAATATGTATTGCGCAGCCATAGTTCACCCGGATAAAAAAGTGGTTATTCCATTTGTACCAGAACTTATCATGAAAGAAGATGGCGATACTAAAAACGACTGTGAACGCAACGCTTCCAAACGGTTATATAGGGATTTGAAACGAGAACACCCACACTTAAAAGTCATTGTCGTTGAAGACAGCTTGGCTTCAAATTACCCTCACCTCAATGAGCTTAAAAACCTGGATATGCAGTTCATAACGGGTGCTAAAGAAGGGGATCACAAAGCACTATTTAAATGGCTCAACGAACATGAGTGTATTACTTATGAGCACAAAACAGAAGACGGGGTGACGCACAGTTACCGTTATATTAATGGCGCACCACTCAATACAAGCCATTATGATTTTAAAGTAAATTTCATGGAGTACTGGGAAACAAATAAAAAGGGTGGCAAGCAACATTTTAGCTGGGTCACTGACATAACGATTACCAATAACAATGCTTATGACATTATGCGAGGAGGACGTGCGAACTGGAAAATAGAAAATCCCATATTTAATACACTCAAAAACCTAAACTACCACTTTGGTCATAATTTTGGACATGGATATAAAAATCTCTCGACCATGCTAGCCTTATTGATGATGCTCGCTTTCTTTGTTGATCAGGTTCAGGAGCTTTGTTGTAATATGTTCCAAAAAGCACTAAAAATGCGCCAATCAAAAATTGGTCTCTGGGATAAAATGAAACGCCTATTCAGTGAATATTTTGTTGATAATTGGAATGATTTATTTAACGCAATTATTCATGGGCAGGAGAAAATCAAACTTAATCCCATTAATACCTCATAGCATCTTATTTTTGAACACGGCTATTGTTTTGGTTTTAAATGAGTTTTTGAGTTTTGATAACGATTAGTGCTTGTTTTGCAATCAGATGATTTGTGAATTGCTTGTTGCTGCCCATGAGGAATAGATAGGGAATATTCTATTACCTATCGGTGGGGAGAAACTGGTAGCGGGAACCGCTGTATCAAGAGCATCTATAATAAGGCTTGTTTTATAGGTATCCTTGCCATCATTATCGACACACAAGACCACTTCTTTACCTAAATTGTGATGTTTTATATTCTTAAAATTACCCTTCCCAAGTACTGTTACTACTCGTGCCTTGTTATCTACACTGACGATACTAAGCCCTGTTTCAACCCCTTCTGTAACGTATGTTTTTTCTTTTTGATACGCTTTATTAAGCTCCACATAGTAACCCTCTTTTCTGCCAAAACTTTGCTTTATTGGATCTGATTTCTCATCTTTCCCTGCATTATTTTGATTAAGCTTAATTACTGTCATGGGTCACGATTACTAGCCCACCCTCTGGCCACTCAAAGTAGCCCACTTAGGGTAAATTTTTTTAACTCACTTGTCATCTACTAAATTAAATTTCGGTATAAATTTTTTCCTGTATGACTCCCCATCAAGAACAATTCGATAAGCTTTATTTACGATACGATCTAATGCTGCGTTTGCCATAACCGGATCATAAAATAGCTCCATCCATCCTTCTATTTTACGGTTAGTAGTTATAATTAGCATAGAGTTTACATGGATAGCTGCTATTAAATCATACAGATCAGTGGACTGTTCTGGCGATAATGCTTTCAGCCCGAAGTCATCTAAAATAAGCACATCGTATCGTGAGTAACGTTTAAAAAGCGCAGTCCATGTTTCATCCGCTCTTGCTTGGTGGAACTGATTTAACAGTTCATTCGCTCTTATAAAGCAGACTTTTTTATGTCGTTGACATGCCATTAGACCCAGGGCTTGAGCCAGGTGAGTCTTTCCGGTGCCAACAGGTCCCATGATGATGACATGGTTTTTTTCTTTGATAAACTTCCCTGTCATCAGGGTGCGGATGGCTTGTGTGACTTGTGTTGAATATCGAGCCAGTTCAAAATTTTCAAAACACTGAGGCTCCTCAAATCGAGCTTGCCTTACACGCCCAGCAAGCAATTTTTGTTGACGAGCCTCATCCTCATCCTGAAACAACATTGAGAGCAACTCTTCATAAGAGAGGGACGCTGCGCGAGCCTGTTCTACTCTTGCTAGCAGTGTGTCTGGGATCCCTGTCAAACGTAGTTTTTTTGCAAGCTCTAACATATTGATATCACTCATAATGAGCCTCCATCGTTGAGCTGTAATCACTTGCTGCGCGAATATAGGCAAAGTTCTCATGATTGGCCGAGCGCTTAGTGGAGAATGTTCTCGTGTCTTTTTTATCCAGGCCTTCCGTGAGGATTTTTTTCAATGATTGATGAGTATAATTATCAAATAAAATCGCGCGTAAACATGCATTTTCAAGGCGCTCATTACCGTATTCCTCAACCAAGCGGATGATAGCCTGGGCTTTTCTTAAGCTCGTTCTAGAGCCTTCAGCCAGTACCTTTGTGACCATTTCCTCCGTTGCCTGACCAATTGCTTTGGCCGCTTCAATACAAACGCCAGCAGTATTTTCTAAGTAATACTTTGCAGAATTATGGTAGTCATTGGGATCCGTTTCCCACTGTCCACGCCCGTAGTTACGAATATGGGTCTTAATCAAAGCATGATTCACATAGGCCTGAACGGTCTTCAAGCCAACTCTAATTTTAACCTTTGTCCCGATATGTATCGTTGGCACAGAATAAAAATTACCAGCAACAACAAAATGATGGTCACGATGAACTTGAGCATCCATCCAAATGGGCATATCAAAAGCGCCTGCTGGCAGTGGGTTTAATAAATTAAATTCTTCATTTTTAAATACGTCAATTGGCTTTTCACCAGTGGTACTGCAGATGACGTGCGATACCTTATTAGCGCACCAATCACGTGCAAAGGCGTTCATCGAGGCCAAATCATCATAGGTTATCCCCGCGATAACCTGTTCTTTTACCAATTGAACACTACGCTCAACCTTCCCCTTGTGCTCGGGCGTTCGAGCCTTCGCCGGATCGGCTATAAAGTCATAAAAGCGAGATAACTCTGCATAGGTTTCATTGACCGTTGGATCATAAATATGTGCTTTAATAATTCCCGATTTCAAATTGTCTAAAAGAATGCAGTTGGGCACGCCTCCAAAAAAATGAAAGGCATTGATATGGCTTTGCGCCCATGATTGCTGATTTTGAGAATGTACAAACTCAACATATCGATACCGACTATGTGATAACGTCATAATAAAAGCGTATGTTTTTTTATTATTGATAAACCCAACAAACGCATAGTCAACTTGTGCTTCATGCCCAGGCTTTGTTAACAAATGTACCGTAGCCTTAGGCAACGAGGGGAAATGACGTTCAATATAACGACTAAGACTTCTTCGACTGCTAACAAGACCATTATCGCTTAAAATTCGGTGTATCTGCATATGGGTAATCCACTTCTCAGTGAGGAGTGATGCTATTTTTTCGTGATGCGCCTCAAGTTCTTTTTCTGATTTATTGGGTCTGTTGTTGGCTGTAGTATTAACGATTTTATTATGTATCTGCAAAGCGATAACTTCGAGCTCATCATTGGAAATATCCTCCTGATAACCCAAATCCTTGGCCATTGAAACGTACTTGCGTATGCTCATTCGTGAAACGCTTAGAGACTTTTCAATATTGCGTTGAGTCATCCCTTTTTTGTGCTGATATAGCACCTCTCTAATTTCTGCCATTGTTTTAATCCTCATCTCATAACAAATCCGTTAGTTATTGGTAATGACCAAACTAACACTGTTTATTTGCTACTCAAAGTGGGACTCAGAGATGGCCATGGAGTGGGCCATTAATCGTGGCCAAACCCGACCTTTAGTGGGCTAGTAATCGTGGCCCATGACAATTACTTCAATATTGTTTATAGCCCCCTTTTCATCCCGTGCAATAGCAACCAATGCGGGTACATAGACCTTTTTCTTTCCATGATATGTTTCTTGTTGTTCTACAAAACGGATATCAGCCTCATCAAAATGACTTAAACCGCGCGTTTGTTTTAAATAGGTTTCAGCCAGTGTATCTTTCACAGATAGTGAGCGACCAACTATTTCCATGACTTTTTCTTTTTTCTTAATTTGCTCCTGCATTTCTTTGGCATGTTTATCAACTTTAGATTCTTCTTTGGATTTTGGTACGATCATCTGATAACCACCCAAGAACTCTTTAGCAAAAGCCAATACCTCCTTAAAATCATTACAATGATGCGCGTATTTAATTAACCCCAGAGCGTTGCCAGCTTCCTCGGTCTCAAAGTTTTTCCACAACCCTTTGCTCAAATTAATGCTTAAACTTCCTTTGGCACCATATCGATATTCTGTTTTGCTTGATTGCTTGCGGTTAGGCTCGCCAATAAGAGCCAAACACAAAGACTCCATATTTGCTGACAGGCGGGCTTCTATAGCTTTCACACTAAGTTCTTGGTGCACAAACCCTCGTGCCTTGCTTTTTTGAGATGATTTGTCGGGGTTACTCAGCCCTTGCATTACATTGCTTTCAAGATTAAGTGCACTATTTTTGGCATGAATATCTTTAAGTGATTCTTCTTTCTGTTTTTGTTGTTGATGCGCCTTTTCCATTAACAAAGCTGATTTTTTGTTGGTCTCGTCTTGTTTTTTAAAATCGGTTAAGATTTTTTTAAACGCGCCATAATCTTCGGTATAAAGGGTCGCCTGTATTTTGGCTCTTGATATAATTATTAAATAAGAGCGGTAATTGGTTGCTTTTTCTCTTTCAGCCAGCATAAGGCCTATCACAAAGCTATCTGTTCCCCCTTGGATTGAATGGGCTGTATTGGTGTAGGCATAATCCCAATGTTTGCTGGCATGATCGTTCCTATTAAGCAGCAATTCACCGTCTTTGTTTGAAAGCTTCAGTGTATCAGAGCTTAAGCTACTGACTACATACTCGGTATTGGCGAGCAAATTAGATTCTTTTTGAGTTTTCTTAATCCTTACCCTATCGCCTTTAGATAAAACGGAACTGACTTCGACATAGACTGACATTCTTGCCTTGTGTGCCAATTCATGAGGGCTTATTTTGTACTCTATTCCTTCATGCATACAGGTTAGTTCGTTTTTTTCACAATCTTTAGCAGTGATTTTAAAATAATCACCTCGTTTAGCCACAGAATAGGTTTTATCAAAGCGAATAATATCATTAACTTCATAGCTTTTAGCATAAAGCATGTCGACCTTGTGCATGTCTTTAGGTAGATAGCGATTAACCTGTATGTCCTTATTATCAATCTCTCCTGTTTGTTTAAGTCCTGCTCGCACCAGCAATGAAATTTCATGCCTGTCTACGTTGGCAGGGGCAACAATAAGCGTTTGATCGCGGTGCTCTTTGGTTCTACTTAAATAATCTTCGGCAATGGCTTTATAAATAGGCTCATAAGAGGGGTTTTTCTTGTTCTCATCCAATACAACAGGTATTTCTTTAATCGAAGATTGACTGTCATGTGAAAAGCTTTGTTTGCGCTGAATGTAATCCTGGGGATTGATTTGTTTTACCTTCTCAAGGCTTTCTCCTAACTTCATTTGAGATGCGTTTAAAACCGCTTCTTTGAGGTCTGGGTTGGGATTTTGGCGAATAATGTCTTCCATGAACGCTGTTTTTTGCGTTTTTGAGGTAATGGTTAATTCGTGTGGTATTCCTGCTTCAAGGGATTGTAATTGGGTCATATCCCCTGCATAAATTAATCGGCCATCGAGTTCTATGGCTTTTTTTTGCAGTGCACGATATTGTTTGTTACTGACCATGGAGGTTTCATCTACGATAAACATCGATTTTGGGGGGTACGGCGCGGCATTAAGGAGAAAACTATCAACGGTATCGCTTTTAATCCCTTGAGCTGACAATTCCTGCCTTGCTTTATGAGTAGGAGTTAACCCATAGACCGCAATATTTTTGTGCTCAGCGAATTTCTGGATTTCCTTAGTCATAGTCGTCTTCCCTACCCCTGCCAGGCCTTGAATGGAGATAAATCGGTCTGTATTAGTGAGTGCCAGAATAACTGCACTTTTTTGTCCTTTAGTGAGGTTGGGATTGATTTGGTCTAACTCATCAGCATTTTTTATAATGGCCTCCATCATATTTTGATGCGCTAAATTATCCTTAATCACTTCCTTTTCGAGTACTTTTGCCTCACCTGTTGGGGTCCTGTGGAAGAACTGACAAAAAGTGGGATTTCAAGATTAGGCCCAACAATCCGTGCAATTTTATAGCAAATAGTTAAAAATGCACGCGTTACTTAAGTAACTTTCCAAAAATGCTGTTTTAAATGTTTTTCCAGTTCCTCAACCATTGCTGCAATATTAATATCACCATTACTTTTTTTAAAACTGTACTTTCCGGTAAAGGCAATATGCGCCCAAGCAATAGGTGATATTCTAATAAACTCATCAATAATGTCTTGGCTAACCCCTTCTTTAAGCATTTTTTCATAAATAGTATTCAAAATAATACCGTTGTAGGCAATGATGCAGTTTGCAACAAGTCTTACTGCATGTGCGCTGACTCGATTGTTAACAATTTTCTTTCCCTTAAAGACCCCACGATAAACTTTCCTAATGAGACCTTGCAATTGGTGATAAGCCTCTGTCCGATTTCTTGCCGCACGTATGGCCTTCCTAAGCGCCATGTTATCTATTAAATTTAATACATGCGTACTTTTTAATATTTTATTGTACTCAAAAAGTGCTTTTTTTAATCTTCCATACCGAGCAGAAGAATTTATTTTTTTAACGATGATGCTCTGAGTATTTTCCTGCAGAAGTAAGGAGAGTAAAACCCGTAATATCCCTCTTTCCTCAGCTTGAATCAGGCTTTTATCAATGATCCCACTAGGACGAATAATTCCAGTGTAGTTATCAACTGATTTAACCGAAAACAAGTCATTTGTCGCTTCTTTAACATTTTTTATACTTGGAACATATTCAATATCTATTGAATCCAGTATAACAAAATTGAGTTGATTTAAAGAGTGGTTGTCTCCAGTCACCATGTCAATATCAATGTCTGTCTTATTGCCAAAGATTACATCATAGAGACAGTGTCCTTCATACTCATTAGGCCCAATATTCTTGGCATTCACAGCAACAAAATTAGCAATTAATGTGTACACAGAAAGCCCTGGTTCTTTGCCAAGAAATTTTTTTGAATATCTTGACTGAATTGTACTTTCACTAGTTGGAAGCTTTTGTCCGTCTGCATCAGCTAATAATTGTAAATCCATTAAATTCCATTGTTTAAAAATAGGCAATGAATGGAGTAGATTGCTTGCTATATCATTCGCAGGGCATAAGGTATCCACACGAATGAAATCTTCATGAGTTGATCGCAAAAGATTATGGCTAAGATCTGACATATCAGCCATTTTTTCCTCACCAATACCAAAGGCATCGGACAGTACGCACGCATTAACAACCAAAGGAACAGGCTTTCTTTTTTTATGATAACGGGTTTTCATGTGGGTAAATGCACGCCACATATCAACGTGATTACCAATATGCATAGTAATATCAGGGATTTCTACTTGTGTGAGGGTCTTAAAAAAAGCATCATCTAGCTTATCCAGGCTATCGTAGCCTAGACTCCACTCTTGCTCACCAGATTTAGTTTCTTTTATCAGAAATCCAGGATTTTCGCCAAGACTAATGCGTTTTGTTGCCCTATCCCACGTGTTATCCAGTACGTTAAGCACTTCATCTAAGTGCTCACTGCAATAGATTGGAATATTTGGATAACCAAATTCATGGGCTATTTTTTCTACATCATCCACTAACGCATCATCAATTAAATCATGGTCTATGTCACAATAAGAGACACTTTCATTGCAACAGAGCAGTCCTTTATCTAAACGACGATACATTTTTTGATAGACAAAAAATTCAAATAAATGGGGATCTACCTGTTCATCAGTTGGATTTTCTTTCAAGTAAAGAATCATTGTTTTAGAGATGGTGTCCTCCAAATCCTTGTCAGCTTAAATGATGATGGACTTTTATCAGCACCATAATGTTTTTTGAGTAAATCGATAAGCTTCATAATATCGCTGTCTTTTTTATAAAATACGAGCGGTACTGCTAACATAATAGGCCGGAGATACAATGCAATTTGCCTTGATGATTCCAGATAAAATGCCCATTTAGCTGCTTTTTTATCAAATACACTGCCTTCCAAAAATTGTGCAAGGGCAGGGAACTGTTCCTCTGGTAAAATATTATAAGCTTGGTGGTTTAGCTCATCATGGGTTAAATTCTGCTTGCGATTTGGAAACCATTTTAGAAATCGAGCCAATTTTGGTAAGTCAACAACTAAACCAGAACTATGCTCAGTCATTGCCTTTTCAGCATATATTTTACCCTCATTCATTATACCTCTGGTGTGATATATAAAGCTGGTAATTAAGTGATCCATAATTTGTTGATAACGATGATATACAAAACACAGAGCTTGAAGCCATTGTTGTGGCTTACTTAAACGTCTGAGCCTAGAAGCAGCGTATTGTTCCGCTAAATCAGCATAATAGCGAATAGAATTCTTGGATATTTTGAGTCTTGGGAGGAAGTTTTTTGCAAAATCATATAATTCGACAAGTCCCAATGCCTTATCTACCTCAGCCTTGATAGCCTTATATTTAAAATTCTTCTGATCCAACCGTATTACATTCAATGGAGTTATCCCATCCTCTTTATTGATTAAAACCGACAGTTGTTCTTTTTTTGATTCTGGAATAACTGAAATAAGTTCATCAAGTCGAGCATCTTCCATTGAATATGCATTGGTAAACATATCCTGTATGGTGCGATACGAAGGTAAAACAATCTGTTGACTACTAAAGTAGTTTAATAATTGTCGTAGAGCATCATGTCCTTTAGGGTAAAGTTTGATCAACTCACTTAAATGAAGCTGAATTTTGGACTCATGCATTGGCTGCCAATCTTTAAAGCCAAACAACAAGAGAATATCAGTTTTTTGTTTTTGATAAGTTTTAAAATCGATTTGACCTGTAAGTCCCAGTAGGCGTTCCCCGAAATATTTTCCTAAAATAAATTGTGAGTTATTATCTTGGCCTAAATTAAATTTATAAAACTGTTGCTTGGCCTTAAAATAGCCAAGCAATCGAATAAAATAAATCTGTGCCTTCGTAGTGCGATATTTTTTGACGATGAGCATTTCCTCATCCGTTATTGAAAAATACAACTCTCGTTCAGCTTTATTAAATTCAGGGATAGCATAAATGGCTTCAATTTCTTGATCAGATAACAGGTTTATTCGATTAGGGCTATACATTAATTACTTGGATACCTATTATTGAAAACGTTCGTTTTTGAGCATACTTACTTGGCTTAGTGATATCACTATGTTTATTGGATCCATGGATTCTCAATAACCATTCTTGATATTGCTTTCTTGCTGCATTATACTAGATATGAGTTTTGAGAATAGAGGACAACGAGTAAATGCCAACAATTAGTGCATTTTATGGAATACTGATTCAAATGTTTTGGGGTGATCATGCACCTCCTCATTTTCATGCCTTATATGCTGAATATGAAGTTCTTATTGATATTCATACACTTGAAGTGGTTCGAGGCTCTATGCCCCGCAGGGCATTGGCTTTAGTATTAGAATGGGCTTTTCAGCACCGTGCTGAATTATTTGAGGATTGGACATTATGCGAAAACAATCAGTCGCCAAAGAAAATATCGCCCCTGGAATAGTTTGTACCGCTCCTTGGAGACTAACGAAAGTCACACCACTGCCCAATTATGAGCTTGAAGTTGAATTCAATGACGGAACGCATGGGTTTGTTGAAATGGTTAAATTGATCATGAGTGATAAAGCAGGTGTATTTGCAGTACTTCAAGATAAAGACCTTTTTAATAAGGCTCATCTTGAATATGGAGTACTCACTTGGCCTGGTGAAATTGATTTAGCACCGGATGCAATGCATGATGCAATCAAACAAAAAGGCCGTTGGGTTTTGTAATAGGCCTGGTGTGTACGTCGAGGCTGTTTTAGGTCAAGATTAGTTCCCAATTTGGCTTATGTAGTTGTCATTACCGTGCTCAAAGGCGGTTTTTTTGGGTTAATTTATCACCTGATGTTGTTTATAAAGATTTCAAGCAATAAATAAAGACCGATTAACATACAAAATTTAATGGTTAAGATCACATTGAATTAATAATTTTCTACAATCTTGACCGAAAACAGCCTCGACGTACACACCAGGCCTTAGATGCGTTTTTATTTAATTACGGCCGTAGAAATCCATTTTTACCTAAAATTTTATGGGACGATAAAGAAAGTACACTAAAGCTGATTAAATTTATGTTAGATAAATGCGATAGTTCACAAATTAAAAAATATGTTACTCGGCCTGGTGTGTACGTAGACCATGTTTTCGGTCAAGATTATAGGACTTTATTTGCTCACAATGAATTGAATAATTATATTTTGATGCATAACCTAACTTTAACCAGTTGATACAAATCACAATAAATACGTATAAATTACATCTACAGTGGATTTAAACCTGAAAACCAGTGTTTCGGGATGATAATGACAACTACATTAAGCAAATGGGAACTAATGTTGACCGAAAACATGGTCTACGTACACACCAGGCCTTGAGACGTTTACGCGCAAGAGCACGCTGTGCAGACAGCGCCTGCAGATTAATGTTGCATGCTTTAAAAAAGGCGGGTGTTAGGCACTTCACGGCAGCAAGACCAATAAAACGCTCTTTACCGGCATCAACTTTAACATCAAAACGCTCAATCATTTTTAAATAGCCCGCACGCACCAGTAATTTAATAGCACGTTGTGCGCGCTTTAAACCGATACCTGCCTTATCAGCAAGAAACTCGATGGTAAGAGAACGAAATCCTTCACTTGCATGAGGTACACCTACCCTAAGGCTTGCCAGTTCCGTGTAATGTAATAAAACCTGAGATATGCTTGCCAGGGCTTCACGTGCCTCAGACCGCTGCTGGCGCGTTGAGTTACGGCGCAACCGGATTTCTTTAAAATAGGATGTGGGTAAACCGTAGTAACGCCGCCAGGCATCAATCGCCCAGGTAATTATTTTTGGGCGCTCTTTATGTTCCTGTGGCTTTTGAAAAAAACGTGGGGACTCGGGATCATGGCCGCACCAGTTACCCTGGCGCACCACTCCTGCCCTTCGAGAGCTGTAGTCTTTGCCTGTTGATTTCTCTATGAAATCAATGCAATCCATCACTAACGCATTTTCTTGCATGCGTAAAATATCCTTAGCGCTTCGCCAATAATTGACAATGATTCAATGAAACGCTAAGATTAACTTGACTAGAGTAGTATCATTAGCGTTATTAAAGAGTGGCCCGTTTTACGGGCCGTTTTTTTTATGCAATTTCCAACCCCAATAATCTAATTTAAAAAATCAATTTACTGATGAAATCACATGAGAATGAACAAGTCAATCAAGAAAATACATTGGTTTATTTGCAATTTGCAATCAATACAATATCATAATGCAATCAATTTGATTGCATTATGATTTCATCAAATATGCTTTATGCTTGCAAAATGCTTGCAAAATGCTTTTTTCAAAATAAATTACTCATCTTTTAATTCTCTCAATTTTTTTCTAATAGATGGTCTTAATAACTCAAGACAAACTGCATTCATAGATAAGCCAGTAAGATTCATAATCTCTTGAATATCATTCCAGTAACTTTCTGGCGCTCTTAAATAAAGTGTTTTTGTAGATTCTTTTATAGCACGAGTCACTTCTTGTTTATCAGGCGAGTCCTTATTAAAGCTCAAAAATTCTCTTTCTTTTTTTTCTTTTTCCTCTGGGGTCAAAGGAGTTTTTTTAAAAATCGTCTTATTAGACATTGAATATCTCCTCATAGAGCGAAAGTATTTCACTCGATGCTTTTTTGTCTTCAGGAAGTAATTCTTTAACACTTTTGCCAGAAATTGCTGCTTTTCTAAATGCAATTCTTTCGGTAATCATGGTATTTAGTAATCGCAACTCTATGAAATCATCCAAGAACCCTCCCGCCTCTTCACCTTCTTTAACCGAAGGATTAGGGGATGCTTGATTTATCATTACAAATGCATTTAATCCCTCATTAATTGCTTTGGCATCGCTAACATGGCTATTAACTTTTGCTAAAGTCCACAGATCAAATTGTGAAGCCCTCAAAGGAAATACCGCTTTATTTGCTACCAAAAGCGAGGTTCTTAGTTCAACTGAATCACGACCACCGGCATCGATAATAATGTCGTCAAATTTACTCTTAAGTGCTTGAATTTCTTTTTTTACATTGTCAAATTTCTGTATAGTAGTAACTCTGGGCAAAATATTATTATCATCTCTCGTTAAGCTCCAAAAACTAGCTGTTTTTTGAGGATCTGTATCCACAAGCAATACATCATATCCATCAAGAGCCCGGAGAGCTGCAAGATTAGTAGAAATTGTTGTTTTACCAGTACCACCTTTTTCACCACCGATTAGTAAGATCATTCTCAACCTCATAGTTAAAATAATAGAATACGGCTTAAGCGCAATGAATGCAATCAATCAGCTTGCGCAGTGCAATCAATCAGCTTGCGCAGTGCAATCAATCAGCTTGCGCAGTGCAATCAATTGTCAAGGGGCCATATTCTAATTATCAAAGCTCCCCACTACTTTATAAATTGAACACTTGAAATCAAGCAATTGACATGATTCATATCAATAGTATAAAGTTCGACTTATATAATTGGAAAAAATGGAACAGAATGAAAGAAATTCAAGATAGATCCTTAATTAGTGGGTTGGATGATTCATCACACCACGAGAAAATAAAACAAGCTGATTCACAAGAACCGAAATCAAAATATTATGACTTAACTACAAATATTTCAGAAAGAACAGTGGTTTTTCCAGGAGATCCAGAGTACAGCATGAGAAAAGTATGCACTCTAGATGAGGGTAACTCGTCGCTGTCGCGAAATGATTTGGGCAAGTTTGAGGAATAAAAATCGAAGGAATTTTTTTGATTTTAAATCATGAACAAAGTATCATAATTAAGAGTAATTTTTCAATACTCACTAACGCCAAGTAAAAATATAGGATTGCTGATGCAGGGAATGAACTATCGATTAGATATCAAAAAAGGATTGCTGGTAAGGTCCAATGACGGGACGATTGCCAGCAATCAGCAATCAGCAATCAGCAATCAGCAATAGCTTTTTCCTTATTTTCAATGTCCTCTATTATTTTTTATTGTGTGTATTTCCTTTGTTCAGGGTTCTTGCCTATCCTTTTGCTCAGTTTTTATTCAGCGATGCGTATTAGTCCATTTATTCGCTTGTTATTGAAATCGATTGCCGCTGCCTGTTGTTTAAGTCCATTTAATAAATCATTTGTATTATACAAGGAACGTTTATGAAGCATCGCTTAGTTCTTTCTCTCATCACGGCAGGAGTGCTGGGAAGTACAGCCTCAGCTGGCACTATGGGGCCTGTCATGGCCATCAAAGACTGGACCTGGGTAGGCTCTGTGAGCGCAGGCCCGGTTTGGGCTCGTGGTGGGGAGACTCAGACTTTTTATTTGGCTCCGGAAATTGAAAAGACGTATGCGGCCAGAAAATCGACCAATGCATTAGCATCAGGTGAGCTGTTTGTGGGGATACAAAAGTCATTATCCTCCCAGTGGTTGGGTCAATTGGGACTGGCAGTGACCACCACCGGCAGTGCCCATCTTCAGGGCATTATCTGGGATGATGCCGACCCTCAATTTGATAATTACAGCTACCAATATAAAGTACGCAACACGCGCATAGCGGCAAAAGGAAAACTTCTGCTTGATAAAGGCTATTGGCTCATGCCCTGGGTGAGCGCGAGCCTTGGCGTTGGTTTTAACCGCACTCATGAATTCACCAACACACCCTTGATTTTTGAAGCCTTACCCAATGCCAATTTTACAGACCACACAAAAACCGCATTGACCTACACGCTGGGGGCTGGCGTGCAAAAGTCGCTCAATGACCACTGGCAGGTAGGGGTTGGATATGAGTTTGCCGACTGGGGTAAAAGCGAACTGGGTCGCGCTTTTGGGCAGACTATGAATTCAGGATTAGCACTCAATCACCTTTACACCAATGGGGTGTTGGTCAATCTTACTTACGTGGCATAAGGATAAAAATCATGCTAGAGAAAACAAAGACATTTTTCAGCAATGCAATACTGACCGTTTTATTCTCCTGTCTGACGCTTGCAAGTGCGCAGGCGGCGAAGCCCTTATGGACGTTTGTGCCGCAAACACCAACCGAGATTACCGTAGCTAAAGGGGGCAGTGCACAGGTGATTTACACGGTACAAAATCAGTCCTCGAGAGCCAAAAACCTGGTGATGAAACCCATTGCAGGGGTGATTCAGGGCGCACCCTGCCAGTTTCCAGCTAAAGGAAGTTGTACGCTGACGCTCAATATCAATGGCTCTGCCCTGCTGGGCGATGTATTGGGCGGCCCTGTTTTATGCCAACAGGGCAATGACCTGCAGTGTTACCAGCCGAGTTCAGCCAATATCCTGCGTATTCACCTGGCAACGCCGCCACCGGTGCAGCAATTCACCGTGGCACCATCGGCGGGTGCGAATGGCTCCATTTCCCCCACAACAGCACAGGTGGTCAATGCTGGCAGCAGCCTGACGTTTACGGCAACACCCAATACCGGTTTCGGAGTCAATCAGTGGCTGCTGGATGGCAATGTGGTACAAAATGGTGGCACGAGCTTCCAGTTGAACAATATCCAGGCTAATCATGCTATAGAGGTAACCTTTAATCAGACAACCCTGTCTCCTCTCACGCAAAACTTGGCTTTGTCAATTAACAATCCAGGAGCAGACCCAGCCCTTTCTGGCACTGCGCGCATCATTCGAATAGAAAATACGGGCTCAATACCAGCAAACAACGTACAGGTGAGTACATCCGGATTTCCTGCTGGAACGTCAATTACCAGTAATGCCTGTATGGGCACACTGAATAACGGAGCCACCTGCGACATCACCATCACCCCAGGCATTAATGCCAGTTTGGATTCTTTAAGCTCTGCCTGCACTACTGCGCCAGGAACTGCGCCTGTACCAACAACGGTCACAGTAACTGCAGATAATGCGCCATCTACGGACGTTAATGTCTTGGTGTTAGGATACGGTTGTATTTATCAAGGGGGTTTTTTGTTTTCTGTGGATAATGCCACACCCAGCACACAAAGCATTGGTGGGAAAGTGGCCGCATTAACGGATGAAGAAGAAAGTCCAGCAGACTTTTTTTTCCAATGGGCAACATTATTCGATAATACGGCAGCGGACAGTATCACGGATGGATTAAGTAACACCAATGCGCTTGAAACCCCTGTAGGTCAATATCCGGCAGCGCAGGCCTGTCGAAACAAGAGTGAACAGGGGTTTACTGACTGGTTCATGCCGGCGATTTGCGAGTTGGGACGATATTCCAATCCACCAGGAGGAACTGATGCGGGTTGTGGCACTACCAATCCCAACTTATATACAACGTTGCATACGAATGGTTTAGGCGGTTTTGCCGGTGACTTCTACTGGGGTTCTACCGAGTTTTCCGGCGTTCCTACGACCGGCGCCTGGATCCAGAACTTCTTCGATGGCGTCCAGGACGTCGACAATAAGTTCGACAGTCTTCGGGTTAGGTGTGTTCGGGCTTTTACCCCTTAAACCCTTTATCCCTTTTCTTTTGAGGCAGCGAAGCTGCCTCTTATAAAACCGCATAGCGGTCGGACTTAATTTTTATGGTTTAATGATGGCGCTATATACCGAGTTGCCGGTTTATCGGGACGCATACCTTTTGACACTAAAGGTGTTTGAGATAACAAAAGATTTTCCAAGGGAGTACAAATACACACTGGGCCAGGATATGAAGCGTGACGCCCTTCATTTGCTTCGTTGTATTTACCGAGCAAACAAGAATCAAAACAGAGTAGAGCACTTAGAGGTGTTTTTAGCTCGACTTTAGCCAATTATGCAGCCAAAGCCAGTTGATAAATCAATAAGTTAGCAGTTTTTTCGGTTATTTTTAAAGAATCCGTATTATTTTCGTAATTTTTAGACATTGAAAAATACATCTTCACCCAGATTGATCTTCTTATGGCTGTAATAATGTCGACTAAGGTGAGCTCGCCCTTTTTGTCATACCATGATGTAGTTTCTTGCACTAACAATTTTTTAGTTTCATGCATTTTAATGGCAACCAGTACCAATATCGAAAGTAGTCCCATAAGCAGAGGGGTAGTTCTTGCAATAGCCTTATCTGACCACTGACGCTGTGTTTCAATGCCTAAGTGGGCACGGGTTTCTTCAAAGGTAACTTCAATGTTCCAGCGTAAAACAAACCACTCAATAATTTGTGTCGGTGAATTTTCCGTATTGGTGCTGAAAAATGTCTCCGCCTCATTCTTACCATCGGGTGTTTTAACAAGCACTATGCGTAGCCTTATTGGTGGAACGCCTGCATGATACCATAGGCATTCAAAGGTTAAGCACTCAATAGTTTTTTGTTCACCACCATACCACTTTACCTGAAGTGTATCCCATGTCTTAGTATCTACTAGTAATTCCTTGAGCCGGATACGCTGTCCTTTAATTTGATTTCTTCCACGCTTTCCCGCTGGCTTGACCTCAGGAAATTCAAATAACTGCGCATCCATTCGTACTCTGGATATGAGTGTTGCACCATTTTTTATACAGACTTTTGCAAGGGCCATACAAGCATAGGCGCCATCACCAACCAAAATCCAAGGGGTACGGTGCAACCATCGGCTGACACAACGCACCATTTGTATGGTCCAGTCTATCGATGTTTTGTGTCTTTTTCCTGAGGCCTCATCTGACTTTTTTGATGGTGAAAGGATAACCATAAAAGGCAAAGCCCATGGTCTTTTACACCAAGGAAGCGGTACTATCAAGGTCATGCATTCCCATTTCAAACCAAAACAAATAACCACCCGTGATTGGCTGGACGCAACAGCATCACGGTATGCTCCTTTGGCTTTGATGTTCTTTCCGCGTCGGCGCTCCAGTGTTTCATCAACAGCAACAATCTTGGGCCATGATTCAGGAAGCAGTGTGATTAAAAGACCAAATAAAATTTTGCTGGCAGTTAAACCACTCCATTGTGTACGACTCAATACACGATGATATTTTGAGAAATTTTTAACCTCGCTTAAGCCCATAACACGTAAAATACTCGTAATACGCCTTGCCCCTCGACAAAGGATGGCACCAATGAAAAGCGTATTGATATTGTTCCAGGTAGGACGTGTAAATAAAGGTGCAAAAGCAGCTAAAACGGATATAATCTCGGGTGTCATTGTTGAGCAACTCCTTGTACCTTATTGTTTTTGCGAACATCAAGATACTCGCTTTATCCGCTTTAGCAATTTTTTTAAATAGGAGTCATCCCGCTCTTGGCCTCACACCACGAACATACAGAACAAAAATCAACATGAAACGATGGAGTATTGCCGACATGGTGAATATTGGCCGCAAGTTGTTCGCCAAAATTCACAAACAAAAACATCATGCAAACCCTAATCACGACGTGCATTTCATGGCACGAGAAATAGATGATTGGCTGGTGCGGGGTGTTGAATCCATGGTGAATGGCAGCTATACACCGCGCCATCTTAAGCGCCATTATTTTCCAGATGAAATGGTTGATCAGCTGCATTTATCGGACAGGATTTTCCAAAATATTTTGCTCAAACAAATAAAACCTACCTTCCCTTACGTGATGAACCCCAATTGCTACCATCTTCATGGACCAAGTGGTGTACGGCTTGCCACGCGGCGTATCCGGCAAGTGCTTTTGGAAAAAAAACCACAATACATCATCCGCGCTGACATCAAATCGTTTTACAAGTCCATCCCGCATCACCAATTGATTCAAGATATCAAAAAGCACTATAACGATCTCAATGTCCAATCCATGCTAGAACAAATTATTATCAATCCCATTGAAACCCCTCGCGGATATAAAAATCCCGATCAGGGAATTGCGCTACGTGGGCCGCTGTCTCAGTTTTTTAGTGGCATTTATTTAAAGCCATTGGATGATGCCTTCAATTCGATGGATGTAACCTATATCCGGTATCAGGATGACATTCTTATTCTGTGCCAAACCAGCCGTCAGCTTAACCGTTGCAAACAGCGCATGATGGAGGTGTTGCATGAAAGACGGCTCAGTTTATCGCGCAAAAAGACACGCATAGGCAACATTGAGAAAGGATTCCACTTTCTCGGAATACACTATCCTGGGACGCAAACCCAGGATAACACCCATGTGATACAGGCAAATGATAGAGCAGTTATCCCGGCGGGTACTGCGCAAAATCTAACCTCATTGTGGGGGGGGGTACAGAGATTGCAATTAATCATCAAACGCCTGGGCTTGACACTATTGTCCCGCACGCAAGGACGTTACGAAAAGCACGAGAGCAGATTAATCTTATGGTCAAAGATGGGGTGTCTCCCAAAAAGATCAGAAGGTACCTACATCTCTGGGTCATGTGGTGGGTAAGAACAACAGAAAGTTGGCAGTACCAGGAGCTACTTGAATGGTTTTTAAATGTGTGCTGGGATTTTAGCCCGGCGGCCTATGCCGCCGGTCTGCTCACGCACGCCATTAAAAAATACGGTTATCAATCTCAAGCCCAGGTTTTGTCGGCTCCAGGTTTTTACGCGACTGCGTGAGATCTAATGTTCTTACTTCATCAAGGCGGATTATAGCCGCCAAATCATCCGGCGCCGCCGAAAGCGTCCAACCCCCACGGCCCCGCCGCGCCCACCCCACGCCCCGCCCTAATTAATGCAAAATCAACCGCAAGCCCGGAAGAATCAGAAATAACCAAGGGGAACCACGATTCGCCTTTGTTTGTATTATAATTGTGGAACGCTAACTTACGGGGTAATTTGTCCTCATTAAACTGAGGTGTTGGGTCAAACGAGCGGTCTTTACGGCAATATTCATTAGCCACATGGACTGGAACATCGCGCTGCTCTTTTCCAACCTCCATCCATGCCGCCTTCATGGCGTCACAATTCTGGGAGCTCTCCCAGTTATCATAACCATCAATATAATTGTTCAGTGCTGTTTTGAGTGGGGTTAAGTCAAAATGCTTTGAATTCTTAACCTCGACCCCATGTTGCTTATAGGTTAACCCATTGCTCTCTATCGCTTCGCAGCGCTTTAGCATCGCCGCTTTTGTATTCTCGTCCATATGCGATTCAAGCATCCGGCACATATGCTTGTCCTTTGCCCAATAAGCGTATTCATACGCTGAAATATTGGTAAAGGTTCGACCTGAATAGTCGGTCACTGTGCCTCGTTCAAGTAATAACTCCTGGAGCTGGTGGGGATTTTTTTTCCTTATTGTAAATATTTTTTCTGCATGGTCTTGCTTTCCATGAGCCACAAACTCCAGGAATTTGGATAAAATGGCAGGGGGTTGAAATAAGGTTCGGGTATGTTTATCTAATATAGCATTCGTTTTGGCTTTTATCGAAGGTAGGTGACCCGAAATTTCCTTTCCTATCTCTGAAGGTAAATCGTAGATTGATTTTTTCATACCCATTCTCTCTTAATAATAATTCACATATTATAACCAGTATCACAAAAAAAGTACATAGTGAATTTATATTTATCATTTCGAATTCCATGCTATGGTTGAGGCGAGGTGAGTAGAATTGGGTTCGATATATTGCTTGAGGTTTTAAATTATCTCATAGCAGGTTTTGGAAAATGGCCAAAGTCCAGTTTAGATGAGTTGGAGTTATTGAAACTAGAAATTCGCCTGTGTGTCGAGATGAAACTGGTATCACTTAAAAAGCAGGCATTATTAAGTGAGCTTTTAGATCGCATAGGCAAACAGGTGACCGGCTGGCGTAATGCCAGTCGATAAAGCCAGAATCATGAGAGCTACGGCGTTCATGAGCGAGCATGCTTTTGTTTAAAAGCGATAAAGGGACTGACTTGGCAGTTGATTCGCGTCTGCACAAGACGCCTTGTACAGACCAAAACACCTTTATTAATTGTTTAGGCGGTTTTGCCGGTGACAACTACTGGAGTTCTACCGAGTTTTCCGGCAATCCTACGAACAACGCCTGGAACCAGAACTTCAACAATGGCAACCAGAACGACGACAATAAGAACAACAATCTTCGGGTTAGGTGTGTTCGGGGTTTTAAACAAAGTAAAGTCACAATCGGCGTGGGCTTTTAACAAGTCCACGCTACCCTATTAGAATGAGACTATTGATAGAAAAGGAACAGAGCCGTATGAACTATGGTGCGTCATTGGAATCCTTATTTCAAGCCTATTTTGACTGCCGCAAGAACAAGCGCAACACCATGAATGCGCTCCGCTTTGAAACGGATTATGAAAGCAATCTCATTGCTTTGCGAGATGAACTCAATTCTAGCACCTGGAACCCTGGGCGCTCGATTGCTTTTGTGATTGATAGGCCTGTGAAACGCGAAATCTTTGCTGCTGATTTTCGTGACCGTGTGGTGCATCACTGGTTAATCAATCAATTGAATCCTCTGTTTGAGAAAGCCTTTATTTATGATAGCTATGCGAGCCGCAAGGGACGAGGCGCGCACATGGGCATTGCGCGTGCCGACGAATTTATCCGCAAATGCTCTTTAAATTACCAAAGAGACTCCTATGTGCTGAAGCTCGATATCTTAAGTTTTTTCATCCGCATTAACCGCCATATTCTCTGGGAGAAACTTCGCTGTTTTATCGAGACCCATTATAACCAGCCCGACAAGGGATTAATCCTGGAGGTCGCCTGCAAAGTCATTCAAAATGAACCAACCAGCCACTGCTTTATCAAGGGGAAACGACGCGACTGGCAGGGTTTTCCCAAAGACAAGAGCCTTTTTTATGCCAGGTCTCACTGCGGGCTACCGATTGGCAATCTCACCAGCCAGGTATTTGCCAATTTCTATTTAAATCCCTTTGACCATTTCATCAAACACGATTTGGGTGTGCGTTTCTATGGTCGTTACGTCGATGATTTTATTCTGGTGCATGAAGATAATGCATTTTTAAAATCACTCATACCCCGAATGGAGCAGTTTTTGCAAAAAGAGCTCGAACTTGAGCTTCATCCGCGTAAACGATACCTGCAGCACTACTGCAAAGGCGTCCCGTTTCTTGGAGTGATGCTCAAACCACACTGCATCCATGCCGGACGTCGCATCAAAGGGAATTTTTATGAGGCCATCCAGCGCCATAACCAGGTTGTTAAAGACCATAAACCCACCAAAGAAGAGCAGATGGCTTTTTTATGCTCCATCAACTCTTATCTTGGGATTTTAAGTCATTACCAGACCTACCGCCTACGAAAAGGCATGCTTAAAAAGCACTTATCCATCTGGTGGTGGAATCTGATGTTTTTCAGTAACAGATGTGCCAAATTAGTAGCGAAGCAAAGAACAGTACGATAAAGAGGGTGTAAGCAAACAATGAGCTTGGATGTGAATGGCTTTGATGAGCCGGTTACAGGAGGCACCGCTACCATTACAGTCGGTAATGACCATCGCCTGGTTAAGCTGGCTCAGAAACTCCCCTGGGATGAGATGCTGCAATTAGTATTGCCTGATTTACAGCGCACGGAGAAGAAACATTGGTGGATGGGCAGACCCTTGCGAATCCGTATTCATTTAGGGGTTTATGTCTTACAGCAGATGTTTAATTTAACCGATAGGTTTGCTGAGCAGCAGGTACGTGATAATGCCGCCTTCCGTCTGTTTTGTGGTTATGGTCTCATCAAGAAATGGCATGCGCCAGACCATACCAAAATCGAGACGTTTCGTTCTCGATTAAGCCCTGAAAAACAACGACGGCTTGCCAATTTGATAGCGCAACAAGCGGTTAAACTGAATTATGCTAATCCTACGGAGCTCGATATTGACTCTACTGTGCAAGAAGCTAATATAGCCTATCCCGCAATCGCTAATTTATTGATTAAAGTTGCTGTCCTTGCGTCAAAAGTTGGAAAAGGACTGAATCAATTGTGTTCTGGTGGCATGAAACAGTACTGCGTTGGACTAAGCAATTTAAAACAAATCGCGCTGTATTATTTTAATTTGAAACGTAAAGATGTTGGTGGGGGTATATTATCCGTGGTACTTCAGCGATTATGGCGTGAAACGTATGCTGATGTACTGCCTATCTTAAATGATTTATATTTGTTTGGTGCTAAGTTAGCATCGGGTAAATATTGGGCGCTTCGCCGTTCTGTCGAGACGCTGAGCTGGCGCGGGACTATGTTATTACAGAATGTACATGGTTATCTTTTTGAAGGTATTATCAATACATCGATCTCTTCATTGCATGCTTATGAAGTCGGCTGTTTTAACAAAGGTAAATTAAATAAAGGAGTGCAGTTTGGCCGCGTCTATCAATTAGGACGTATTGGAGGTAATTTTCTTTTTGTTGGCGAATGCACGTCTACTTATATGCCAGATGCTCAGTCTTTACCGCTGATGCTCAATACACATGAGCATCTTTTTGGAAAGGGGTTGCTGGCATCTGTGGCGACAGATAAAGGGTATTATTCACTGAGCAACGAACAGCTATTGATTGAAAAAGGCGTCCTTGAAATTCAATTACCCCGTCCTGATAGGACGCTCAATGCGGCTCGTGAAACAACACCATGGCCAATTCGGCAATTATTGCATCATCGACGCGCTGGTATTGAGCCTTTGATTGGCCACACGAAACACGGAGGTCAATTGGGTAGAAGCCGTATGAAATCTGATGAAACCACCAAAAGCGCTGGTTATGCTGCTGTATTTGGGTTCAATTTAAGGCAACTTACTCGTTATCTTTCAGGCGAGGTACGTCCAGAAATTGATAAAATGACTAATATTGCAGCAAATAATGCAAATAGCACCTATAAAACGGTTATACAAGGGGCGTGATTGAGCTGGCTGGGTTCGATCTGATTTAAGTTACATGTTGGTGCGTCAAATCAAGTCTCATCGATTATTTATCGAGCAAATCATTTCGCGACAGCGACTGTGTGCCGTAGATGCACAGAACGTGAATTTAAGGAACGAATTTACCTCGAAGCATAGAAGCTATAGAAAAGATGGCGGTAGTCCCGCCGAAGCAAGCGACCAAGAGCGGGCTTGAAACCACTTCATGTGGCGTATGTTAAGAGCATAGGTCATGAGCGATGAAGAAAAGTCAGAATAGATCTGGCAGGTGTGGAACAGAAAGACGAATGTAAATGAACCACTGATGACGCGTCGATAGCGCGTGATATTGACATCGAAACCGGGGGCAAGGTCGTACTTCCGGGAAGAGTTTATGAGCGAACTTGGGTGCTGCATAAATGGTGTCCGGCGTGTAGGTGGCGTGAGTCTGTTTTCGGGCTTTTCTATGGAACTGCGGGAACCAATGTATTGATGCCAAGGGAAAGGTCAAATTGCAGAAACAATGAGGCTGATAGTACTGATGCAATACATTGGGGCGGAGCAACTCGTATTAGTGTTGAAGTCACTGTAATGGTGATGGAGCGAAGGGGTTGCGTTAAGTCGTTAGCATTAATGTACAACTGGAAGCAGGATGACATATTAGTGACAACAAAACCATTTAACATACCAAAACAACTTGTCTGGCAAGCTTATAAATTGGTGCGAGCCAATGCTGGCTCTGCTGGTATTGATAATCAATCCATTGATGAGTTTAGCCAAGACCTCAAGGGCAACTTGTATAAGCTATGGAATCGCATGAGTTCAGGAAGCTACTTTCCACCAGCGGTGAAAGAAGTAGCTATTCCTAAGAAACAAGGCGGTGTGAGAAAATTAGGTATACCTACAGTGACGGACAGAATTGCGCAAATGACGGTGAAATTAATGATGGAGCCGCTTCTTGAACCGCACTTTTTGAACGACTCCTATGGATATAGGCCTAATAAATCCGCCTTAGATGCGATAGGCGTTACAAGGAAACGGTGCTGGGATTATGACTGGGTCGTTGAATTTGACATAAAAGGTCTGTTTGACAATTTATCCCATGAACTTCTCATGAAAGCAGTGAAGCATCACATCAGCGACAAATGGATAGTGCTGTATGTGGAAAGATGGTTAACTGCACCAATTCATGATCCACAAGGAATATGCCTGCCGAGAACGGCCGGCACGCCGCAGGGCGGCGTGATCAGTCCTCTATTAAGTAATCTGTTTCTGCACTATGCATTTGATCACTGGATGACAAAACATCACCCGGAGTCTCCATGGTGTCGGTATGCCGACGATGGGCTTGCCCATTGCCGGACACAGCGAGAAGCAGAGGAAATGCTAAAAGAGATTGATGATCGATTTAAGTCTCGTGGTCTTGAAATTCACCCTGACAAGACAAAGATTATCTATTGCAAAGACGGAGCACGGAAAGGACGATATGGAAATAAATCATTCGACTTTCTAGGCTATACGTTCAAAGCAAGACGAGTCAAAGTCAAGTCAAGAAACAGTTTCTTCATTGGCTTCACTCCGGTGGTATCATTAAAGGCCGTGAAGGCAATGACATTGAAACTGCGGAGGGGCAGCTGGAGAAATAACACTTCCTTGAGTCTTCAAGAACTGGCTGACTTCATCAACCCGATGCTAAGGGGATGGCTTGCGTATTATGGAAAATACTCACGATCCGCTATGTATCGAGTTTGGCGGTGCGTCAACAATATGTTGTTGGCCTGGGCAAAGAAGAAGTATAAATCATTGGGGAACAGCAGAACCAAAGCAGGCAAACTAATGGAACGAATCCATAAAGAAATGCCTACGCTGTTCATTCATTGGCGCGAAGGTATGTTCGGTGCGTTGACTTAATGGGAGCCGGATGATGCGAGAGTATCATGTCCGGTTCTGCGAGCGGCTGAGGGGGAAGTTCCCTCGGTCGACTCACCAACTCTTTTAATCTATGTCACATGCAATTTGGAAATCATACAGGTACTCACATAGATTATCCTGCACACGTAATCAAAGAAGGAAAAACAAGTAGCGATTTTTCAATAGATCATCTTATTGGCTCTGGGATTATTATCAAAGTTCCAGACACAGAAAGATCTATAACTAAAAGCTTTATCACAGAGCAACCTATTATGAGTAGTGATATTGTATTTTTCAAAACAGCAAATTCCAAACTTTCTAAACAAGATAAATTTACTAATAATTATGTTTATATAGAGCCGGAAGCGGCTGAAGAACTTTTGAGAAAAAAGGTAAAAATCGTAGGGATTGATTATATTAGTGTCGATAAATATGATGCGGAAGATTTACCTGTGCATAAATCATTACTCTCCAAAGAAGTGCTGATTGTAGAAGGTTTGGAGTTAAATAATGCACCTATAGGTCGTTGTAAAATTTACATTATGCCTTTAAATATAATTAACATGGATGGCTTACCAGCCAGAGTTATTGCTAAAGTGTGAAAACTAATATGTTAGATAACAAATTCAATCCAAGATATTTAATGATTTCAATATTTATTTGTTGGATTATTTATAGCTTTTTGTATTTAACTTTAGTAAAAAATGAATCGGGTTCAATGGCTGGATGCTTTGCCTTGCTGGGACAAGTAAGTCTAGATATTGCTGCATCCTATTTAACATTTAAGTTATATAGAACAGCTAAGGATCCTAGAACAAAAATTATTTATTTCTTGTTTTTTATTTCCTTTATTTCTGCTGCTTTTGCTGATGGAATTTATAATTTTGGAATGAATATACTGGATATTAAATATTTCTCTAACATTAATTCATTTTTTGAAGTTCCTTTCCTTTTTTTCTTATTATTTCAGGTTATAGCATGGGGTAAAATATTTTTCTTACAGAATAATGATATTAAGTATAAATCGAAGCATCTATACATACCTTATATAATGGTATCAATCCTTATATTTTTTATGTTTATATTTGGCATTCCTTGGAATATAAAATATTTTTCACTTCTTGGTGTCTATCAATTAATAGATACAATACTTGAAGTGGTTGGATTTACATTGGTTACGACTTGTTTAGCAAGATCAAAAGATATCACAATAAGTTTAGCCTCCGTTGGCTATCTTATTATTATTTCCTCAGATCTTTTAATACGTTATAACGTTGTTTCCGGGATTATCCCGTTTCTAAATCCTTTTGAAACGACATGGGTACTTGGTTTACTTATGATGACTACAAGTTTTTTTTTTGTGGAAAGAAGGGTTCCTTCAAGTTATTAGCTCTAAATAGTCTTCAATCACACATTGCTATTTTGATACTTTGATATGGGTCCGCATGTCTGGAACAAAATTAAGGAAAAATAAGAGCTATTCATCCATCATTTATAGTTAAAAATTCACTCAAATTAACCTATTTAAACCTACTCAATACCGTATGAATAGTGATTGCTACTACGAATTGTCTTAGGTCATTTTACCACAACTCTATCAGAATGACTTATCCACAAGTCCACAGGTCAGGAGAGCTTCACTTTCTCGTATAGGCCTGTGGGCCTTGTGGGTAAGTCATGACGCTCTCATTTAGGGTTTATGGTCTTTTCCGGCCATAATACACCTCTGCGGGCGTTAAATAATTAAAGGACTGGTGAAGCCTTCGGTTATTATAATACTCAAAATACTCCGTTAAGGCCAGCTCAACCTCTTCAATTGTATCAAAATCATACCGGTAGATTTTTTCTTGCTTAACACTACGCCACAATCGCTCGATAAATATATTATCTAAATAACGTCCTCGCCCATCCATGCTGATAGAAATGTGGTGAGATTTTAGCGTATTTATCCAATCTTTTGAGGTAAATTGAGAACCCTGATCCGTGTTAAAGATCTCACAACGCGAATGCAGCAAAGCGTTTCTAAGCGCCTCAATACAAAATTCAGCCTCCATAGTAGGTGAAATAGCCCATCCAATCACATAACGACTATACCAGTCCATAATAGCTACTAAATACACATGCTTTCCTTTCATGCGGATGTAGGTGATATCTGCGGCCCAAACCTGATTTGGTTTGGTGATATCCACCTCTTTTAATAAATAAGGGAACACCTCATGCTCCTTATTGGGAACGCTTGTATTTGGCTTTGGGTAAACAGTCGATAACCCCATCATTTCCATCAACTTTTTTACTCGACGTTTACCAACAGGATAGCCTACTTCTTTTGACAGCCATCTTGCCCGCTTAATTTTACCTTCACATGGATACTGCAGATAGTGCTCATCAAGTAGCGCCATAAGCGCTTCATCTTCGACAGAAATGGGCTTGGCACTATAATAATAACTTGAAACAGGCAAGTCTAATAGCAAGCATTGTTCACGAATGGTGAGCTCGGCAAGAGGATCAATCATGACGCGCTTTTCATCCAGACTAAAGTTCATGCTTTTTTTTTAGCCAAGATAGCTGCGCTTGAAGTCGACCAATTTCTTGATATAATGCCTCAACAAGCTGCTCTTGGGACTTGGCTTCTTTTTCATTAGCCCCAGAGAATAAATCGTTAATGGCTTTGATGGCCGATTGCTTCCAAGTTTTTACCTGCGTTGCGTGAACACCGTATTCACTGGTAATTTGCGCTTGTGTGAGTTTCCCCTCAATCGCAGCTAGCGTTATTTTTGCCTTCTTGGCCGCCGTATAATAAGCTCGCTTTTTAGACATTTTATTCTCCTCTTTGTATTAAGAAGAATAGCTCTTAAAAAACCTTTTTTTGTGTCCAGAAAACCGCGCCTATATTACTTAATATTGCCTTGTTATTTGTAATTTTATTTCTATTTATTTCTTATTTGTTTTCACAAAGTATTGCGCCATATTTAGGTCAAATAAATAAAAATCTACTTTCAATTATTATTCCGTTTTCAATTTTTTCTATTATTGGTAGCAAATTTTTATCTGTAAAAATTGCTGCGCCATTAGAGAGAGTTGAAAATATAATCAGACGTTTTACCAATGGCGAAGAACTGCAGATACCGATGGTGGATATATCAAAGTCTAATTACAATTACATCCATGAATTTACTGTTTTAGAATCTTTTGTATATGATGCTTTAGAGATACATAAAAATAAATACCATTTTGAAATGGAATTTGCAAAAATGGCAACACAAGTTGCTCATGACATTAAATCACCAATGGTTGTACTAAATAATTATTTTAAAGAAATAATTAGAGTAGATGATACTAAAACAGCAGCGGTTCCCGCTACCAGTTTCTCCCCACCGATAGGTAATAGAATATTCCCTATCTATTCCTCATGGGCAGCAACAAGCAATTCACAAATCATCTGATTGCAAAACAAGCACTAATCGTTATCAAAACTCAAAAACTCATTTAAAACCAAAACAATAGCCGTGTTCAAAAATAAGATGCTATGAGGTATTAATGGGATTAAGTTTGATTTTCTCCTGCCCATGAATAATTGCGTTAAATAAATCATTCCAATTATCAACAAAATATTCACTGAATAGGCGTTTCATTTTATCCCAGAGACCAATTTTTGATTGGCGCATTTTTAGTGCTTTTTGGAACATATTACAACAAAGCTCCTGAACCTGATCAACAAAGAAAGCGAGCA
Source organism: Legionella antarctica (assembly GCF_011764505.1). Lineage (NCBI taxonomy): Bacteria > Pseudomonadati > Pseudomonadota > Gammaproteobacteria > Legionellales > Legionellaceae > Legionella > Legionella antarctica. The sequence goes on from NZ_AP022839.1 coordinate 49,179, forward strand.
TCATCAATAAGGCTAGCATGGTCGAGAGATTTTTATATCCATGTCCAAAATTATGACCAAAGTGGTAGTTTAGGTTTTTGAGTGTATTAAATATGGGATTTTCTATTTTCCAGTTCGCACGTCCTCCTCGCATAATGTCATAAGCATTGTTATTGGTAATCGTTATGTCAGTGACCCAGCTAAAATGTTGCTTGCCACCCTTTTTATTTGTTTCCCAGTACTCCATGAAATTTACTTTAAAATCATAATGGCTTGTATTGAGTGGTGCGCCATTAATATAACGGTAACTGTGCGTCACCCCGTCTTCTGTTTTGTGCTCATAAGTAATACACTCATGTTCGTTGAGCCATTTAAATAGTGCTTTGTGATCCCCTTCTTTAGCACCCGTTATGAACTGCATATCCAGGTTTTTAAGCTCATTGAGGTGAGGGTAATTTGAAGCCAAGCTGTCTTCAACGACAATGACTTTTAAGTGTGGGTGTTCTCGTTTCAAATCCCTATATAACCGTTTGGAAGCGTTGCGTTCACAGTCGTTTTTAGTATCGCCATCTTCTTTCATGATAAGTTCTGGTACAAATGGAATAACCACTTTTTTATCCGGGTGAACTATGGCTGCGCAATACATATTGTGGTAATACGAGACCTTCTCGTCAGGAAATCGAGCATAATGATAGGATTTGATGGCCAGCTCTATTTCCGCCTTAACTTCTTTTGATAATTCCTTATACATTTTTTTATCATGCAGCAATGTAGGCAAACTATCGATATCTTTAATTGGAATCAAAGTAATTTTTTTGTGGTCATCTATATACCATAATGCAAAATATGTTCGTAGTGGATTAGCTAAAATATAACTACGTGCTTTCAGAGATAGGTCGGTAATAGATTGCTTTGTGGTTAAAACTACAGATAATTTGTGATCATGCTTAATACAACATTGGTCGCAATGAATTACATTGGATGCAAAAAATCCAGTTCCATCCCCAGCCAGTAAATAACGACCGTTTAGGTAACGATAAGATTCCAGGGATTTCCCTCTTTGAAGAAAGGCAAATAACCGCTTTGATATGGGTCCGCATGTCTGGAACAAAATTAAGGAAAAATAAGAGCTATTCATCCATCATTTATAGTTAAAAATTCACTCAAATTAACCTATTTAAACCTACTCAATACCGTATGAATAGTGATTGCTACTACGAATTGTCTTAGGTCATTTTACCACAACTCTATCAGAATGACTTATCCACAAGTCCACAGGTCAGGAGAGCTTCACTTTCTCGTATAGGCCTGTGGGCCTTGTGGGTAAGTCATGACGCTCTCATTTAGGGTTTATGGTCTTTTCCGGCCATAATACACCTCTGCGGGCGTTAAATAATTAAAGGACTGGTGAAGCCTTCGGTTATTATAATACTCAAAATACTCCGTTAAGGCCAGCTCAACCTCTTCAATTGTATCAAAATCATACCGGTAGATTTTTTCTTGCTTAACACTACGCCACAATCGCTCGATAAATATATTATCTAAATAACGTCCTCGCCCATCCATGCTGATAGAAATGTGGTGAGATTTTAGCGTATTTATCCAATCTTTTGAGGTAAATTGAGAACCCTGATCCGTGTTAAAGATCTCACAACGCGAATGCAGCAAAGCGTTTCTAAGCGCCTCAATACAAAATTCAGCCTCCATAGTAGGTGAAATAGCCCATCCAATCACATAACGACTATACCAGTCCATAATAGCTACTAAATACACATGCTTTCCTTTCATGCGGATGTAGGTGATATCTGCGGCCCAAACCTGATTTGGTTTGGTGATATCCACCTCTTTTAATAAATAAGGGAACACCTCATGCTCCTTATTGGGAACGCTTGTATTTGGCTTTGGGTAAACAGTCGATAACCCCATCATTTCCATCAACTTTTTTACTCGACGTTTACCAACAGGATAGCCTACTTCTTTTGACAGCCATCTTGCCCGCTTAATTTTACCTTCACATGGATACTGCAGATAGTGCTCATCAAGTAGCGCCATAAGCGCTTCATCTTCGACAGAAATGGGCTTGGCACTATAATAATAACTTGAAACAGGCAAGTCTAATAGCAAGCATTGTTCACGAATGGTGAGCTCGGCAAGAGGATCAATCATGACGCGCTTTTCATCCAGACTAAAGTTCATGCTTTTTTTTTAGCCAAGATAGCTGCGCTTGAAGTCGACCAATTTCTTGATATAATGCCTCAACAAGCTGCTCTTGGGACTTGGCTTCTTTTTCATTAGCCCCAGAGAATAAATCGTTAATGGCTTTGATGGCCGATTGCTTCCAAGTTTTTACCTGCGTTGCGTGAACACCGTATTCACTGGTAATTTGCGCTTGTGTGAGTTTCCCCTCAATCGCAGCTAGCGTTATTTTTGCCTTCTTGGCCGCCGTATAATAAGCTCGCTTTTTAGACATTTTATTCTCCTCTTTGTATTAAGAAGAATAGCTCTTAAAAAACCTTTTTTTGTGTCCAGAAAACCGCGCCTATATTACTTATAGACTTTACGCAGAGTAGATGGGGCTCCTTCATCCAATCGCTCGCGCATGTACGTATCACTAGGGATCTGTTCAATGCCATAAAGAGTTCCTAAATTATGTTGAACTTGGGGATCCAGTCGGTGACTCCTATCAAATTGGAGTAATGAAGGGTACTTGAGATTAAACATCGCAAAGGCAGACATCAAACAATCCGTCAACGAAATAACATTTTTCCCTGGCGCAGCATCACGGGGAGATTTGATTTTCTGAAACTCTTTACGAACTACAGTGATCAACCCAACTGCAGACAAAAATTTTCTTATTGGTAACATCTTTGGACATTCTATCATTCAGTTTTAAATTAAAGATAAAATAGCAAAAAAGTTTACGAAATAAAATAGTTGGGATGCAGTACTGGCGCACTGTTGAGTAGGTTACGGGAACTGCTGCATAAAGAGTAACATGTAAACAAAAACAATTTAGAATATTTAGCATTATTCCTGTTATGATTTATTGGATTCTTGATTGTCTATTTACCCATGATCTATTTTGCAATAAAAGGCTAAAGAAAGTCATGGGTAAAAATGAAAAATGATCTAAATTTAAGAAATTTACTAAATAAATATCGTTTTAATTTGTTCTTCATAAAAGCAAAAAACAGGATTTAATCCCACTTTACTAACTAATAAGGTCTTTGTATTTGTCCGTTGTTTCTTGAGTTATTTTTGCAATTTTTTCAGGACTAAATTCAAAATTTCCAACTGCTATTTCTTTAAGTATCCCATTAATTTGAATGATCAACTTATTGCAATATTCATCGACCTTTGAAACTTCATTCTCTTCTGGTTTCTGATTTTTATTGTTCGTTACAAGAAGGCCTAACTCTACCAATCTTGATACCGTATAAGAAACACTACCCCCTTCCTTTTTGGCAAGCTTTAACACCTGTGTATGAAGGTTATCAGGAATGGTTATTGTAATTCTAGCCATTTTTCACCTAATTTTTAATCATTTTATAAAGTATGCATATTTGCATACCTTTCTATTGTGTTGCATAATGTTATTAAAATACATTAAACCATATTGTATATGTATTTACAATAAGTTATCTTAATTAGTATGCATATATGCATACTTTTTAAAAGTGTTATATAATTGAAGTTATGCAGATGTGCATACTGGGTTATGGTTCAATATTAATCAAATATTCATGGTTTTGGGGAAATGAAATTTCCACACATAAAAATACTATATATTTCAACGGGTTAAACACCGACAACCAGTTGCGAAAGGTGTGCTTGTTTTAGAAAGTTCTATTATTGTGTTTTTATTTACCATGATTTTTTTGTTGCTTTTGTTTGATTTTTTGTTGAGCGCAGTTCAATTGCGCGTGTGTGATTGGTGGTGCTATGCTTGGTTTCACCATTTAATTAAATAATTTTATTACAGGAGTATATCTTATGAAATGGATTAAAATAATCTTTAAACCCATCATATGGTTTTTTAAAAATCTTGCCGTACCTAACCCCAATTATCAAAATAATATTAACCAGAGAAACAATAATAATGAAACAAAAATCAATCCTTCAACTGGACTTCCAATGATTGGTAATCTGGACAGTATGGGAAACTCTTTTGGCTCAAGTGCATCGGACAGGCAACATAATATAGGCGCGGTTTTCTGGACACAAAAAAAGGTTTTTTAAGAGCTATTCTTCTTAATACAAAGAGGAGAATAAAATGTCTAAAAAGCGAGCTTATTATACGGCGGCCAAGAAGGCAAAAATAACGCTAGCTGCGATTGAGGGGAAACTCACACAAGCGCAAATTACCAGTGAATACGGTGTTCACGCAACGCAGGTAAAAACTTGGAAGCAATCGGCCATCAAAGCCATTAACGATTTATTCTCTGGGGCTAATGAAAAAGAAGCCAAGTCCCAAGAGCAGCTTGTTGAGGCATTATATCAAGAAATTGGTCGACTTCAAGCGCAGCTATCTTGGCTAAAAAAAAAGCATGAACTTTAGTCTGGATGAAAAGCGCGTCATGATTGATCCTCTTGCCGAGCTCACCATTCGTGAACAATGCTTGCTATTAGACTTGCCTGTTTCAAGTTATTATTATAGTGCCAAGCCCATTTCTGTCGAAGATGAAGCGCTTATGGCGCTACTTGATGAGCACTATCTGCAGTATCCATGTGAAGGTAAAATTAAGCGGGCAAGATGGCTGTCAAAAGAAGTAGGCTATCCTGTTGGTAAACGTCGAGTAAAAAAGTTGATGGAAATGATGGGGTTATCGACTGTTTACCCAAAGCCAAATACAAGCGTTCCCAATAAGGAGCATGAGGTGTTCCCTTATTTATTAAAAGAGGTGGATATCACCAAACCAAATCAGGTTTGGGCCGCAGATATCACCTACATCCGCATGAAAGGAAAGCATGTGTATTTAGTAGCTATTATGGACTGGTATAGTCGTTATGTGATTGGATGGGCTATTTCACCTACTATGGAGGCTGAATTTTGTATTGAGGCGCTTAGAAACGCTTTGCTGCATTCGCGTTGTGAGATCTTTAACACGGATCAGGGTTCTCAATTTACCTCAAAAGATTGGATAAATACGCTAAAATCTCACCACATTTCTATCAGCATGGATGGGCGAGGACGTTATTTAGATAATATATTTATCGAGCGATTGTGGCGTAGTGTTAAGCAAGAAAAAATCTACCGGTATGATTTTGATACAATTGAAGAGGTTGAGCTGGCCTTAACGGAGTATTTTGAGTATTATAATAACCGAAGGCTTCACCAGTCCTTTAATTATTTAACGCCCGCAGAGGTGTATTATGGCCGGAAAAGACCATAAACCCTAAATGAGAGCGTCATGACTTACCCACAAGGCCCACAGGCCTATACGAGAAAGTGAAGCTCTCCTGACCTGTGGACTTGTGGATAAGTCATTCTGATAGAGTTGTGGTAAAATGACCTAAGACAATTCGTAGTAGCAATCACTATTCATACGGTATTGAGTAGGTTTAAATAGGTTAATTTGAGTGAATTTTTAACTATAAATGATGGATGAATAGCTCTTATTTTTCCTTAATTTTGTTCCAGACATGCGGACCCATATCAACATAATTGGAACAATGATTATCATCGTCAAAATTCTTCTTATACTAGTAGCTATGATTCCTTTACTAATCGGTATTAGCATGGTTTAAATTTTCATATTGGATATGGAATATATTCAGTCATTTTTTGATGATAAAGAAGTACATTATTGATATAATTTTTTGATATTAATTGGAGATATAACATGGCATTAATCTCAGCACGGAAAACAAACAGCAAAGAAAAAATTAAATTAGAAATAGATCAAGATATTTTTTCGAAAATCAATCAATATTGTGAATGGGCTGGCATTTCCAATATTGACCATTTTTTTGAAGAAGCTGCCACCTATATTTTTTCAAAAGATAAAGATTGGAATAAATTTTTAAAAACTACCAAGAAGGAAGTTGTTTAAATAGAACAATTGAGAATACTGGTTGTTCAACGAGTTATATGGAGTGTGTTTTATGTTTAAGAAATATATAGTGGGATTTTTAGGTTTAGGAATTTTTATTACAGTTCATGCTCATAATTTTTCAAAGAGTAATGAAGAGATTATAGCCTTGTCTAAAGTATATCAGACATCCGCTGAAGAATTAGCTGAAATTCAAATTAATGCCGGATGCTTTGAATCTTTATCAAATGGTTCCGAGTTTTTAAGTTATATCTCATTGATGATAAATACAGATCGTGAAGCAACAAAATCCATAGCCAAAAATGCTCGGGAACATGTTCATGCTGCAACTTTAAAAAACTGCGAACATATTTCAGATATTAGGGCTTTGGATATCAATATAAAAAATTTAATTGCAGAATTTTAGTCCATTGGTGGTTAAAATACAGAAACGGGAATTTTTGTATTTTAACCCAAGAATAACAAAGAAATACCTCTTACATTCGAATTAATTCCCAATCCCCAAAGTACCCCTCCTTTGTTTTAATTAAATCCTCATATACGCGCATTTCTAAACCATCCCCTAATTCATCCCATCCCGTTAAATGTCGCGCCCTCAAATCCCCAATCATCCATTGCTTGTTCTGGACTATTGCGTCCATGGTATAATCTTAATTTCATAAATTTCCTTCAAACTTAATTTTTTTATTATCTACTATTAGTCCATTACTTTCTTTAGGTATAAGCAAAGGGGTATCCCTTTGCTTATAAATTATCAACTATCTTTTTATCTCCATTATTTTTTCAGTCAACGTCCACAAGGCGCGATTTAATTTCACATTTTGATCAATGGCTTTTACTTCTCTCGTTTTTGTTCGAGTGGTATAACCGTATTTATTTAAACGATAGCCACGGATACCACCTTTAATCAAATTTTCTTGTATGACATTAAACACCGTAAACAGATCACTATCTTTTTGATCAACATAACGTCTTGGTTGAAGTAAGCTTTGAGGTTTAACCATCATTTCCCCCTCTTCATCAGAAAACTTTAGTGCATGGGCGGCTTGGGCAAAAATCCCTTTTTCATCAGCGTTCAAATGAATTGAGGCCATATCATCAGAAACATCCAACATCTGATTCGCTGTTTCAATCACTTTGTAAGTGCCTTCAATAACATTTCCAATAACATCACCCTGATGTTTAATTCTGATCTCGTTATACGATTGCCCCGCAATCATTCCATTGCCACACACGAGCCGAAAAAGACCCGCCATTAACCGATAGGAAGACAACCCATCATGTGAGTTGATAAGAACCAGCTCTGGGTAAAGCCCTTGATTATTTTGTAGGGCGTCATGACGTTGAAAACGAAGCATGTGTTTTGCAAATGCTTTAGATTCTTGACGCAGGCTTTTGGTCTGAGTTGCCCATGTTGGGAAGAATCCTTCTGACATTAATTTATCAATGATTTGCTCTGTTGAGATGGGTGCGTACTTATTGCTTGTTTTATGAGAGCTGGCTTGTGTGAATATGGAAGGTGCCAATTTAAATAGTTTTTCTTTTGATAAGACTGGTAGCATGTTGTTCTCCTATGTTTTTTCTATTTGTTCTCAAGGAACAAGATCATTATCACATAGTAATTAACAATTATCAACTTATTTTATAAACTTTGTTTATAATTAATTATTATAAAATTTGTTTACAATTAACAAATGCCTTGATATACTCTTTCTTGTCATCACGACAAAGTGTAAAAACATAGGAGAACACAATGACTATCCCAAAAATTATCCAGCAACAACTACTCCATACCAATAAAGCCATCGTATGGTCATGGGGCGTATCTAAATGGTATGAACTATCAGAGACTACTCTTGCTTTGCGAGTCCATGCGCGTTACTTAAATGGTTTTGTCTGTATCGAACTGGATGAGGGGCAAGACTTATATACTATTTCCTTTTTCCTTAATAAAAGTATTGAGGATATGCTAATACATCCAGTACTACCCTATAAAACGATGGAAGGCGTGTATTGTGATCAGCTGGTTGAATTTATTGATAAAAGAATAGAAAAAATACCAGATTATAAATATTGATATCCTCCAACTCCCAGATGGTTCTGGGGGTTGGCAAACATCAAAGGGGATTTAATGAAAAAACTATCATTTGCTGTAAAAGCGAATATGAATAAACCACCCAGGGTGCATGTTCAGTCATCGGATAAAAAGACAACCTATGGAGCATTTCAGGCCAATGATTGCAGTGAATTTAATGGCTGGGAGAAGCTAAGCCCTGAGGAAACCATTGAATTAAAGCAATACATGAACAACCTGATAGCGATTGAACACTACTTTTCAGCACAGTCTCTTGGAGAACAAAAAGATTTCAGAATTCGATTGCCAGGCAGTTTTATTCAGGCCATTTCTGAATTAAGTGTTATCTGCCTTGAAGAAGGCATTAATCTTGATGTCTATGATGCGATGATAAGTGCTGCAATTCAACAACTTAAAATCAAAACATCTTCTCTTTCTGATGATAAAAAACAACGTGCCCTAGCCGTACTTAATAAAATTGGTTTGGCAGAAAACAGCAAGCCTGATGTTTCTCTGAAAATACAAGCAGTCTTCTCCGAATTGTTGTCTATCCATAATAAATCAGAGAAGCTGCACCAGAAAGCCATAGCATTATTTAATAAAGATAAAAGTATTGCCCCTAAGACCATCGAAGAAATTGCCAAAGGCGAACTATCAACCTCTCGATGGCTGGTAACTTGTGCCATAGAGATTTTGCTGGAAGAAAAACCGGATATATTACAGAAATCATTGTCTGATGAAGATATTCTTTTTTTATGGGCTAATCCCTTATTGAAAAATAATATACCGAAAGAAGAATTATTCAAGAAGCTGGAGTCACTGACAAATTGTGAATCCTTAATAAAAAAACTGGGTTCAATGAGCAATTAGCATTGAAAATTTTGCAATTATCACATTTATGCTATAATTAACTACGGAAGTAACATTTTATCAAAAACAATCGGGAAAAAATCCCGTGGCGGAATTCCTAAATGATTTGCCGTCAGATGAGATAGCACGTATTGCTGGATGCTTGAAAAACATAGAAGAACTTGGCTTTGATAGCCCACGAGTACAATTCAGACAAATAAAAGGCTCGCTCTGGGAAATTAAAATCAAAACATCCCGCAGTGGCTATCGTTTTTTTTACGTTTGCATTCAAAAAAAAATTATTGTGCTTTTGCATGCATACAAGAAACAGTCGCAAAAAGCACCCAAGCAAGAGATTGAACTTGCTGAAAAACGCATGATGGAGGTATACGATAATGAAAGCACTTACCTTGAATGAATTTATTGACAATAAAATCCAACAGGATGATGAGTTTGCAAGGCATTATGAGCGCGAGCAGATTATTAACAATATTGCAGTGATGATCGCCAATGCACGTAAGGAACGTCACATGACTCAATCTGAACTGGCAAAAAAAATTGGCAGTAAACAGTCCGTTGTCTCTCGGCTCGAAAGTGGCAGCAGCGCCTTTATTCCTTCACTGGAAACATTGGTCAAAGTAGCTGATGCACTGAATATGCGATTAACATTGCAACTTCAAGCCTGAAAATTAGGGATCTACACGTCCTTACGATAAAATTAAGATATTTAAAGTATTAAACTGAATCACCTAACAAATTCAAACGCTGGAGTTATATGATGAGCGAAGATTTATTTGTATTAGCATGGAAAAAAGGGATCCAAAAAGTTGGAGCAGAATGCTTTGATATAAAAGCATCTTCTCTAGATTCAGCTAAGAAGAAATGGCAATTAGAGCCTAATTACGAGTTCATTCAAAACGCAATCGGTGGTTATAGTCATGGTAAACAAGTTCTTATAGGACTAATGTACTCTTATTTTGATGCGGAATGTGGCCAAAAATTATTAGAGAAAGCACAAACACCCAATTTCGTTCAAGCTCGCTCAGTTCTTGATAAAGAAGCGATAGAAATTATTTCTCAGTTATGGTTATACCACACAGGATGGTAATAAACAGAGCGGTTTAATAACTGGATTATCTTTGTTATCCTTGAATTAACTACATGAAAAAAATTCAAAATCACTTGTCCATATAGCTTGTGGTAGATAACAGGCACGGCATATTGTGTTTATTTCAAATATTTCAGAAGGTTGATATAACCCCAACGCCAAGAAATCTCTTACATAAAAAACAGCATACTAGCCAATGCCTAAATAGTACAGAAACGCTATACTGTACTTGTTTGGCGCAGCTGGGATGTTGACAGGATGTTGAGACACTAGCGAGTTCAAGGATGAACTCAAATCAATGGCATTTACAGCTGCGCACAGGCACAAAACAAAAACCTCTATAATTCACCTTAACTTTTTATAATGAGATTACATCTCACTACCCAACTAACTCTTTAGCCTTATCCCAGATCTGCATCAACTCATCAAAGGGTAAACCCTCAAGGTTTATCAACTCACGTTCCTCAGCAATCAGTTTAACCGCTCGTAATCGCCTTTCAAATTTAGTCAGTGACTGTCCAAGGGTTACTCTTGGGCTTAATTTACAAAAAATACACAGCGAAAAAACGGCGTGGAGTAAATCGCCAATTTCTTCTTGTAAAGCGATTTGATTCGCTTTACAAGGGTCATGCTCTAAGTGCTCTTTGATTTCATCACACTCACTATGAATTTGATTCATGATTTGGTTTGCACTTTGCCACTTGAATCCAAATTGGGAGGCTTCCTCCTCCAGGGTGCTAATTTTATCTAAAAGTTCCATGTTCAACCTAAAGGTGATTTGATGAGTGCTCTAGGGTTTGTCAAACTACAACCATGAAACCTTCATCACAATAATTGTAACTAAAGCTGATTTTACAACGGTTAGGGTCTGCGCGTAAAATACCCTCTAACTTCTCTTTAATAATCGGCAGTTAATGTCCAGTACAACCATAGAACAGTCAGACTTATCGTTCCAGAAAAAAAATCAAACAGACTCTTGGAATCCTCCTATTCCACTAACCAATAGGTTAAACAATGAAACCCCATACCCGTTTGATGCGTTACCCAATACGCTGCAACAAGTGGTCAATGCCTATCAATGTTATGGGCAACAGCCTCTATCATTAGTCGCTTGTGGCGCTCTAGCCAATCTGTCTTTGGCATGCCAAACCCTTGCCAATGTGGCTCGTGACAGCTACCTTGTTAGCCCTGTGTCACTGTATTTTCTGGTCATCGCAAGTTCTGGAGAGCGCAAAAGTGCTGCTGATAATGTGTTTTCTAAAGCCATCCGCCAATGGGAAGCCACGGTGCGTAAAAAACGAGAACCGGAACGATTGAGCGCATTAACTCAACATAAAGCCTGGCAGATGGAACGAGATGGACTGCTTACCCAAATCAAACGTACCGTCTATTCGGGTGAAGACAGCGATTATTACAAAGATTTACTCGATGATTTGGTTCACCAGGAGCCGGACATTCCCATACAACCCACCCTCTACTTTGAAGATGCAACCCAAGAAGCCTTGGCAATCCATTTGGCTCACGGCTGGCCGAGTGCCTCCCTTTGGTCAGATGAGGCAGGCATTATTCTCGGCAGTCACAGCATGCAATCCAACCCCATGCGATTTGTGGCGTTACTTAATCGTTTATGGGAAGGGAAATCTTTTGCAGCACATCGCAAGACCTCACAAAGTTTTATCATTGAGCACAGACGCCTTACCTTAAACCTGATGATGCAACCCCTATTATTAGATCAGATGGTAAGTCAGGCCACCGGAATCAGCCGCCAAAGTGGTTTTCTGGCACGCTGTCTACTCGCCTACCCAGACAGCTCCATGGGAACGCGATTTTATCAAGAACCACCAGCACAACTGGACGGTTTAAAAGAATACGAGCAACGCATTACGGAGTGCCTGGATCAATCCCAACGCTTAAGCCAGTCAGGGTGTATTAACCTGCCCGTCCTCAAAATGAACGCCCAAGCCAAGCACTTATGGATTAGTTTTTTTAACAGCATTGAATCCGGATTGACTGCCCAAGGGCAATGGATGGAAATCAAAGATTTTGCCAGCAAAGCGGCTGAAAACGCAGCGCGTCTTGCCGCTCTCTTCCATCTTTTTTCAGGAAAAACAGGTGACATTAGTGTAGAGCACATCGAGCAAGCCATTACTCTAATGAATTGGTACTTAAGCGAGGCAAGACGCTTGTTAGAACCTCAATCAACCCAGCCCAATCTTGAGGACGCCCGGAAATTGCTTGTTTGGCTCTTGCAGCAAAGACCACAAACGACAACGCCCCGTGACATTTTGCAATTTGGTCCCTTGCGTAACAAGCAACAGAGGGACAATGCCTTGGAAACACTGGTGGAGCATCAGCACATTCGCCTTATTAAAAATGGGAATAAAACTCATATTGCTCTTAATCCCTGGTGCAAATAATCGAAAATCGAATCTCAATGGGTGCACCATTTTCAGATTAATTCACAGCATTACTATGTCATCAAAATGAGCTGTATAATTTAGTAGCATAAAATTTGTATTGTACAATACAAAAATGAAAGAAAAAGCCCATCAAAGCACGACTGAAGAAACGTACACCGAACTGCAATCTGCCTATGATTTTTTAATAAAACATTATTTAATAAGACTTAGTATTGGATTGCTTATCTATTTCCAACCTATTATTAATAGCTTGTTTAATGGTAGATCCAAACTCTTGTGCTTGTTTCTGTAACTCTTTAAAACCCTCCATTTCAGATAGGGGTTCAAACATCAGCCAATGCTCATCCATGATAACTAATTTAACGCTATGTTCATTTTCTAGTGATTCCATTTGCATCTCCATTTTCCCAATTTTTAATCTCAGTACGCGGCAGAACTAACACTCAAATTATGTTTATTTTCCCTTACTTCGTCGTGTAAAGTTAACGTTTCTTCACCCTTCTGTAAGACTACCTTGTAACCCAAAGTTTCAACAATTCTAATTAAATTGCTCACTTTGATATCCTGCTGTTTTCCTGAGCGCAAATCTTGTATTACAGAAGGCGATATATTTGCTTCCTTTGCTAAACTGCGAACCGATTGATCATCTTCTTCCATAATAGAAATAAGCAGTTCAGAAAAAAGCAATTCTTTATAATGCTTCTCATAAGCTATTTTAAATTTTTTATCCTGCATTTTTCTTTCATAAGTAGAAAGTTGGTTACTCATAATAGTCACCTCGTTGAATTCGTAATTCATACTCATCTTTACATTTTAAGGCTTTTTCCTTTTCACCCTTTGGTAATTTGTTTGTTTTTTTATGAAAAGCATTCGTTATAATAATTTTACCGCCAGAGAAGAAAAAACATAAAAATCGATGCGGTTGTGGCTTAAAAGCATAGATTTTGTCTTCTTCATAATTAAACTTTGTTTTATTTCTAATTGATCCTATATTGCCCATCAATTCGAATAAGCCTAATGCCTTGATCTGCTCATCATCACTTAATGACTCAAAGTAATCTAATGAGCCACTATGCCCTTTACAATCAAAATACCATTCAATAACGAATTTAGATCCGTTAAAAACAACGTATTCTTTTGGTTTTTTAGTTATTTTACTCATACCAAAAGTGTACTACTTAATCAGTACAAAAGCAAGTTGCAGTATATGCCCAATAAAGTAAAATAATATTTTTTTGTTATTCAAGGAATAAAATGAATAGTTCAAGTAGATGACAACCATACGTCCATTTATCAATAAATGGCCTATTGGTATTTTCAGAAGTGCTCTTCACTGCCAAGCCAGATAAAAGCTGACTTGTGCACTCGACTTCTGACTGTTTGAATTTCAGTAGCGACCTTCACTATTCGTACTTGTACTCAGAAGTTGGCTTCACCACTAGATCAGGATAATTGATTCATGCGATTCGTTTTTGAATTCCTCTCAGTAAAGTGGGATTCTGAAATTCGTGCAGCCCATCCTGAAAATGACAAAATCCCTGGTGTAAATAATTGGAATCGAATCTCAATCATTGCTACTTTTGCTACATCAGCACATTGCTGAATTGAATCTCTTAACTCCCTTGGTTTAAAGTCATATTTATCCAACATAAACAAGGGGTTATCCAAAATAGCATTCTTATAATTAATATAAAATTATGTAGCTTGATTAATGCTACTCAATTGCTACACAAAGCTACATATTTTAAAAGTTAAAATCAAAGACCTCATTGTGGCTAAAAATAGGCATCCTATTTAATATCAAACAACTATTGTCATATCGTGTTAATTAGTAGTATCATTTTGGTGCTATATGAAATTTAAGGATCGAAATGAACCAAGAAATGACGCATAACTTATTTAGTAATTTTCAATCAACTGTTTTTAGGGCAGTTAAAACATTCTTACAAAAAAATAAAGGGGAGGAGACAGATAAATCAATTACAACAAGCTTAAGTGTCATGGGCCACGATTACTAGCCCACTAAAGGTCGGGTTTGGCCACGATTAATGGCCCACTCCATGGCCATCTCTGAGTCCCACTTTGAGTAGCAAATAAACAGTGTTAGTTTGGTCATTACCAATAACTAACGGATTTGTTATGAGATGAGGATTAAAACAATGGCAGAAATTAGAGAGGTGCTATATCAGCACAAAAAAGGGATGACTCAACGCAATATTGAAAAGTCTCTAAGCGTTTCACGAATGAGCATACGCAAGTACGTTTCAATGGCCAAGGATTTGGGTTATCAGGAGGATATTTCCAATGATGAGCTCGAAGTTATCGCTTTGCAGATACATAATAAAATCGTTAATACTACAGCCAACAACAGACCCAATAAATCAGAAAAAGAACTTGAGGCGCATCACGAAAAAATAGCATCACTCCTCACTGAGAAGTGGATTACCCATATGCAGATACACCGAATTTTAAGCGATAATGGTCTTGTTAGCAGTCGAAGAAGTCTTAGTCGTTATATTGAACGTCATTTCCCCTCGTTGCCTAAGGCTACGGTACATTTGTTAACAAAGCCTGGGCATGAAGCACAAGTTGACTATGCGTTTGTTGGGTTTATCAATAATAAAAAAACATACGCTTTTATTATGACGTTATCACATAGTCGGTATCGATATGTTGAGTTTGTACATTCTCAAAATCAGCAATCATGGGCGCAAAGCCATATCAATGCCTTTCATTTTTTTGGAGGCGTGCCCAACTGCATTCTTTTAGACAATTTGAAATCGGGAATTATTAAAGCACATATTTATGATCCAACGGTCAATGAAACCTATGCAGAGTTATCTCGCTTTTATGACTTTATAGCCGATCCGGCGAAGGCTCGAACGCCCGAGCACAAGGGGAAGGTTGAGCGTAGTGTTCAATTGGTAAAAGAACAGGTTATCGCGGGGATAACCTATGATGATTTGGCCTCGATCGCTGCCAGCCAAGGAAGCGAGGAACGAGCGAGGCTGGTAGTCCCTGGTAGCCTTAGAGCCGGATGTTTTGCCGCAGGCAAAATATAAGGCATCCGAAAAGGCGTCAGTCATTGGGGTAGCGTTGTTTTTGAACCCCGAATGGGGTGAAAAAACAAGCGGACACAGGACGGCCAGGGCCGCCGGAGGCATACTTGTCGCGTTTGCGAGTCGATTTCAGCCATGGATGGCTAAAATCAATCACGAGCTTAGCGACACTATCGGAACGCCTTTGCACGTGATTGGTGCGCTAATAAGGTATCGCACGTCATCTGCAGTACCACTGGTGAAAAGCCAATTGACGTATTTAAAAATGAAGAATTTAATTTATTAAACCCACTGCCAGCAGGCGCTTTTGATATGCCCATTTGGATGGATGCTCAAGTTCATCGTGACCATCATTTTGTTGTTGCTGGTAATTTTTATTCTGTGCCAACGATACATATCGGGACAAAGGTTAAAATTAGAGTTGGCTTGAAGACCGTTCAGGCCTATGTGAATCATGCTTTGATTAAGACCCATATTCGTAACTACGGGCGTGGACAGTGGGAAACGGATCCCAATGACTACCATAATTCTGCAAAGTATTACTTAGAAAATACTGCTGGCGTTTGTATTGAAGCGGCCAAAGCAATTGGTCAGGCAACGGAGGAAATGGTCACAAAGGTACTGGCTGAAGGCTCTAGAACGAGCTTAAGAAAAGCCCAGGCTATCATCCGCTTGGTTGAGGAATACGGTAATGAGCGCCTTGAAAATGCATGTTTACGCGCGATTTTATTTGATAATTATACTCATCAATCATTGAAAAAAATCCTCACGGAAGGCCTGGATAAAAAAGACACGAGAACATTCTCCACTAAGCGCTCGGCCAATCATGAGAACTTTGCCTATATTCGCGCAGCAAGTGATTACAGCTCAACGATGGAGGCTCATTATGAGTGATATCAATATGTTAGAGCTTGCAAAAAAACTACGTTTGACAGGGATCCCAGACACACTGCTAGCAAGAGTAGAACAGGCTCGCGCAGCGTCCCTCTCTTATGAAGAGTTGCTCTCAATGTTGTTTCAGGATGAGGATGAGGCTCGTCAACAAAAATTGCTTGCTGGGCGTGTAAGGCAAGCTCGATTTGAGGAGCCTCAGTGTTTTGAAAATTTTGAACTGGCTCGATATTCAACACAAGTCACACAAGCCATCCGCACCCTGATGACAGGGAAGTTTATCAAAGAAAAAAACCATGTCATCATCATGGGACCTGTTGGCACCGGAAAGACTCACCTGGCTCAAGCCCTGGGTCTAATGGCATGTCAACGACATAAAAAAGTCTGCTTTATAAGAGCGAATGAACTGTTAAATCAGTTCCACCAAGCAAGAGCGGATGAAACATGGACTGCGCTTTTTAAACGTTACTCACGATACGATGTGCTTATTTTAGATGACTTCGGGCTGAAAGCATTATCGCCAGAACAGTCCACTGATCTGTATGATTTAATAGCAGCTATCCATGTAAACTCTATGCTAATTATAACTACTAACCGTAAAATAGAAGGATGGATGGAGCTATTTTATGATCCGGTTATGGCAAACGCAGCATTAGATCGTATCGTAAATAAAGCTTATCGAATTGTTCTTGATGGGGAGTCATACAGGAAAAAATTTATACCGAAATTTAATTTAGTAGATGACAAGTGAGTTAAAAAAATTTACCCTAAGTGGGCTACTTTGAGTGGCCAGAGGGTGGGCTAGTAATCGTGACCCATGACACTTAAGAATCCCAGGAGAGATAAAAGAATTTTATGAGTGTATTGCTGAGGCTGAAATGACCTCTATTAATACAGCCATTGTCAGCACATTAAGCAAGGTAAAAGACCAAACGATTAGTGAATATCAAAAATCATACTCAAGCATCAATGATACTTATGACTACCAAATAAACAGTTTTTTTAAAATCATTGACGATCAAAAAATAGATTACAACGACTTGTGCATGCTTCTGGAATGGATAACCGGCATTAAAATCAATAGAGCCGATATTACTAACAAAGAAATACTGGTTAATTTAATTGATAAAAATGCTCAATTAAAAACATGCAAAATATTTGGTTACAGCTATGAGTGGCTCCAGGATAATAAACGGTCTATTTCCTACAAATGGCCTGGTTTTAAAGATCGCTGGTATAAACATGTAAAGCCATTTGTTCGAGATTTAATTATCAGTTTTTATTTGGACGAAACGGTAGAATCCTTTGAGTTATCTTTTTTATGCTGCGATAGCAAGGTGATAAATAATATCAGCTCCGGTATTAGCTCTGGGATACAAGAAAATATTACCCCAATTGTAATAGCTAATCGATGTATTAATGGAATAAAAACCTCCACGTATCATCGATTTGAATCAAATAACATTAATTATGAAAAGTGTAGGCACCACTTTATTTTCTTAATAAAAATGATTCTTGTGCTGGTAAAAAATAACATCTTTAGCTTCCCTTGCGGCTATTTGGTTACACCACAACAACACGACATGATACTGGATGGCAGCATGCATCTTGCAGAACTATTTAATAAAAATCGTCCAACAAATGATTTTAACGTAGATGATTTAGAGGATGTTGAAATTCGCCCCATATCAGTTAATGATAACCATAGAACCAATAAGCCCCATATTTATCATTGCTTAAATAGTACAGTCATACATAATATTTTAACTTTGACTGATAAAGATACCTCTTCCATGCCCCTTACTGATGATGTAGCTTCACGATGCGGTATGAATAAAACAGCATTAGCTAAATATTTAAGGTTGTTTGATATAAATAATAACCAACAATATTCAAATGGCGTTTTTTTATCACCAGAGAAAAATGACATTTTAATTATAAATTTAGTTAGAATTCGTGAAATTCAATCAGAACTGCACGAGTGTAAAACCCTGGATACTGCTTTTGGTTAATCTTTATTCTTACAGCAACTCTCTGTGTCATACTCCCACCAGATGATGGTGGGGACATGTCACTAGAATTAATTTTAAATCAGGATAGCTAAAATGGTAATTTTCTGGGCGAAACCCCTACAAGGGTAATCAAAAGTGTCTATTAAAATCCATAGATTGATGCAACACCCGAATAACTGCAATACCATAATGAGTCATTTTGAAAAAAATAACATGAGAACCTACATTGAAAGCCCTCAAATCCTGACGGACATAATCACATGTTCGAGAAATAAGTGGATCATCTGCAAGATGTTGGAAGCTTGTTTCAATTGCCAAAATATAATCTTCTGTTCTTTTTATACCAAATTCGCGCGTACTATATAAATAGATTGACTCAAGATCCTCTATAGCCTTTGGATAAAGACGATATGTTTTATTTGGCATGGGGGACTTTCTTCATTCGCTCAAGAAATTCTTCCGCGTTCCACATTAATGGATCGCCGCTCCCTTCCCCTTCATCGATAAGATGACGTAACTGCTCAAGCTTTGATTCAGCTTGTTTTTCACGAAGCAGACGCAATGATTCTCTTAATACTTCACTATTACTTCTATAATCACCTGAATCAACAAGAAACTGAACATAATCACGAAGTTCACTACCCAAATCAACAGTCATTGTGCGAGCCATAAATACCTCAGCAATGTAAGTAAATGTCTTACATTTAGTATATAAGACATTTACTTACATTACAATATATTCATTGCTATCGCTAGAGTAAACCCCTGTGATAATTTTATAACCTATTAAAAACCCTTATTTTTACTATCATTAGGATTGATTTTATATTTATGGTAGTGTAGTATCACAACTTATAGAAGTTAATGATAGGTGATGTGTATGGATTTAGTAGGTTATGCTCGAGTTTCCTCTACTGACCAAAATCTCGACATCCAAATGGACGCTCTAAACGATGCCGGGTGCAAAAAAATATATTCTGAGAAAAAAAGTGGTACATCGAAAATAGGCAGGACTGCATTTGATGAATGCATGGAGTATATTAGAGAAGGCGATACCCTGGTGGTCACACGAATTGACCGACTAACACGTAGCATCCTCGATTTACAAACCCTGCTTCATCATTTAAAAGATAAAGGCATCAACTTAAAAGCACTTGACCAACCCGTAGATACCTCAAGTGCCTCAGGTAAATTCTTTTTAGATATGCTGGGTGTGTTTGCTGAATTTGAAACTAATTTAAGGCATGAACGCCAATTGGAAGGTATTGAGCGCGCCAAAAAGGATGGGGTTTATAAAGGACGAAAGCCGACAGCTCGCGCTAAAAGCAGTGATGTTCTTGCCTTGATTAATCAAGGGTACACACGATTGGCTATCGCTAAGAAACTTGATATTGGCATTGCCAGTGTTTATCGTATTTTAAAGGCACATTGTCAAAATAATCCGGAGCAGAATCTCCCCGGCAGCCAGTCCACAAAAAAAATTGCACTCATTGAAGTCTGGCTTCAGGTTGAAAACAATTCCAAATTCGTCCGAGGTAAAAATGAATCAAGACGTCAAATTGAACAAGAATGCTTTGCTCCATTTGATATGGTTAAAAAAGACAAGGATAGCTGGGAGTATGTACTGAAAATTCCTTATGAAAGTGACAAGGAATTGGATGAAACCATCAATGACCTGATGGAAGAAGCAGGCTCTATTGCAGATTGTCGCAACGGATTTACACAAATCAGCGTGGTTGAGCCTGCTACAGAAAAATCTTGGTCATGACGCCCTGGTTTGCCGCTCTTCCTTGGGTTTATTACTTGGATTTTAAAGAAAAGGAACGGTATCACACTGCCCGTTTTGAAAAAGACACGCGCTATTATGTTCTTCGGTTAAGTAAAGATTTACTTGAAGACTGGGTTATCACCTTAGTCAATGGGCGCATCAAATCAAAACTAGGACAAAGCCGGACGCTGGCTTTTGCCAATTTTAACGACGCGTTTGATTCTTTTTGCCAGAGTGCTAAGATACGCCATCAACGCGGCTATCATCTCAAGAGTTTTGATTGCGATAATCCCATTCTAGTGCATCTATTGCCTTTTTCAGTGCATGCTGGGAATAATCAAGAACTAAGCCATCAAACACCTCAATTAAATCATCAGCAGATGGGCTTTTCTTTTTAATAGGCAATCAATTTTTGGGAGCTATTATACAAAATTCAGATTAAGCGTGATAATGACGCCAAAATACTTATTTTATTTGACAGAATCAGGCTCACACGCGACTATTGTGCGTGCTTAATCGAATCAGCATCTAAACCAAGGGCTACAGACTATTAACAGGGGCATCCTATGAATAAAAAAGAACTTATTACCGCCATCAGCGACACATCAGGACTAACTAAAACAGACTCAGAAACTGCATTAAATGCCGTGATTAGCTGCCTCACTGATTTACTTGCCAAAGGGGACTCGATTGTACTACCAGGGTTTGCCAGTTTATCCGTGAAAGAAAGAGCCGCTCGTACTGGAAGAAACCCATCTACTGGACAACCAATTGACATCGCTGCCAGCAAAGTGGTGAGCTTCAAGACTGGAACAAAATTAAAAGAGGCCGTTAACGGCTAATAAATTTTGGAGGACACGATAGTGTGTCCTCTTAAAAATGCTCAATTTTACGATTTGTGCCATAAGACTACACGTTATAAAATAGCCCTGATTACTTAAAAAAATTTAGGCTCATATAATGGGGTTCTATGCCATTGCTGTGCATAGAACCCCATTTACTCTTAGGTGAGGAATTTCATGTCAACAAAAGATGTTTATGATGAATTAAAAACCATCATGACGGATGCTTTATTACAAATGAGCAGGTTATCTGAAAGTGGTGTTACCAGAAATGCTGATTTTTTAGCAACGACTCAGCTTTTCTTAATTAGCATCATATCTACCGTAGCAGAGATTGCAGAAACTGTCAGCGAGGGTGGTGCGACTTGGGTTTATGCGGAAATCGAAACCGCAGCTAAGCACGGTGGGATAGATACCATTCGAAAAACCACAACCAGTAAAAATCAATATTCAATTGCTGACATGGCTCCTGATGATTTTCCAAGTGCTATGAATTATATTGGACAAGAACTATCCGCAACACTATTTAAGTCAATGCATGAGTTACCTCAACCATTACGAAAGCCTGAGATGTTGCTGCGTGGAGTTGAGGCGTTATTAGGAAATTTGTTAAATCAAAAGTTTTCAGATAATTCACATGGCATTCTAGACAGTCTCTGCGAGCATGTCCACATGGCATTGGATGATTTACAATCTGGAAAAAACACGGGTAAAAAGCCAGTAATGCTTCGAGTAGTCAAAGATGAGTGATATTGTTGACTATGACCAATTAGTTGCGTTTTTAAAAAATGCCAGCTTGTTTGAGATTTATCGCTTGTCAGTCGCATTAAACAATGAGCTTGAAAATCCCTTACGAATATCTGCTCTTATTAATAAATTTAAGGAAGGTGATATCATTGAGTATTTTGATGCAACAACTCAATCCTTCATTGCAGCCCGTGTGTTACAAAAAGTACTTAAAAATGCAGTTGTGCAACGATTAGATGATGGTCGTCAGTGGAAAATTCCTTACCATATGCTTAAGATTGATAGTCGTGAATTTGTATTTGAGAAAAAAAAGCGTGGACTGAATAAGAATTCTCTCAAAGTGGGTGATTTTGTTGGTTTCTCACGTGAAGGAGAAGAAATTATTGGATGTATTGAACGGCTAAATCAAAAAACGGTGACATTAGTGACTTCATCACAGCATCGATGGCGTGCTTCATATCAACTTCTTTATGAAATTATTGATGGGGAAAGTGTCGAATCTATTTCCTATTTAAATATCTCTCAAACCAAATGAGTTGGGATAATTATTGGTAAAATGTAGCGAATACGAATTACTAAATCTCATGAAATGACGGAATTAGTAATTCGCTACATACACGCATAGTTCTCTTCAATATCATAAAATAAAACATAATAAACCTAAGAAGTTCTATGGTTATCTCGTCTAGAAATAAATTAATAAATATTTTATTTAATTCAAATTAAATTGTTTTAGCCAGGCACTGACGAATTCGATAGTACTTCGGGCTTGGGGAGCAATGGAACAGCCAACCGACTTAAGGATTTCTAAGACCATCTTCTATTCTAGTTAAATGATTCTTAATATACTCAACATCTGCCAAATAAAGCAGATGATGTCCATCTTGCATATTTAATTCGAAATCTTTATTACCTTTTTGCGCTTGTGCCAACAGAAAATCGACTAGAACTTCCAGCCTTTCAATAATCAAATTTGCCAATCCAATTCTTTGTTCATCTGATAAGCCATAGGCTTGGCAAAATAAACGTGCCCTTAAAATTTGGTCTCCAATAGTTCCAAACCCATCCTTGTTATTTGGATTGGTAAATGGACTCCAACGGTACAGGGCATAAGCAATATCCCATGAACGAGGCCCTGGATGACAGGTATCGAAATCAATAATTCCAATAGCTTGTTCTCCATCTAAAACGACATTGTATGGAGCAAAATCACCGTGACACATTACTTCTTCTGGGTAACGCGCTGGCAATTGCCAACATTTTTTCTTAGAAGTAAGGCCAACTAAGAAACTTTGTGAGGCATCATGAAAATTACGTAGTAAACGGGCTGCAGAAAGTAATGCTTTGCTTGAAGATGCAGAAGTATTCAATGGATAATTACACACATCCCCCTTTATAAAACTAACTATTTCTAGACCTTCGTCATCAAAACCCAAAGGCACAGGAGCAGAATAAAACCCATTTTTTCGTAAGTGATTAAGAAGGTTGTGAACTTGGTTAGTCCATGACCCAATAGGGCGATGCACACAATCACCGATACGGATAATTTGGTTCTGACGCCCTCCTTCAAGGTATTTTGGTGCATTCATTAGCTTACCCCTTGATCAAGCAAACGATAAATCGTCGCTTTATGAACATTAAAAGTTTTTGCAACTTCACTAACTGATTTTTCTTCTTGTAGCAATCGCTTGGCTAGTACCTTTTGCTCCTCATTCATTTTCTCAGGTCGACCAAAACGGACTCCACGTTGCCGCGCAGCTACACGACCAGCCCCCGTCCGCTCACGAATTAAATCACGTTCAAATTCAGCAATACCTGCAAATACGGTCATTACCATCTTACCACCAGGAGTAGTTGTATCTGCCCACGGTTCAGAAAGAGATAGAAACGAGGCTTTAGCTATTTGGATTGACTCAACAAGCTCAAGCAGCTGATGAGTTGAGCGTGCCAACCTATCTAATTTCCAAACGACAACCACATTCTCAGGGCGCAGCTGATCGAGCAACCGTTGTAACTCAGGACGTTCTCTTTTCGCCCCAGAAATTTTTTCTTGAAAAATACGACCACAGCCAGCCTCTTTTAAAGCGGCTATCTGTAATTCCAAATTTTGGTCGGTGGTTGAAACTCGCGCATAGCCAATTTTCATATTTATATCCTTTAAATTCGTTGCAAATTATATCGCAAAAGAATAGACTTTTGCACCTGATATTTGCAACGAATTTGAGCCAATGAATCCGTGGCATCAATTTTCACCGCAAAACTTCTAAGTTTTGCGACAACACCTATCGATTTGGATAAATATGCCTGTCAGTTTTCTCTCCCCAGTACAATGTGACAATTACGCTAAATATCCTACTGACCTACCATCAGATATCGTAGATAGCCTTTTTTTCCTCGATGATCAAGATATGGAATGGATTGCAAGCAAACGTGGTGACTACAGCAGGTTAGGTTATGCATTACAGCTGACAACAGTTCGATTTATTGGGGCTTTTATTTCTGACTTGGATCAGATTCCTCGTGTAGTAATTGAGCGAGTTGCTATTCAAATCAAGGTTAATGATCCCGAAAGTTGCATATCAATCTACATGAAAAGTGAGCAGCGTTGGCGTCATGCTGTTGAAATTCGAGCGCGTTATGGCTATCTAGAATTTGCTGAAAAAGGGTGTCGTTATCGTCTTGGTCGCATATTATGTGCACTATGCTGGACTGGTACTGACAGACCTGGCGTGCTTTTTGATCATGCAGTGGGTTGGCTATCTACCAACAAAATATTGTTACCAGGTATTACAGTCCTTGAGCGTTTTGTTGCAGAAATTCGCTCCAGGATGGAGTCTCGCTTATGGCGAATGTTGATTAAAAATTTAAGCGCATCACAACAGGAAAAATTGAATGACCTCTTGGTAGTAGAGGATGACGAACATCTGTCTTTGCTTGATAAACTGCGTAAAGGTCCGGTTAGTATCAGTAGCACAGCTCTTGTGCACGCATTAAAACGGGTTGAGTCTGCCCGCAACATTAGTGTTGAATTACCACTGTACCGCATCCCCGCCTGTAAAATAGCAACACTTGCACGCTTTGCTAATACGGCAAAAATTACAGCCATCAACCGCTTGCCGTTTGAACGTAAAATGGCGACGCTCGTTGCGTTTGCGAATCACTTTGAGTCAGACTCCCAAGATGATTCTCTGGACGTGCTAAGTCAGGTATTGCGCGATTTATTCTCAAAGGCCAAGCAAGAAAATAAAAATACACGACTGCGAACTCTTAAAGATCTCGATAAAGCGGCAGCCACATTGGTTGATGCATGTAAATTATTACTGAATACAGAATTATCTGATAATGAAATTCGGGACACAATTTATACAACAGTAGGTCATGAAACGCTTGTCTCTGCAGTTGAAAATGCCACTGCCTTAATCAGGCCGCCAAGTAATGTGTTTTATCATGAACTTGAACAAAAGGAAAAAACAGTTCAGAAATTTTTACCTGCGCTCCTTCGAGTAATAAATTTTGATAGTAATCAAGCGGGAAAACCTCTTCTTGCCAGTCTTGAATGGTTAAAGGGAAAACAAACGGATGAACCGCCAATGGAGATTATTGGAACATCATGGAAACGTAATATTGTTATTAAAAATGAATGCAGTGTTATCAATTGGCCACAAGACGAACCAAGACCCACTTATCGTGCCATAAAGAAGCTTGTAAAAACCCAAGATGGTATCATTTTGCATAACGATAAACTTTTGTACGCTGATCTTATCAATAAAAAAATTACGGCAATCGTTGTACCAGAGAAAAAACAACCCCATGTTGAGAAATTGAAAAAATCTATTTTGAACATGGAGGAAGTTCAAAAAAATGCGAATGATAAAGAGCTTGTATTAATAGCATCAATAACTGGCCGAGATAGCAAAAAAACTACGATTGACCGAACGGCATATACTTTTTGCGTTCTTGATAAATTGCAATCGGCACTGAAACGTAGGGATGTGTTCATAAGTCCAAGTTGGCGGTATGCTGATCCAAGAGCCAATCTTTATTCTGGCTCAGAGTGGGAGGCAGTACGCCCTATGATTTGCCGTTCATTAAATTTAACAATTGACCCAACACCAATCGTCACAAGCCTTTCAGATGAACTACATCAAGTGTATCGGTTAGTTGCAGCAAATATTGATAATAATCCTGCTGTTCGATTTGAAACGGTTAAGGGTAATGAAGAACTGATTCTAACCCAGCTCGATGCACTTGATGAGCCTCCATCATTAAAAGCATTGAGAGCCGCTGTAAAAGCAAAATTACCACGTGTCGATTTACCCGAGATGGTACTTGAAATAGCCACACGTACTGGATTTGCGGATGGATTTACCCACATTAATGAAGGAAGTGCGCGTGTCGAGGATCTATTGATCAGTTTATGTGCTGAATTGCTAGCAGACGCTTGCAATACTGGACGAGAACCGTTTGTTCGTGAGGATATACCTGCTTTAAAAAGAGATAGATTGGTATGGGTTGATCAAAATTATATTCGAAATGAAACGATAATGGCGGTCAATGCCATTTTAGTTTCTGCTCAAAATCAAATTCCATTAGCTAAGAAATGGGGCGGAGGAGATATTGCATCGGCTGATGGCATGCGCTTCGTTGTACCTGTTAGAACAGTGCACGCTGCTCCAAATCCAAAATATTTTAAATCAGGTCGTGGTGTCACTTGGTACAATCTGATCTCTAATCAACGAACTGGCTTAAATGCTGTAACAGTGCCTGGCACTTTACGTGATAGCCTAATATTGTTAGGCGTTGTTCTTGAGCAACAGACGGAATTACAGCCAACGCGGATCATGACAGATGCAGGCGCATACAGTGATATTGTATTTGGACTGTTTCGTTTGTTGGGACTTCGTTTCAGTCCGCGATTGGCTGATATGGGTGGTGCTAGATTCTGGCGAATTGATCCGTTGGCTGATTATGGAAAACTCAATGTACTCGCAAAAAGTCGTATAAATATAAATCTTGTTCCTCCTGAGTGGGATGATATTTTACGTTTGTTAGCCTCATTAAAGCTCGGGAGAGTCCCTGCAGAGGGCATTATGCGCACTTTTCAAGTAGCTGATAAACCCACTCGCTTAGCCAAAGCAATTGCAGAAATTGGACGAATTGACAAAACCATCCACATGCTCAATTATCTTCATGATGAATCATTCCGTCGTCAGACCTTAGTACAATTAAATTTGGGTGAAGGTCGACACAGTTTAGGTCGCGCTGTTTTTCACGGTAAGCGTGGAGAGCTTCATCAACGGTATCGGGCTGGACAAGAAGATCAGCTTGGTGCTCTTGGGCTTGTTTTAAATATCATCACACTTTGGAATACCATTTATATGGATGCTGCCATTAATCAATTACGACAAGAAGGCTTCCTGGTACTCGATGAAGATGTAGCCAGACTGTCCGCATATGGATATGGTCACATTAATATGCTCGGACGATATTCCTTTGCGATGCCAGATGAGGTGAAGCGTGGTGAGTTAAGACCATTAAGAACTGCTGAAAAGCCTTAAGTCGGTTGGCTGTTCCATTGCTCCCCAAGGGCGCTTACAGATAAATTAATTGATATGTTCAATCGTATTATTCGTAATGTGATTCATAAATCAGAAAAACGTATCGTTAAAAAGCTTATCAATGATGTAAAGAAGGTTTATGGTAAAGAAATTATCCTTTTCCAGATAGCCGAAGCATGTTTAGAGCAGCCAGATGGAACGATACGAGATAAAATTTTTCCAATTGTTGGCAAGGATAAATTAAAAAATATTATTGATGAATATAAGAAAAAAGGGCCAAAGTACCAAAGCCTACTACATCAACAAATTCGAAGCTCTTATGCCAGTTATTATCGACGTATGGTTCAACCTTTATTGGAAAACGTGACTTTTCGCTCAAATAACTCAGAGCATCAACCTATCCTCGATGCTTTGGGGTTAATCAAAAAATATTTTGACAGTAATACAGTCTATTTTCCAGACGATGAAGATATACCTGATTGCTTGCCTGATAAATGGAAGAAACGCATTGTTGATGCTCGTACCGGAAAAATTAAACGAATTTGTTATGAAGTTTATGTATTAAAAAAACTTGCAGATCGTATAAGGTGCCGTGAAATATGGATTGAAGGTTCTTTTAAACATAAAAATCCAGATGAAGATTTGCCAAATAACTTTGAAGACAACAAAGAAGAGTACTTTGATGATTTGTCTTTACCCATTGATGGCGATGTATTTATTGAACAATTAAAACAAAAATTAACTGGCGCATTAACCACTTTAAATGACACTATCCCAAAAAATCCAAAAGTTCGAATTAGTACTCAAAATGGTGGTCGCATTATTGTCACGCCTCTTACGCCTCAAGCAGAATCAAAAAACGTTGGATTTATAAAAAAATATCTACAGGAAAAATGGGAAGGAACCAATCTAATTGATATGTTTAAAGAAGTTGATTTAGAAAACCAATTTACCCATGATTTTATTTCTTATGGTCAGAAAACATATTTAAAACCAAATGAAATTTCAGAAAGGATATTACTTACAATCTATGGGATGGGAACGAATGTTGGGTTAAAGCATATGTGTGCTGGAAACCCTCATATCAGTGACCATCAACTGAGACACATTAAAAATTATTTTTTATCCACTGATAATTTAAAAAATGCGTTGAGTAAAGTCGCAAATGCATTATTTAAATTAAGATTAGAGGAAATATGGGGAGGAATGCCTATTGCTCGGGGTAAGTCAAGATACGTGTGCAAATGGGTCACATCACTTTTAAAACCGGCTACAACCCTTTCTGCATATGAGTTGTAGCCTCTAACTATAGAAGTAATTTCGTGGTTAATAATAAAACAAATCATGCTGCAACGGCGTGCTCTATTGACTCGGTTCGCACCTTAAACAAGAATTTATCCCTTGTCACATGCAGATTTACTGGTCGACGACCTAAATCCAGTATATATTCGCCAAAACGTTTGATCTGCTCTGTCATGTAGGGACTCATATGGCTTAGATCCTCCGCCGTAATCGTATAACCTTCCTGAATTAATGCATGACAGACATCAGTAATATCAATTACGTTTTGCAACATGATGCAATTGGCGATTAAATCGTTATGCTTAACGGCCTTTTCCATTTCATCAGGATCATTCGATGCCACCAAATATTTTGAGCCAAATCTAATCCAGTCTTCAAGCGTGTGATAAGACTCAACTTTATTTGTCGTTGCCGTAATGGTTTGTCTCAATTCCTTACTGGACACATAGTCGAGCAAAAAAGTGGTGCGAATTACTTTTCCTAATTCCTGAAATGCCTTATACAACCTGTTTTGATTGTTATATGAATTAAGTTTGGTCAGTATAAATGAAGAGGATACCTTTCCCAATTTTATAGAAATGATTACCTGCATTAAGTCTTGCCAATGCGTCTCCAAAAGATCCCAGTCAATTTCAGACTCACAAAACATTGAATCGATATTGGTGTATTTCGTTTTTTTGTCCACCCGATACAAATTTAAATCCTTCCAATTGCGAATTCTCGGCATTAATTGAATTCCGAGTAAATACGCAAAAGCAAAGACCGGTAAGGACTGGCCTTGTGTATCCGAATGCACAATATTCGGCTGCACTTCAGATGCATTTTTTAATAAGCCATCGATAATATGTATGGCTTCCCATACCCCGCATTGAATAAATGTTGAAAATAACGCAATGTAATTATCGGCTATATGCCGGTAGGCTATGCCGCCTTTTCTGCCATAACGGATATGTTGCTCCGCAATCATGTTGTCATCATGAATATCCTCAAGTGTTCCGTCAACGGCCACACGCTGTCCGCTACCCCATGCGTGCAATAAAGGAAACTCATTTAAGCAATTAATGATACGTAAGATCGCTTTTGTTAATGACTTCAACGTGAAATGTTTTTTGTTGATTCTTGATAAGGTGCGGGGTTCAATTTCAAATCGTACGTGCTTGGCTGTCTGAGTCGGGCCCAAGCTTGTTCCATAGCAAAAGTTGGTTAAAATGTATTTTTCAATGGGATTGTCTAACTTTCCCTCCGTGCCTGATATGGGCCCAAACTCATCTGCCCAGCCCGTGTGATGGTGCCCATTCGTCAATATGTCTAACAGACTTCTTTCTGGTAGGCGCGAGCGAACTAAATTTTCAATTTTTTCGGCGTTCTCGCTTTTGGATTTTGGCTCATATTTCTTGAGAACAGGCCGTCCTTCTTCATTAATGACAAAATCAGGGATGTTAAAATAGTTTTGATCGACATATTGGGCTTTATCCGTCAGTGTCTTTTTAAGATGCCCCAGCATGTCCTTCGCGTTATTGGCAATCCCAACGTCTTCGCAATAGGTTTCTAAATGTTCCCCGCACTCTGCCCAAGGCAACAGCTCGGCGCGATAGTCCGCATAATTTCTAGCGCCTTTAACGTACAGATCACCGGAATTAAGCCCCTTGGACACATACTCAAAAACACAGCTTTCCATGGCTCGGCGATTGATTTTAGTCTTGTTTATAGAACCCATGATCTGCTTTTTCCAGAACGCGGTGGTAAATGACAGATCAATGTCGTCCGTAATAAACTCAGCGCGTCGATTCTCATGCGTCAATAAATATTTCATGGCAACAATGAGCTTGTCGTCTTGTGTGGGGCTATGTAGCTGAAGTGCTTTCAAAATTTTAAAGAGCAATGATCGCCGTTTCTGGATCATATCTGTTAGGTATATTCTATACTCATTCCCATGGCTGGCCAATATATCATCGCATTTGTTTGTCAAGACTGCGAAACCGCCACCATCTTCAATTTTTTTATAAAATTCTTTAACAAACTTAGCCTGCTCCGTGATGGATTCCCCGTCATGAATTATCTGTTTAAATAACTCAACAATGTTGCAGGTATCTTCTTTGCTGTTTTTGAGTTTGTTTTCAAGTTCAGTCTTGGAGTGTTTGTGCGCAATAGATATCAGTCGACAAAACATGACAGCGAGGGCATCTTTAGCGTTGGCTTGAGAGCGGTAAATTAAGGCAGCAATTAATGTATAGCGTTTTGCTTCGCTAAAATCATTTAACTCATCGGCACTGAGCTGGTTAGCTTCTTCGGCAAATTGCTCAATTTTTATCTTTGCAATGCCATCCAGACAGTTTATGACATTTCCAAAGGACATCAACCACTGAAAATGATCTAAGAATTCATGGAATTTTTTTATACTTGGTCGTTTTGGTAGGTTTTTTAACTTATTAAATAATGTGCGCTGAGTTCCATCTTGTAATTTTAACAGGCTGGTGAATAAATCTGACTGGCCAGAGGCCATGACTCGCCGCATGGTTTCACGAAATATTTTGTTATTCACACTGTGTCTGGTATGACGGACAATACGACTCAGCCTGTAAAAACTGGGCAACTCATAACTGGCATGTACCAATTTCTCAATAACGGCATTGATGATGTCTGAAAGATTGTTCATTGAATGTGAGGCATCATAAGCATATTGGATAGCCAGTTTCATGCCTTGATGAATATTGACGCCATCAGTAGGCTCATACCCCCAACGTTTAACATTCAGAAACTCACGAATTTTCTGTCTGTGGCGGTAGATGCTTTTATTATTGTCGCTGTAACCCGGTGTTAGTCGATAATGATATTTTAATTCTTGACGGACATGCGTAATGATTTCCGATGGTATTTTGTCCATCTCAATAAAATAGCCTAACCGTTGAAATGTTTTGAGCTGGATAGCCAAGTTAAATCGCGATCTATCATTTTTTCCACCAAGATTAATCATGTTCATCTCATCATGACGCAACGAGTAATTTTTACTAAGTTCGGCCGATTTTATTTTCCTTCTTTTTGGAAAACGTGGGTATGCTGTTTTTTCAATGGATGACATGGGGACTCCGGGGTTGTTCCAAAAACACCTGTTTTTGACGCAGGGCGATTTTGGATTGCTTTTCATGGCAAAACAGGGGAAAATTCCGTTCCAAAATTAGTTCCACAAACAAGTGCGCCAAAATACACGATCATTCTTGTTTTTGGAATGTTTTTTTAACGACAGGAGGTTGAGTTGAAATTTGGTTATGCTCGCGTGTCAAAAAACGAACAATGTTTGGATGTTCAAATTCAAAAATTAACAGCAGCTGGTTGCGAGGAAATTTTTCAAGAAAAAATTTCAGGAGCAAAAGATGATAGACCTCAATTAAAAGGGTTGATGGGGAAGTTAAGAAAAGGAGATACGCTATGTGTCGTACGCTTGGATAGACTGGGGCGACGCATGATGAAGTTGGTCGCATTGATTAACGAATTTAAAGAAAAAGGCATTGAGTTTGTGTCGCTTGAAAATAATTTGGATACTTCATCACATATGGGGATGTTGCTGTTTAATATCTGTGCCGCTTTTTCTGAAATGGAACGTGAATTAATTAAAGAAAGAGTTAAGGCAGGGCTGGATTTGGCCAAAAAACAAGGCCGCACCGGTGGCAGGCCTAAAGCATTAACAAATGATAAAGCAGAAACCATTAAGGCATTACGTCAGTCAGGTAAAATGTCCGTTAAGAAAATTTGTGAAACGATGAAGGTAAGTCGATCCGTTTTTTATCGATGTATTAATCAAAGTATTGAGGTGTGATCATGGCAACAAGACCCGTTCTTCAATTTAAAATTATGCTACAAGACATAGAACCTAGGATCTGGCGGCGAATTCAAATTTCTGATTTAAGCAGTTTCTGGGATTTTCATGTTGCAATTCAAGATGCGATGGGTTGGACAGATTCGCATTTACATGAATTCACAGCATATAACCCCATTACAACTGAACAAGAACATATAGGTATTCCTGATGGTGAAGACGAGCCGCACCCGGTATTGGAAGGCTGGAAGCTAAATATTCGAGATTATTTTAATCTGCCGGCCAATCACAAAATTTCTTATCTTTATGATTTTGGTGACAGCTGGGAACATCTCATTGAATTCGAAGGGAAACAAGAAAAACAATCCAATGCTAAATACCCATTATGTATTGCTGGTGCACGAACTTGTCCACCAGAAGATGTAGGTGGTCCGCCAGGTTACGACCGTTTTATTGAGGCCATTACCACGCCTCGCCACCCAGATCACCAATCCTTGTTGGAGTGGGTTGGTGGAAAATATGAACCAAGCACATTTGATCCCAAAAAAGTCAAATTTGATAATCCTAGCAAGCGCTGGAAACATGCATTTGAAGGTAATGTTAGATTTTAATAATTTATGATTGGTATGGATATAAAATTGCCCAAGGTGTTATGCCGGGCGCTGGAGTAATTGATGTATGATACTGACTGGTTGTTTGAAAATTCAGCACGATTTAGAACCTTGCTTAATCGCATTCAGGATAATATTGCAAAGGAGAATGATTACATAGCCGATAATGACTTCCCTATGGCATGTAATACTGGTTTAAGAGTCTGGTCTGATTTAAAGAAACTTATACAATTAGTAGACGCTGAAAATATGCTAGACCTTGAGCATGAAACGATGTACGACCTATTATATTGGGCAGTTGATCTAGCGCATAATTTGGATAATCTATCAGGAAAAAAGGCGATATTTTTTAAAAAAACACTGTCGTTTTGTTTGGAATATACGAGCATGCATCAAAATGTCTTAAGCAAAGATATGCGAAACCTTGGCTCTATAAGGCGAGTACTCGCGGAATGTTATGCCAAACAAGGTGATTTTGAATCGGTTGATAACTTATATAATGGTTGGCTTGATAAAGAACCCACTTGGGGTTGGGGATGGATAGGTTGGTCTGACTCTTACTGGTTATTTATTTACAAAAATAATACTGACAAACGAAACTTTGACAAAGCACAACAAATTTTAGAGCAAGGATTGGCTATACCTAGTCTCTCCGACGCTAGCCACCTTAACGATAGATTAAATAAACTCAAAAGTGAAATAACGAAGTCTAAATTACACCTTGTCTCTACAAATTAAGATCTTAACCATTTGAAGAGAACGTTGTTTTTAGTTGAATAAAATAAGTAAGGGTTTAATATGAGTAAAATAGGTCGAAACGATCCATGTTTATGCAATAGTGGACGAAAATATAAGAAATGCTGCATCAATACTCGCAGTAACACCAAACAGGATAATCTAATAACCTCATCTAGCGGTGATGAACGATTTTCACTTGCTAACATGGATCATTTGGGTGAAACGCAATTGGGTCTCCTCACAACAACAACCAATGAGCCTTTTATGCTCATTAGACTTTATTATACTATTTACAATAAAACGTTACTGATGACTAAATTAGATGCACTGAAGTGCATTTGTTTGTATGGCAACTATAAATTTTTGATTAATTATCATCATGAAACGAAAAACATTGGGTTAGCTGTAAAGCCTGATGGAGTGCCGAAGAATCTTCAACCAATTGTTTTAGCAAAAGGAAAAATAATTGGTGAAACGAGCATGGTTATAGATTTACGCTCGTTTGAGCGTGGTTGCTGTATTATTGAGTTTTTAAATCATTATATTTCCCGTGATATTGCCGAAATAACGCATATAGCAACGTATAATAAAATGCACGAAATAACTAAAAAAACAATCACAGATGTAATGAATATCAATTATGACAGCGTGTTTTCAGAGGAAAATATGCATCGCCCAGACATGCGTTTCGATAAATTAATGTCTGAAGCCGAACACATTGAATCAATAGAAGAAAAGCAAGAGCTCATGATGAATTTTATGCTTGAGTCAACAGCAGAGAAACCTAATCTGATAGAGAAATATCCAGTACATTATTATGAGGATGGAATTGACTCCATTAAATGCACCTTAAAATTTCATCAACTACTTGCGCATGAGCATTTAATGGGTAATGAATCATTAAATATGTTTCAACTGATTTCAAAAATAATTCCAGAGGTCATTGATGATAATGGTGTAACTAATGAACTGAACGAGTATGTCTGAAACTAGAAAGGAGCATTTTTTGCATACCACATGCCAATCTGACTGGATAAAAACAAATGGTTCAATGAGCGATAAATCAGCGATCGATGAATTTGGATTAACCTATGAAGAAATCATTGAGGGTATTCAATCTGGAAAATTACAGTACAGGAAAAATAATGCACATGGGAATCCATATTTAAAATTGATAAGACGAGAAATAGAGACTTTCGTTACGCAAAAATATGGTGAGCATTACACAGCTAACAAAATAAAAGAAAAGAAGTTAAAGGATATTACTAAGGAAATAAACTCGATGAAACGTAAAGTGACTGCACTGGAAAAAATAAAAATTGAATTATTGAAAAACATAGCTACGGCTTAGCGTTAAATTGAAGGGAAAGCATGGTTTGATTTATTATTCAGGGCTATGCAGTTGACTAACCCAACCACTATATATAGTATTCGGCCACATGAATATCTACCCCAAAAATGTGGTTGAACTGATGGATCTTTTTCCAACTGAAGAAGCTTGTTTAGAATATTTAAGCCTTATTCGTTGGCCTGATGGCTATGTGTGCATGCGTTGCGATGGAAAGGATGTTTGTAAAATGAGCAGCGGGTTATACCGTTGCCAAACGTGTCGGTATGCCGGATCAGTCATTTCTGGAACGCTTTTTCAAGATACACACAAACCTCTTCGGCTATGGTTTCAAGCCATCTGGTATGTAGTGAGCCAAAAAAACGGCGTTAGTGCACTTGGGCTGCAGAAGGCACTTGGACTGGGTAGTTATCACACGGCTTGGGAGTGGTTACATAAACTTCGTAGAGCTATGGTGCGGCCTGGTCGTGATAAGTTGAGTGGTATTGTTGAAGTAAATGAAACCATGATTGGTGGCGAGCACGCAGGCACACGGGGTCGTGGTGCGGGCGGTAAAACATTAGTGTTGATAGCAGCAGAAGACACAGGCGGTGGCATTGGACGCATTAGGCTTTCTACTATCAGTGATGCATCCGGTGGCGTATTGACCGACACTATTCAGAAAATGGTTTCACTAGGCAGTACAATCCGAACAGATGGCTGGAGTGGATACAGTGGTTTGAGCAGTAACGGGTATACACATTTGTCGATTAGTAATAATAACGTGAAAGAGACCGATGCAATTCAGATTGCTCATCGTGTTGCGTCGTTACTTAAACGCTGGTTGGTTGGCACACACCATGGTGCTATTAACCACAAGAATTTACCCTACTACCTTGATGAATTTACGTTTCGATTTAATCGAAGGACATCCACATCAAGAGGTAAGCTTTTTTTGCGATTAATACAGCAGGCGCTTGAAATTGATCCAGTGCCAGCAAAATCGCTAAACACTATATGTAGTGGTTAGGTTAGTAAACTGCATAGCCCTGTTATTATTAACCACAAGAACATTTCTATGGTTGGAGGCTATAGCCCATATGCAGAAAGGGTTGTAGCCGGTTTTAAAACTGATGTGACCCATTTGCACACGTATCCTGACTTACCCCGTTGCTGTAGCCAGTGATTCCACACAATTTTCAGCATACTTTCAAAACCTGATTTCAGAATACCACAATCGTTATGGAGGACGGGGGGTTATGATTTATTGGCATGTTGAAAAAAATGCCTGCTGCATTCACTCACAATTAAAAAGTGTATCAAGTTCAGAAGTTTCAGCCATGATTGAAGGAGTTTTAAAGCACTGTACGGAAATGTCCGTTAAAAAAAATTATGTGGATACTCACGGCCAGAGTGAAATTGGTTTCGCATTCTCACATCTTTTAGGATTCTCACTAATGCCAAGGCTCGCCAATTTGAATAAACAAAAATTGGCGCGATGTGAGCTTGGTGATTATCAACAATATATAAACTTACAACCCGTGATGACAGACACGATTAATTGGCAATTAATTAAGGAGCAATATAGTCAAATCGTAAAATATACTGCTGCTATGAAAGCGGGGCATGCTGATCCTGAGTCCATCCTAAGACGCTTTAACCAAAATAATCTAAAACACCCAGTTTATATGGCATTATCTCAATTAGGTAAAGTTCTAAAAACCATTTTTATCTGTAATTATCTAATGCATGAATCTATCAGACAGGAAATTCAGGAAGGATTAAATGTTGTTGAACTTTGGAATGGTGTCAGCAAGTTCATTTTTTATGGCCGTGCTGGCGAAATTTCATCTAACCATGAGAAGGCACAAACACTCTCAGTAATGTCACTGCATCTATTACAGCTTTCAATGGTTTATATTAATACGCTAATGATTCAGCAAATCATAGAAGACCATGGTTTAAAAGAGATACTTACAAAGGAAGACAAAAGAGCATTAACCCCTCTGATTTATGAGCATGTTAACCCATATGGTTTATTTCCGTTAGACTTATCAACACGGCTACCACATCTTCGTTATAAGGCAGCCGCATAATGGAAAAAATATCAGCTAAGAAAATGGCTCAGAAAGTTTCGAGTCTACTTAAGACACAAAGCCCCAATTATGATTATCTTCGAGATGTGTTTCGATTTGTAAGAGAAAATTATAGTGGACCCCAAAAATGAGACAGTGGTGTAAAATAGAAACCATTGTTAAACGGGGTACCAAGTGGCTAAAAAAAAATTTACATCTGACTTCAAAGCAAAGGTAGCAATTGAGGCATTAAAAAGTCACAAGACGACCAATGAATTGGCATCTGAATTTGAGGTGCATGCAACACAAATCAATCTGTGGAAAAAACAATTACTGGATGGAAGCAAGCAATTGTTTAGCGGCAAGCATGACAAAGACATGGACTCCATCATACAAGAACGAGATCGATTATACACGCAAATAGGCCAGCTAGCGGTTGAGTTAGACTGGCTTAAAAAAAAGACCGGTCATCTAAGTTGAGCGTGCGGGAGAAGCGAGCCATGATTGATGTCAATCACCCTACACTCAGCATCGTACGCCAATGTGCATTGGTTAATTTGTCACGCGCTAGCTACTATCGCACTGCTGGCGAAGGAATATGTACCGAGAGCCCAGAGAATCTGGCTTTGATGGTCTTGATTGATGAGGAATACATGCGCCATCCTTTCTATGGAAGCAGAAAGATGCGTTCTTATTTACGTCGCCTTGGCCATGACGTTAACCGTAAGAGAGTGCAGCGTTTGATGCGGATCATGGGTCTGGTTTCAGTGGCACCAAAGCCGAATACGAGTAAAAAGAACAAGGAACAAAAGGTTTATCCCTACTTGCTACGTGGTTTAGTGATTGATCGACCCAATCAGGTTTGGTGCACCGATATTACCTACGTTAGGATGCAAGGAGGCTTTGTATATTTGGTGGCAATAATGGACTGGTATAGCCGCAAGGTGCTCTCTTGGAAGGTATCAAACAGCATGGATGATGACTTTTGTGTAAGCGCGTTGGAGAGCGCCATCAGGCTCCACGGCAGGCCTGATATTTTTAATACGGATCAAGGCTCCCAGTTTACCAGTAAGGCGTTTACCGATGTTTTAAAAGACCATGACATCAAAATTAGCATGGACGGGAAAGGTCGATGGATGGATAATGTGTTCATTGAACGGCTATGGCGTTCAGTCAAATATGAAGATATTTACATAAAAGAATACGGAACAGTTTTAGCACTACGAAATGGTTTAAGGGTGTATTTCAAGTTTTATAACGACGAAAGACCTCATCAATCATTTGGAATATACACGCCGTCAGAGGTTTATGCTGGCCTATATGAGGCTGCAGCGTAATGGAATGCCTGTGGATATGTGGACGCGTCCTGCGGATCAGCCATCGCCCTTCGGGACATGTGGACAAGCCATGGATAACAAAAAGACGTTATCCACCGCTTGACCACACTCGATGGCTTCGCGCCCACATACCCACAGGCTCAATAACAGGTGTTTCATTAACTGCTATTGTGGTTGACTCGTGTGCTACGCACCCTCGTCAACGAAAGAAAGTAGAATTAAAGTTATATCTTAAATTAAACGGATCGCTGTCTTGACAATGGGGTCCACTGTAAATCTTAATATTGAAGTAACAACAACACCAACGCGCTTACCCTATGTTCCAACTGAGGATGAGATTAGACTATTTTATAAAACGGTTTGGGAATCTAACGATATAATACCAATGCTTATCGTCAAGGTTTTGCTTTACACAGGAATAAGGGTCAGCGAATTGGTTAATATACAAATATGCGATATTGATTTAACCAATTGCCGAATAAAAATAAATCAGGGTAAAGGGAAAAAAGATAGGGTTGTTCCTTTTTCGCCAGCATTTAAAGAAACATTAGCACTTCATTTGAAACAATATAAAAATGAAAATAGGATGTTTTTATTCGAATCGGCTTTTCGTCGTCATTATACTGATCGCGGGATTAGAAAAATTCTTATGAGGTATACCAAGCTTGCAGGTATTGAGCGATCAATATCTCCTCATAAACTAAGACATTTTTTATTTACTTGGCTTAAGAAGCAAAATATTGACGATGCATTTATCCAACCATATTCAGGGCACTCTAAAAGAGACTCACTCGAAATTTACTCTAAATTAAGTTTGGCCGATGCACAGGATAAGTATAATGATGTTATCGGGAATTTCCCGATCTGATATTTTAGATTTTTGCGTCACAGCGCAAGTTCCGGAGCGCTAGGCCTATTGCCTTAATTTAATCTATTCACATGGTTATCCCCTAAAAATGTGGATAAAGGCATGTTCTTATTTTGTCCACCTGCCTTTGATTTTGGAGCTTAGGAGCATTTAATAGTTATGAGCGCAGCGAATTCATTTAAAGCAGTTTAAAAGGAAGATTTAGATTTGTGCCTCGTCATTCATCGCTCAGTCGCAAAAAATAAAAATAACGGAGTATTTTATTAATAACAATGAGGAACGGAGCGAGCTTGCGAGTGAGTAGTCATTGTTATTAATAAAATGCGTAGTTATCTTTTATTGCGATTGAGTGATGGGTGATGAGGCAATCGATCTTTAATTATTGCTTTGTTTGTCTTTTTATTTGATTATTGGCCACAGGCCAATTCCTTCTATTAAGTTTAAATGATTTATGAGCAAAGCGAATTCCTTATTATTAATTATCCACAGAACATCCTTGTGGATAATATTCAAGAAGGTTTAAATGGGACTATAAGTAAGAGCAGACACTTAAAAGCTATTCTATAAGACACTTAAATTTCATTATGACAAAATATATACAGTGGATTTTATTAAAAGTGATGGTTTGTTCGAGGTAATTCACATGTTTTGCAGGTAATAAACGCTTTTTTCTACTTTAATTATAAATAATGATAAAGATTAGAGTTTATGAGACATTTTAGTGGTGTTGGGGTATAGAGGGGTATCTCTTATAGCAGAGGTAAGGTATTGAGATGGGTTGCAGCTCCCTATTCCCGCAATTTGTGACGGCGCTCAAGGGATTCTCTTCGTCTGCGTTCTTTTTCGCGCACCTGCTCTTCAGTTTTCTGCTCAGACTTAAGCATGTCTTTCATTACATCAATATGGGTTTTAGCGTTCCCTTTGGGTGCTATAAAATCAAGAATGTTACGTGCGGCAGCCTGAGATTCCTGGGCGTTAGCAATAAAGGTGTGATGTGGTCTAATGGATTTGTACACTCCAGATAAGAGATAATCATCTTAACTGGAGGTAATAAAATGGGTGCAACGAAATATACTAAAGAATTTAAACTAGACGCTATTAGTCTTGTTTTGGAGCAGAATTATACGCAATCAGAAGCTGCACAAAGTCTGGGCATTGATTCCAGGTTGATAAGCCGGTGGATCAAAGAACACTCCAAAGAGGAAGGGCAAGCATTTAGAGGTAATGGTAAATTAACTGACGAACAACTAGAGATACGTCGTTTACGAGAAGAATTAAGACGCGTAACAATGGAAAAAGAAATATTAAAAAAGGCGACGGCCTTCTTTGCAAAAGAAATGAAGTGAAATATTCATTTATTGCCCAGAATAAGAAGGCCTGGCCAATTGACGTGATGTGTCAATTGCTGGGTGTTACAAGAAGTGGTTTTTACAATTATCTTAAATGTAATAAACCACCAGATCCATTGCATGTGGAGATGCTTGATTGGGTTAAAAAATTAGCAGAATCAAGCCATTATACTTATGGAAGCCGTCGAATGAAAAAAGCATTAAATGCATTAGGTTATCCTGTTGGGAGAAATAAAGTATAGTGGACCCCAAAAATGAGACAGTGGTGTAAAATAGAAACCATTGTTAAACGGGGTACCAAGTGGCTAAAAAAAAATTTACATCTGACTTCAAAGCAAAGGTAGCAATTGAGGCATTAAAAAGTCACAAGACGACCAATGAATTGGCATCTGAATTTGAGGTGCATGCAACACAAATCAATCTGTGGAAAAAACAATTACTGGATGGAAGCAAGCAATTGTTTAGCGGCAAGCATGACAAAGACATGGACTCCATCATACAAGAACGAGATCGATTATACACGCAAATAGGCCAGCTAGCGGTTGAGTTAGACTGGCTTAAAAAAAAGACCGGTCATCTAAGTTGAGCGTGCGGGAGAAGCGAGCCATGATTGATGTCAATCACCCTACACTCAGCATCGTACGCCAATGTGCATTGGTTAATTTGTCACGCGCTAGCTACTATCGCACTGCTGGCGAAGGAATATGTACCGAGAGCCCAGAGAATCTGGCTTTGATGGTCTTGATTGATGAGGAATACATGCGCCATCCTTTCTATGGAAGCAGAAAGATGCGTTCTTATTTACGTCGCCTTGGCCATGACGTTAACCGTAAGAGAGTGCAGCGTTTGATGCGGATCATGGGTCTGGTTTCAGTGGCACCAAAGCCGAATACGAGTAAAAAGAACAAGGAACAAAAGGTTTATCCCTACTTGCTACGTGGTTTAGTGATTGATCGACCCAATCAGGTTTGGTGCACCGATATTACCTACGTTAGGATGCAAGGAGGCTTTGTATATTTGGTGGCAATAATGGACTGGTATAGCCGCAAGGTGCTCTCTTGGAAGGTATCAAACAGCATGGATGATGACTTTTGTGTAAGCGCGTTGGAGAGCGCCATCAGGCTCCACGGCAGGCCTGATATTTTTAATACGGATCAAGGCTCCCAGTTTACCAGTAAGGCGTTTACCGATGTTTTAAAAGACCATGACATCAAAATTAGCATGGACGGGAAAGGTCGATGGATGGATAATGTGTTCATTGAACGGCTATGGCGTTCAGTCAAATATGAAGATATTTACATAAAAGAATACGGAACAGTTTTAGCACTACGAAATGGTTTAAGGGTGTATTTCAAGTTTTATAACGACGAAAGACCTCATCAATCATTTGGAATATACACGCCGTCAGAGGTTTATGCTGGCCTATATGAGGCTGCAGCGTAATGGAATGCCTGTGGATATGTGGACGCGTCCTGCGGATCAGCCATCGCCCTTCGGGACATGTGGACAAGCCATGGATAACAAAAAGACGTTATCCACCGCTTGACCACACTCGATGGCTTCGCGCCCACATACCCACAGGCTCAATAACAGGTGTTTCATTAACTGCTATTGTGGTTGACTCGTGTGCTACGCACCCTCGTCAACGAAAGAAAGTAGAATTAAAGTTATATCTTAAATTAAACGGATCGCTGTCTTGACAATGGGGTCCACTGTACTTAGCAATAAGTTTTCAATAGGTATGTTAATGGCTTTTTTAACATATCGAAATTTGTTGGTAAGTAAATCTTCATCTTTTATAAAAAATATTTTTGACTATAAATTAATTTCTATTCAGTTAAATCGACTTAGTGATATTTTATTTCAGCAGCCTGAAAAAATAGAAAAAGAAGAACTTCGACTTCCAACGAAAGCCGAAGTAATGGGGGCACTGACTGATATGGGTCCGCATGTCTGGAACAAAATTAAGGAAAAATAAGAGCTATTCATCCATCATTTATAGTTAAAAATTCACTCAAATTAACCTATTTAAACCTACTCAATACCGTATGAATAGTGATTGCTACTACGAATTGTCTTAGGTCATTTTACCACAACTCTATCAGAATGACTTATCCACAAGTCCACAGGTCAGGAGAGCTTCACTTTCTCGTATAGGCCTGTGGGCCTTGTGGGTAAGTCATGACGCTCTCATTTAGGGTTTATGGTCTTTTCCGGCCATAATACACCTCTGCGGGCGTTAAATAATTAAAGGACTGGTGAAGCCTTCGGTTATTATAATACTCAAAATACTCCGTTAAGGCCAGCTCAACCTCTTCAATTGTATCAAAATCATACCGGTAGATTTTTTCTTGCTTAACACTACGCCACAATCGCTCGATAAATATATTATCTAAATAACGTCCTCGCCCATCCATGCTGATAGAAATGTGGTGAGATTTTAGCGTATTTATCCAATCTTTTGAGGTAAATTGAGAACCCTGATCCGTGTTAAAGATCTCACAACGCGAATGCAGCAAAGCGTTTCTAAGCGCCTCAATACAAAATTCAGCCTCCATAGTAGGTGAAATAGCCCATCCAATCACATAACGACTATACCAGTCCATAATAGCTACTAAATACACATGCTTTCCTTTCATGCGGATGTAGGTGATATCTGCGGCCCAAACCTGATTTGGTTTGGTGATATCCACCTCTTTTAATAAATAAGGGAACACCTCATGCTCCTTATTGGGAACGCTTGTATTTGGCTTTGGGTAAACAGTCGATAACCCCATCATTTCCATCAACTTTTTTACTCGACGTTTACCAACAGGATAGCCTACTTCTTTTGACAGCCATCTTGCCCGCTTAATTTTACCTTCACATGGTGTCATGGGCCACGATTACTAGCCCACTAAAGGTCGGGTTTGGC
Organism: Legionella antarctica; assembly: GCF_011764505.1. Classification (NCBI taxonomy): domain Bacteria; kingdom Pseudomonadati; phylum Pseudomonadota; class Gammaproteobacteria; order Legionellales; family Legionellaceae; genus Legionella; species Legionella antarctica. The sequence goes on from NZ_AP022839.1 coordinate 92,874, forward strand.
CACGATTAATGGCCCACTCCATGGCCATCTCTGAGTCCCACTTTGAGTAGCAAATAAACAGTGTTAGTTTGGTCATTACCAATAACTAACGGATTTGTTATGAGATGAGGATTAAAACAATGGCAGAAATTAGAGAGGTGCTATATCAGCACAAAAAAGGGATGACTCAACGCAATATTGAAAAGTCTCTAAGCGTTTCACGAATGAGCATACGCAAGTACGTTTCAATGGCCAAGGATTTGGGTTATCAGGAGGATATTTCCAATGATGAGCTCGAAGTTATCGCTTTGCAGATACATAATAAAATCGTTAATACTACAGCCAACAACAGACCCAATAAATCAGAAAAAGAACTTGAGGCGCATCACGAAAAAATAGCATCACTCCTCACTGAGAAGTGGATTACCCATATGCAGATACACCGAATTTTAAGCGATAATGGTCTTGTTAGCAGTCGAAGAAGTCTTAGTCGTTATATTGAACGTCATTTCCCCTCGTTGCCTAAGGCTACGGTACATTTGTTAACAAAGCCTGGGCATGAAGCACAAGTTGACTATGCGTTTGTTGGGTTTATCAATAATAAAAAAACATACGCTTTTATTATGACGTTATCACATAGTCGGTATCGATATGTTGAGTTTGTACATTCTCAAAATCAGCAATCATGGGCGCAAAGCCATATCAATGCCTTTCATTTTTTTGGAGGCGTGCCCAACTGCATTCTTTTAGACAATTTGAAATCGGGAATTATTAAAGCACATATTTATGATCCAACGGTCAATGAAACCTATGCAGAGTTATCTCGCTTTTATGACTTTATAGCCGATCCGGCGAAGGCTCGAACGCCCGAGCACAAGGGGAAGGTTGAGCGTAGTGTTCAATTGGTAAAAGAACAGGTTATCGCGGGGATAACCTATGATGATTTGGCCTCGATGAACGCCTTTGCACGTGATTGGTGCGCTAATAAGGTATCGCACGTCATCTGCAGTACCACTGGTGAAAAGCCAATTGACGTATTTAAAAATGAAGAATTTAATTTATTAAACCCACTGCCAGCAGGCGCTTTTGATATGCCCATTTGGATGGATGCTCAAGTTCATCGTGACCATCATTTTGTTGTTGCTGGTAATTTTTATTCTGTGCCAACGATACATATCGGGACAAAGGTTAAAATTAGAGTTGGCTTGAAGACCGTTCAGGCCTATGTGAATCATGCTTTGATTAAGACCCATATTCGTAACTACGGGCGTGGACAGTGGGAAACGGATCCCAATGACTACCATAATTCTGCAAAGTATTACTTAGAAAATACTGCTGGCGTTTGTATTGAAGCGGCCAAAGCAATTGGTCAGGCAACGGAGGAAATGGTCACAAAGGTACTGGCTGAAGGCTCTAGAACGAGCTTAAGAAAAGCCCAGGCTATCATCCGCTTGGTTGAGGAATACGGTAATGAGCGCCTTGAAAATGCATGTTTACGCGCGATTTTATTTGATAATTATACTCATCAATCATTGAAAAAAATCCTCACGGAAGGCCTGGATAAAAAAGACACGAGAACATTCTCCACTAAGCGCTCGGCCAATCATGAGAACTTTGCCTATATTCGCGCAGCAAGTGATTACAGCTCAACGATGGAGGCTCATTATGAGTGATATCAATATGTTAGAGCTTGCAAAAAAACTACGTTTGACAGGGATCCCAGACACACTGCTAGCAAGAGTAGAACAGGCTCGCGCAGCGTCCCTCTCTTATGAAGAGTTGCTCTCAATGTTGTTTCAGGATGAGGATGAGGCTCGTCAACAAAAATTGCTTGCTGGGCGTGTAAGGCAAGCTCGATTTGAGGAGCCTCAGTGTTTTGAAAATTTTGAACTGGCTCGATATTCAACACAAGTCACACAAGCCATCCGCACCCTGATGACAGGGAAGTTTATCAAAGAAAAAAACCATGTCATCATCATGGGACCTGTTGGCACCGGAAAGACTCACCTGGCTCAAGCCCTGGGTCTAATGGCATGTCAACGACATAAAAAAGTCTGCTTTATAAGAGCGAATGAACTGTTAAATCAGTTCCACCAAGCAAGAGCGGATGAAACATGGACTGCGCTTTTTAAACGTTACTCACGATACGATGTGCTTATTTTAGATGACTTCGGGCTGAAAGCATTATCGCCAGAACAGTCCACTGATCTGTATGATTTAATAGCAGCTATCCATGTAAACTCTATGCTAATTATAACTACTAACCGTAAAATAGAAGGATGGATGGAGCTATTTTATGATCCGGTTATGGCAAACGCAGCATTAGATCGTATCGTAAATAAAGCTTATCGAATTGTTCTTGATGGGGAGTCATACAGGAAAAAATTTATACCGAAATTTAATTTAGTAGATGACAAGTGAGTTAAAAAAATTTACCCTAAGTGGGCTACTTTGAGTGGCCAGAGGGTGGGCTAGTAATCGTGACCCATGACACATGGATACTGCAGATAGTGCTCATCAAGTAGCGCCATAAGCGCTTCATCTTCGACAGAAATGGGCTTGGCACTATAATAATAACTTGAAACAGGCAAGTCTAATAGCAAGCATTGTTCACGAATGGTGAGCTCGGCAAGAGGATCAATCATGACGCGCTTTTCATCCAGACTAAAGTTCATGCTTTTTTTTTAGCCAAGATAGCTGCGCTTGAAGTCGACCAATTTCTTGATATAATGCCTCAACAAGCTGCTCTTGGGACTTGGCTTCTTTTTCATTAGCCCCAGAGAATAAATCGTTAATGGCTTTGATGGCCGATTGCTTCCAAGTTTTTACCTGCGTTGCGTGAACACCGTATTCACTGGTAATTTGCGCTTGTGTGAGTTTCCCCTCAATCGCAGCTAGCGTTATTTTTGCCTTCTTGGCCGCCGTATAATAAGCTCGCTTTTTAGACATTTTATTCTCCTCTTTGTATTAAGAAGAATAGCTCTTAAAAAACCTTTTTTTGTGTCCAGAAAACCGCGCCTATATTATACAACCCTAGCTGGCTAAATGCATTCATATAGTGTTCGTTGCTAATTAAAGGATTTATTGATCCCGATTTGGTCATCAAATTAGAAAAATAATGTGATAATGTGGCTGATATACCCGAAACCATCATCCATATTCCCATCATTAAGCCTTGCAATTTCTCTGGGGCTAGATGCCCTATCATGGCAAAACCAACAGGAGCAATTAACAACTCCCCAATAGATTGAAGAATATAATGCGCCACTATCCAGCTCATACTAGTTAGCCCATCTGTACTAGAATCTAGTATACCTATGGCAAGCATTAAGAAAGATAGTGCTATAAATAATAGGGAAAATACAAATTGCTTAGAAACAGAGATAGTTATATCTTTTTTTCGCAACCTCTCAAAGCATATAAGCATTATAGGTGAGCCGATAATCACAAATATTGAATTTAAATTCATAATCCACTGAGGAGGAATGTAATAAGACCCTATGTATATACTAACGTTATACTTCAAAAACTGAGAGACGCCCATAGGACCAACAAAGTAAAGCATCCAAAATATTATTGATGTGACCGTTAAAAACAAAAAGGAATAAATTCTGCTCCTCTCAATCTTATTTTTTAAATGATGCCCTAATAACGCTACGTAGATTAATGCGGTAGTGCCTATAAACAAAATAAGACAATTAGCTAACCAAGTGTGATAAAAGCCTATAAAAAGAATGGGAATAATTAACATAATACATATAATGCCAAGCTTTCCCTGTTTGATGTCCTGTTTTGTTTCCACTGATTTTTCAGCAAAATATTTCCATGATTTAATTATAAAAAATACAGTAATGACGTTAATTAAATTACTCATTTCAAATAAACGTTCATAGTTATCGGTTATATCAATGAACCCACTCAGAACATAACCAGAAAGAAAGCCTATATTCATAGCACTGTAATTATGGAAAAAGGCTTTTTCTCTCAATTGATCTTCGTGACTTTCAAACTGTTGTGTAATAAGACAGTTAATGCAGGTAGAACCCAAGCCACAACCAATAAGAAACAAGCTTAATCCTAGATATACGAGGGAATCAGTAGAATTAAGCACCATTACGCCTAATGTCTGTATTATTATTGAAATAGCAAATAGTAACCTATTGCTCAGCAACCTATCACCAATATAACCCGCAATAAAATGAAGAATAAAATTTGCAGCGAGAAAAAATCCCACAACTCCATTAGATTCCGTTTGGGTTAAACCAATTTTTTTTGTTAAGTAAAGCGACAATGATGAGAATAGGATAGCAAAACTAAATGTGGTTATTCCGTTTAACCAGTGTAAATAAACTATCCCCTTCCTTCGAATTTTATTTCCAAAATCCATATCATGTCCTAATCTTAAAAGTAATAAATTTGAGCAAAGTAATTCTGCATGCCTTATGTATTTTTTTCCAGTGCTATTTTGACTATTGCTTCAATTCATTAAAAAAAGAATAAATAAACTTATTAGATAAATTAATAAGCCTTGCATCATATTGAATGTTGTAAAATTCATCCCTGTAACTTGAGGGAATGTACTTCTCATTAATATATTTCTTGAAGTAATAATTCCTCTCCAAGCCTGTAAACGTCACTCGCTCCCTGTAAACGTCACATGATATTCCTGTAAACGTCGCATAACAGTCCTGTAAACGTCACAGATATCCCCGTAAATGTCACATTTCTTCCCGCAAATGTCACATATACACTAGAATTATTTATAATAATCATGGTGTTATAGATGCTAAACATCTTTATTAAACAATATTAAACAATAAAACAAACGTTTGTTGTTGCTTTTTTTCATTCCTATTGCATATGACATCCATAAACATATAATATGTTATTACATATACTATGCAGATTGAAAGACTATGACTAAAGTAATTGTAAATGCAACTCATAAAGGCGGGGAAGGAAAAACAACAAATTCTATTGTATTAGCTGAATATCTTGCATTGATTGCTAATAAAAGAGTTTTATCGATAGATTTGGATCCACAAGCTAATTTTTCTGGACGTTATTTACAAATGACTTATGATCCAGCTTATCAAGGAGGCAAGATACCCCCTTTACACCCAGATTATGAACCAGATGTTGATCATGACTGGGATGGGCGTAGCGGCATAGCTAATATTTTTTATGGTCAAGAAGTTATTCCTTACCCTACAAATATTGAAAACCTTGAAATAGCCCCTGCCCACTCAATAAAATTACAAGAGGCTGAAGCAGTTACCAAATCTGAGGTTAAAGATAAAGTTCATCTCCAATTAAAAAAATTTATAGAACAGCCAGAAGTGCAGGCTAGTTATGATGTCATCATCATTGATACACCACCATCAAAGGGACCACTGACTATTTCGGCTATAAAAGCAGCGACGCATTTAGTAATTCCTGCGCAAATGGAGCAATTCTCTATAGAAGGGATTTACGGAATGTTACAACTCTGGAAACAAGAGACTTACTCTAGAAATAAAGATAACCCTATTGAATTAGTTGGTATTTTACCTAACCAAATGAGAAATATTAATATTCATAAAAGTTTTCTTAACGACTTAAAGAATAAAGAGTTTATATCAAATTACGTTATACCTCATGAAATAAAAAAACGCGCTATTTACACAGAGATTTTAGCTGATAACGCGCATCCCAAAAGTATATTTGAATTGCCACTCAAAAGCATTGAGCGTTCAGAATATGAAAATGCATGTAAGTACATAACAGATAAGGTATTTAAACATGGCTAAGAAAAAAGTATTTTCTATAGGTAGTTCTTTATCAGATGGTTTAGAACAAACTATCGCAGCCGCACACAATTATTCGAGCGATCTGAGAGTAGATGTAATTCCCTTAAGTAAAATTGAGACAGATCCTGACAATCCTAGGGCTCTGCTAATATCTTTAGATGATATTACGAATGGGATTACTAATGATGATCCATTTTTCGAGCAGAAAACTCAAGAGATTGAATCTCTTCAAAGTTTAGCAAACTCCATTAAAGAACAAGGAATCATTAATCCAGTAATCGTATATGAGCATAATGGAAAGTATCGATTAATTGCTGGTGAAAGAAGAACTTTGGCCTCAGGATTGGCGGAAAAAGCTGATATCCAAGCCAAAATTCTGGATGGAAAGCCTGATGAAGTTAAAATCAGAGTTTTACAATGGATTGAAAATATTGAGCGTTCAGATTTATCTTTAGCAGAAAAAATTGATAATTTAGAAAAAATCATTGATGCATATGCAAGACAAAATCAGATCTCATCACGTGAAGTAACTATAACAGATATCAGTCAACTAGTTGGGTGTGTTAAATCACATGCAATGAATTTAAAAACAGTTCTAGAGGCAGATGGTGATATAAAGGAACTTATAGCGAAAAATCAAATTCGGAGCTTGGAAAAAGCCGCTGTTATTTCTAACATAGCGTCTATAAATTTGAGAAAAAAGGCTCTGGATGAATGTTTAAATGGCGCTACGCTTAAACAGCTTAAGAGTTATTTAGAAAAAGATAAATTAACACAAAAAAAATCTTCATTAGAAAACATTGTTATTCAAAAAGCTGGTAGGCCTACCCTTTCTGTAAATTTTGGTAAAACTCCCAATGTAAGAGTTGCAGAGATTATTCTTAAGTCGTTGATAACAAATCCAGATATTTCTAATTTGGAGATGGAAATTGATAATCTTGACTTCGAAAGTCCTAAATGCATATCTGATGCTTTTAAAACATTAGTCAGAAAGTTGGAGCTATTACATGAGTAGTATTGCTAAAACAAAAAACAAAGTCAGATTAAGTTATTGTATACCGGAAGGAATTATTATTGAAATAAGGGAACGAATCGTCTCTGAAGGATATGATCTTAAAGGGAAAAGTAAATGGGTTTCGGAAGCAGTCAATGAGTTATTAGCTACTGATAATTTTAGTGAATTAGTAAATATAAATGAACAAATGCAGAATTTTGGAAAACTTGATTCTATTTCTATAGATCAAGAGTTAAAAACAAAAATAGATAACGCAATTGTCGAGATTAGACGTAATTACCCTTCTATCGAGGGAGTACAAAGTAAAATATTAAGAACAGCAATAGTTCAGAGATTACTTAGATAAAAGTTCAGTCACTGAACTTATGCGTAACTTGTTGAAAAATAATAAGATAATTAAATAATAATTATTTATTTATAACGATTTTATTTTTAGAGACATGATTCCCATGTGACGTTTGCGGGAGTCCCTAATGTGACGTTTGCAGGAGGGAATTTAACAATCCATGCAAATGTTCAGTCACTGAACTAACATGTAACCTATTGATTATAAATAAATTAATTAAATAATAATTATGCTGTGAAAGGAGAATAATAATAATGAATAAGGAAAAAGCCGAAGGAGTAAATCAACGTACACTGGAACTAAAAAAGCATGTTGCTGTGATTCATTCTAATAGCAAAATCTCATTATTACAGCGAAAGATTTCCAATGCCCTTCTTTTTCATGCTTATGATAATTTGTTAATTAAAGATGAACATGAGATTCAAATTTCTACCTTAACTAAGTTAATCGATTACGACAGTCATGATCATAAGAAAATAAAACAAGCCTTAATGGATTTGCTTGCAACAGTAGTTGAATGGAATATTGTCGATGGCGATAAAGTAGATAAAGAAAAGGTTTGGAATGCAAGTTCAATAATAGCCGATGCCTCTATAGATGGTTCTTTATGCACATATTCATATTCTGGGAAAATGAGAAAATTGCTATATCACCCAAGTGTCTATGGACGATTAAATATGCAAATTCAAGCGAAATTTCAATCTAGCTATGGACTTGCCCTTTATGAAAATTGCAATCGATATCAAGATATTGGTCAAACTCCTTGGTTTGAATTAGATAAATTTAGAAAACTTATGGGTGTTGATGAAGATAAATATAAGATATTTAGAGATTTTAAAACAAGAGTGATCGACAAATCTGTAGAAGAGGTAAATAAATATTCTGCTCTGTTTGTAGAGAGTAAGTTTAAAAAACAAAATAGACAAGTTGTTGCAATCCAATTTTCTATCAAGAACAGAGTTGTAATTGACGCTGCTTCTGTTACCTCTGAACTTAATTCCGAGTCATTATTAAGTGTATTAAAAGGGGTATATGGTTTATCTAAAAAACAGCTTACAGAAGTGGTTTCCAGTTATGAGGAAAGTTATATTAAGGAGAAAATTAAAATAATCGAACTATCCCCAAGTTACCAGTCTGGAAAAATTAAAAATTTAGGAAAGTATTTGTTGTGTGCTCTTGCTGATGATTATCAATCTACAAAACAACCCAAGATTAAGAGGGGGCAAGAAGATAAAAGATCAACTAAGGAACATGAGATAGCATATCAAAAATATTTACGTAAAATAATTTTTGATACATTTTTTCGTATCCTGTCAGAATCGCCGGGTAAGTGTCTGCCACTGAGCCCGGACTAATCCGAGCCGCGCGCGTCAGCAAGCGGAATTATCTCGAGATGCTTATGTGGTGCATGGAACCTGCCGCACTTTAAGTAAGATTAATTCAGCCAATGATGGCATTTCAAATTTTTTAGTCACCCTATCGTAAATATACTGATAAACGTTAACTTTCAGTTTTCTGGCCGTCTGTACAATCGTGGCAAACGTATCCTTTGATTTGGTGCCATTTTGGGAGACCGTTTGGAGATTGATGTCGCGTATCCTTGCTTGAAACCGTGTCCCTAATTCAGAGGCATTGTTGTGCAATGGCAGAAATGGATGGTCTAACACCAATAATAACGCTTGTTTTTTAGCACGTGTCTTTGCAATGCGTTGATCTAAAACATCATAGCCTGTCGTGGTTGCGAACAAAGTATCAAATTGCATTGATAGTTGTTGGGCCATTGATTGAGATGGAGCCGTCTTGTAAGTCAATAATGCATGGTAGAAATCCCATAATTGCTCAAGAAATACAGCCAATATATTCTGATTCATATCTGAGAATGGAGTGAGTTTTTTATAATGACGACCTTCATGGATCCAGCACAGCGCATGATGTAGGGCCAATTTATTAAACTGAGGCGCATCATCTGTCATTAAATAATGGATGAAGTATTTCGAGTGCTGATAATAGGCAAGAGCTGCTGACTCAAGAATTATGCGTCGATTCGTGCTGTGTTTTTTTGGATTTGGAAAAAGTGTTCCCATCAAACTATCGATTGATTCACGTGTGAGGGGTTGTGCATGCAGCATTGGTTTAATTTGATCCAACCATTTTTTTGCGAGACCAAACTCATCCATTAACTCATAAGCCTCCTGATTAAACATAAACTTTAATTGGTCTCGACACAGCAACTCCAATAAGGTCAAGCGATCTTTTTTACGACGAGTGAAGTATGCTGTAAAAAAGTCATTACATAAAACATGGGTGTAGTGATTTTTGCCGTTAACACGACTGCCTGTGTCATCCATCTGCTGGTACAAGCCTGCGTTGCTACCGGCATCGACAATATCTTCTTTTTCCTGATGAAAAATATCATTGCCTTCTGTCAGCATGGAAGCAATTTTACCATGTGATATTTGAATACCACATGTTTTTAAAAAGCGCTCAATGGCGCTCTCCGTCATCCCTGCATCACGGTATAATGTGATGACCAGCGCTTTAACCCCAGGACCAAATTCACTGCCCTTATATTCGCCAGGAATCGGCGCAATAAAGGTTTTTTTCAAAGATGGTGAGTAATACGTTTCCAGCTTGAATTCAACATTATCCGTGATGATTTTTAGATCCTGGATGATTCGAATCTCAAAACCCTTGAACTTGGCGTCATCTGGCAGCGTTGCTTTGTCCAGAGCAATCGTAACACGTCTATCAATACGTACGTTTTTTTTGTCTTTGCCTGTGTTTTTATTGTTCCCTTTACCACGTTTATTGCGATCTCCTTCAGATGAATGATTGGAATTGCCTGTATTATCGCCATTGCTACCTTTGGATTGACCGCGAATATTAGGTTTGCCCTGTTCACCCTTAAGGCGGTTTATCTCATCACGTAATACTTGGTTTTCCTCTCTGAGCAAAGCATTTTCTTCGGCAAGCATTTCGACCAAATTAACCAATACCTTAATGATAGTCACGGCCTTTTTGTCGGCAAGACTATCGATATCTTTTGTTAACTCATCTAAAACTTGTTTGATTTCTTGGCGTTTCATCATCTACCACTGCGTTACTAATGCTGATACGGCAATCATAACATGACTTTTTTTGAACGCATTTTTCGAGTTTTAACGCCACTAAGGGCTAAGAAAAAATCTGACCTCAGGAGGGAGATGTTTTATTAGTGAAAGGGGCTACATTGTGATCTTGGGGATCTTAGGGCATGCATATTGCATGACTTACGTTTGATATGGAAAAACATCAGTTTTACAGAAAAACCGTGTCAATAGGTATTTTGAATATTTTTAAAGAATTCCGCTTGCTGACGCGCGCGGCTCGGATTAATCCGGACTCAGTGGCAGACACTTACCCGGCGATTCTGACAGGATACATTTTTTCTATTGGATGACGAAACGAGAGCTGAAATGGAAAGTGGCTTTAAGGTCATAATCGCAAAAAGTATTTATCGAGCATTCTATGAAAAAGATGGATTAGAGCACATCTTAGTACAAGATCAATTTATAAAATTCATAATGTCTTATGAAAATGAAATTAATAAAAAAGTAGAGAGGCTTGAAGAGTGGGTAGAATCTATTTAAAGAAATTGTTTAAATTCGAAACAAATGCAATCATGTCCACGAAAACACTGCCTTTGTATTTTGCTCCTAGAAAGAGATCGATGCCAGGCTAATATAAAAGGGTGGCTGTAAACGATCGCTTTCACAATGCGTTTAAATTAGCTTTTACAGTGTGTGGATATATTATAACCAATTGTATCTATGCCCTTTTCCTTTTAATCAAAAATGGATACATACCTGTTACTCTTGATGGATTTTAATGAACGGTTTTTTTTTTCAAATCTTGCTATCTTCCAAACGTCTGTAAATGGATAAGATGTAAGCAAGATAGATTAGTAAAACAGGACATCAAAATATAGCCAAGCTGGAAATGCGTTTTAAGCGATCTGGATTATCTTCTACGTATTCAGAGGTCGTCACAATACTAGCATGACCTGCTAGTCGTGATACCGCTTTGATATCAGCTCCTTGTTCAATCAAACGAGTAATAAAGGTGCGACGACCAGAATGAGAGCTGGCACCTATCAGGGGTTCTAGCCCGGAACCGGCAAAATTTCCGACCACTCATTAATCCACTAATTCCGATGATGTAGCCTCAAACCATCATAGCCACGATGTGGTTATTATTCACTTTGATCTAATGAAGAGATGATTGTAAATATAATATCAATATCAACCTATTTCATAGTGCTATTCTCCAGACCAGAGGATAACACTAAAGTTACCGTCCTAATCAACTCTCGTTTACTGGAACGAGGCTTTGTTTCTTAGCTCAATAACTGACCTGATTCAGGTATAGATATCAGGGTGTTGTTATTATGGCCTCCACCAAATTTAAAACAAGGCGTCGGATTCATGCCGAACAAATATCCAGAGAAGAAGGGATGGAACGTCCCGAAACAAAACTATAAAGTATCAAACTGGACGGACTATACTGAGTCCCTGCGCCAACGAGGTAACATTACAGTTTGGCTATCAGAGGATGCGATATCGCGTTGGTATGAAGCCGACAGAGTTTATGATGGTACAGGTACGCCCAGGCTTTACACAGATTTTTCTATCATCACGTGCCATGAGATCCGGTTGGTTTACAAACTACCGCTTCGGCAGTGTCAGGGCTTTATTGACTCTCTGTTTCAATTAATGAAGATTTCGTTATTGTGTCCTGATTTTAGTGTGCTGAGCAAGCGACTTGGCGCGTTAGATATAAAAGTTCCGCGGTACAAAAAAACGGATAAGATGGATGCTGACATCCATGCCATAGCGATTGATTCTACTGGACTAAAGCGATTTGGGCGCGGTGAGTGGCACCAGGAGAAGTACAAGCTATCCAACAAAGCGAGCTGGCGTAAACTTCATCTGGCTATCAACCAGGACCATTATATTGAAGCTTGCGCATTGACAGACAGATTTAGCCACGACGACCAGCAGGTAGAGGGATTATTGGCACAAATTACTGATTCAATAGACCATTTTTCTGCCGATGGCGCCTATGACGAAACGCCTGTTTATAATGCGGTAACGGCGCACTCACCAGATGCTGATGTGGTTATTCCACCACGTGCCAACGCAGTTGAGAACGATAAAGCCTCGTCTTTGCGTAACCGTAATATTATTGAAGTTGACACCATGGGGCGCATGCAGTGGCAGAAAACAAGGCAGTATGGCCGGAGAAATTATTCCGAATTGGGTGTCCAACGATACCAGCGAACATTTGGAGATGCGATGCACGCACGAGATTTTATCCGTCAACAACAAGAGGCCATGTTAGCAAGTGGTGCGCTCAATAAAATGACTTCATTGGGAATGCCTCAAAGCCGTCGATCCGCCTGAATTTTGTGAAAGAAGACACTGCGTGGGGTTAAGAAACATATATGAACCATCCCGTTTTGCAAGCCAATTTTTTACAATGTTATAGGTTTAAGTTGCAGTCATATATTCGGCGTCTAAGCTAAGCTTGCGCCCTGATGTAAATCCGCACTCTTTTTCCTAATCAAAGCCATGGCATCTAAGTGCCGTGTTTCTTAACAGGTTTTAAAAGAGTTGGTCTGACCTATTAACCATCATTAAAAATTAACTAAAGCAAACTTGTGATTTTTTCATTATGTTAAATTATACCACTCAATATTGAGTATTAAGCAGCTACCATTTTTTTGTCACGATTAAACTCATCCCCAGTCTTCAATAATGACCATATGATTCGAGCATTTTTATTAGCTAAAGCTACAGCTGCTTTATTAAAAGTTAGAGATTCCTTTTTTGCTATTAGCCAATTCCCATAGGGATCATCTTTATGTTTAGTAAAACTTAGCGCCGAACGAGCGCCATGTATTAATAACGTTCGTAAATATTTATCACCTCGTTTGCTAATACCTGTCACTTTCAGAAGACGATGACAATAGCCAGAAGTCCTTGTCAATGAATCTATTTCAATGAGTCATTTGCCAACGCACAGCATGGGCGACGGAACGCTCAGTAATTTGTTCCATGAGTGGAATATTTTCTACAGGGTAGCCTTGCAACAACAACTCAGCAATGACCAAAAAATATTTCCATTGTTCTCCTTTAACACTCTTGGAGCGGTGCCATAAAAGCATTCTTATCAATATGAAACTCCATTTATCGAGTAATTCACCTGTCATAAAAGCACGGGTAGTAATTTTAGGTAGGGACTCTTTTGGATTCTTTTTCTTTATTTTAGAGTGCATTTCAACAGCTTCTGTAATAACCTGATTGACGCGATCCCCTGTTTCAAACCACGAGTTGCCAAAATCTGTTGTTGTTGGCCAGAGGCTACTCGCTTTTAATGCCAGATCAACTAAAGCAGTATCATTAGTATCTAATTTTTCCTGGTCTTTTATCCGACTGATCTCAGCCATTGGGTTAATAGGCTGAGGAAGCCAGTTTTGCGCACCAAATAATTCCACTACCTCCAGAAATGATGGTTCTGGGGTGTGGTTTTTTTTTTGACCAACAGAAATAAAGTGCCCGACAAGTTTTGAAACAAAGGTTGTGGTAACAAATTTTGAAGGCAATGTATTTCTTTCGAGAATTCCTGAAAATTCCTCTGCATGAGCTTTATGCATCACAAACGGCTCTCTAATACCAATACCCTCTTTAAGAAGAAATCCTGCTATCGTTCGTTGATTTTTTGCTTTTGTTTCAAAGAGAATACACTGAACACCTGCACCATCAACACTCGATGAAATTAATTTTGTTATTTTAGAGGAAGGATGGGGTGCCGGCATGATTCCTTTTTTACGAACTTGTTGAATGAGTGTATCAATCGATGCTTGCTCATTGTGGGGTAACCAATTCCTTATGACAATAAATCGACGTAGAGAAATAGGAGAAGCCAGTGCCATATTTTCAGCAAAACTGTGTAGCCACATTAGTGGAACCATACAACGAATGGATTTTTTTGGATGTAGCAACATAAATACACCCACATCCTGTACAAATGCATTTTTTGCGGTGATGAGCTCATGGATTAAAGCACATTGTATTTCTATTGGCTGAAGTTGAATTTGAGCAATCAGAAAGTCATATAATTCAAATGAGGTATTTATTCCTCCTTCACGGCGCATCAGATCTAAAAAAGCAGGCAATTGGGGCGCAATATCAGGTAAATTGTCTAAAATAGCGGGAGCATAGGTATTGATATCATAATCTAACTCTGGAGTAGGGAGCTTGGATTCATGCAGAGCATTACTAATGAGCATCTTTTTCTCTGTGCTCAAGGCTTGAAATATTTGTTTCAATGCTTGATGGAGATACTTTAAAATAGCTTGTGCGTTAGTGTCTTGATTATCTAATTTATAACGCAACCTCGTGAATGCCTCATTAAAAAGAAGAGACAGCTGGTGCTCTTTATTTTTAACTAACTGATCATCAGGAAAAACCGCAAAATAATCCAGGCACGACAAAACCATTTCAGGGTGAATAACAAATTGTTGTTCAACACTATCTGGCACGCGTAAAGAGCTCGCCTCTAAATTCAAAATGCTATCAAAAAGAGATTCTACAGAAGGCTTTGTTGCGTAACTCATTAATTGAACAAACCCAATCTAATACACCATTCAGATGATACCATGACTGCCATTGAAATTTTAGTCTGGTGGTTTGGTTGTGCCAAATAAATATGCAGAGAAAAAGGGCTGGGACGTCCCGAAACAAAAATACAAATTGAATAATTGGCCAGAATACAATGATGCCCTTCGTCGCCGAGGAAGTATCGATGTATGGCTTTCGGAGGAAGCCATATCGCTGTGGTACGAAAAAGATCGGGTGTATACAGGACAAGGCGCGCCCAAGCGTTATAGTGATTTTGCCATCCGAACTTGCCATGAGATACGGCTAGTTTATCGGTTGCCGCTGCGACAAACCCAAGGCTTTATTGATTCATTATTTAGACAGTTGAGGGTCGATCTTTTCTGCCCAGACTACACCGTTTTAAGCAAACGGCTTGCGGAACTTGATATAAAAATTCCAAAATACAGAGTTAAAAAAGATAGCCCTGATGCCGCGGTACATGCGATAGCTATTGATTCCACAGGGTTGAAGCGCTTTGGCCGTGGTGAGTGGCATCAGGAAAAATATGAACTATCCAGCAAGGCCAGCTGGCGAAAACTACATGTAGCAGTCAATCAGGATCATTATATTGAAGCCTGTGAATTGACTGATCGTTTCAGTCATGATGAAAGCCAGGTTGAGGCTTTGCTGGAACAGATTCAAGAACCTATTGATCATTTTTCAGCTGATGGCGCATACGATGAAACGCCAGTTTACGATGCCGTGACAGCGCATTCACCCAGTGCTGACGTGGTCATTCCGCCTCGATCTTCCGCTGTTGAAAACGATAAAGCAGCTGATCTACGGAACCGGAATATTCGTGAAATTGAAGAGATCGGACGGATGGGTTGGCAAAAACACAGACATTATGGCCGCCGGAATTATTCTGAACTGGCTGTTCAGCGTTATCAAAAA
Source organism: Legionella antarctica (assembly GCF_011764505.1). NCBI lineage: Bacteria > Pseudomonadati > Pseudomonadota > Gammaproteobacteria > Legionellales > Legionellaceae > Legionella > Legionella antarctica. The sequence continues at coordinate 108,597 of NZ_AP022839.1, forward strand.
ATATTCGGAGATTCGATGCACGCAAGAGATATCACGAGACAAAAACAGGAAGCCAAATTGGCCTGTGGTGCGCTCAATAAAATGACAGCTTTAGGAATGCCTCAAAGCTACCGATCCGTCTGAAATTAGTGAAGGAATATTGGGCGGATAGTTACGCAACAAAGCCGATTACTTCTTCTCCTGATTCGATGGCAATTATGGCTGCCTTGGTGAGTAACGTTATAATTTCACCGATAGTTCCTTCACTTTTATCAAGAATAAAGCGAACCACTTGCCAGGTAACAGGATCACATTGCTGTGATCCCGTTACCTGGCATATTATATTTTTTGAAATAAAACCTAAAAGGTAACATTTTTTATTGATCCCGCCACGGGATCGTCCTATAATTAATTATGAGAATAATTTCAAAAAAAATAATTAGAGAATTTTGTGAGTGCTTTCCTGATGCCACAAAGTCATTGCAAGCATGGTATGCGGATGCGAAACAAGCAAATTGGGGTGACCCCAATGATATAAAAAGCATCTATAAAAATGCGAGTATAGTTAGCAACAATCGGGTGGTCTTTAATATTAAAGGTAATAATTATCGTTTAGTTGTGGCCATAAATTACAAGTTTAGTCTTGTCTATATTCGCTTTATTGGAACACATAAAGAATATGACAAAATTGATGTAACAAAAATTTAGGGGATACCATGAACATTAAACCAATTAAAACAGAGACTGATTACCAAGGCGCAATGAATGAAATTTCTCAATTATTTGATGCAGAGCCAAACACCACTGAAGGTGATAAGTTAGAAATTTTAACAACATTGGTTCAAGTATATGAAGAAGAACACTACCCAATTGATTTTCCAGATGCGGTGGATGCACTTAATTATTGGATGGAAAGCCGTGGCTTGCAACGGAAGGATTTACAAGTATTTATTGGTACGCGTGCCAGAATTTCTGAGATTTTAAATAGAAAACGTGAGCTGACATTAGCAATGATTAGAAAATTAAATGAGGGGCTTAAAATTCCCGCAGAGCTTTTAATAAAAAAAACAAATTCTACTATTTACCATAAGCACGCACATTAATTTTCAAATTACATTGCAATTTATCAATAGATTGGCTAAAAGAGGCTGTCTTTTCAAACCGAAAATAATGCAACCGCTTAAAGCCTATACTAGCACTGAGCACAACCTCTTTTGACTATAAGAGGATGTCTTTGCAATGGTTTTTAAGTGTAGCAATACGTAGCAATGATGTAGCATCCAGTTTGCTACGCTTATTATGGTGATTATGAACTAGCTTAATAACGTTAAGGCGTTGTATTAGTTGGGTTAACCGCTTGTTTAGAATAGGGAAATGGGGTGGTTTAAGACTAAATTGCTTCAATGTAGCAAAAGTAGCAGGGATTGAGATTCGATTCCGATTATTTACACAGAGGATTAATCTCAATACCTGTTTTATTCCCGGTTTTGACCAGACGAATGCACTGATGTTCCATCAGCATTTCTAATGCATTATCTCTTTGTGTTTTGCTACGCAAGGGTCCAAATTGCAAAATGTCTCTTGGCGTTGTGGTTTGTGGCCTTTGCTCCAAGAGCCAAAAAAGCAACTTTTTAGCATCTTCAATATTGGGCTGTGTTAACTGCGGTTCTAATAATCGTCTTGCTTCATGTAAGTACCAGTGCATTAAGGTAATCGCTTGTTCAATGTGCTCCACACTAATGTCACCTGTTTTTCCTGAAAAGAGATGGAATAAGGCGGCAAGACGCACTGCATTTTCAGCCGCCTTGCTCGCAAAGTCTTTAATTTCCATCCATTGTCCCTGGGCAGTTAATCCTGCTTCAATGCTGTTAAAGAATTGAATCCATAAGTGCTTCGCTTGCGGGTTCATTTTTAGGATGGGTAGATTAATACACCCGGTCTGGTTTAAGCGTTGTGATTGATTTAGGCAATCAGTAATGCGTTGCTCGTATTCATTTAAACCGACCAGTTGTTCTGGAGGCTCTTGGTAAAATCGTGTTCCCATGGAGCTGTCTGGGTAGGCGAGAAGGCAGCGCGCCAAAAAACCACTTTGACGGCTGATTCCAGTGGCCTGGTTAATCATCTGATGAAGCAATAAGGGTTGCATCATCAGGTTCAGAGTAAGACGTCTGTTCTCGATGATAAAACTTTCTGAGGTCTTTCGATGGGCTGCAAAAGATTTTCCTTCCCATAACCGATTGAGCAACGCTACAAATCGCATGGGATTCGATTGCATGCTGTGACTGCCGAGGATTATGCCTGCCTCATCTGACCAAAGAGAGGCACTTGGCCAGCCGTGAGCCAGATGGATTGCCAATGCTTCTTGGGTTGCATCTTCAAAGTAGAGGGTCGGTTGTATGGGTATATCTGGCTCTTGATGAACCAGATCATCGAGTAAATCTTTGTAATAATCGCTGTCTTCACCCGAATATACGGTACGTTTGATTTGAGTAAGCAGCCCATCTCGCTCCATCTGCCAGGCTTTATGTTGGGTTAAAGCGCTTAATCGTTCAGGTTCGCGTTTTTTACGGATAGTTGCTTCCCATTGACGAATGGCTTTAGAAAACACATTATCAGCAGCACTTTTGCGTTCCCCTGAGCTTGCAATAACCAGAAAATAAAGTGACACAGGGCTAACCAGATAGTTGTCACGGGCTACATTGGCAAGGGTTTGGCAGGCCAGAGACAGATTAGCTAAGGCGCCACTTACGACTAGGGGCAAAGGTTGTTGACCATAATTTTGATAGGCATTAACCACTTGTTGCAGAATATTGGGTAACGCATCGAATGGGTAGGGGGTTTCATTGTTTAACACATGAGTTAGTGGAACAGGATGATTCCAAGTGCTCGATTGATTTTTTTTCTGGGACGATAAGCTCGACTGTTCTGTGTTTGCACTGGACATTAAATGCTTATTATTAAAGAGAAGTAATCAGCTATTTTACGCGCAGACCCTAACCGTTGTAAAATCAGCTTTAGTTATCAATTTGTGATGTAGGCTTCATGGTAGTAGTTTGACAAAATTTATGACACTCATCAAATCACCCTTAGGTTGAACATGGAACTTTTAAATAAAATTAGTGCTCTGGAGGAAGAAGCCTCCCAATTTGGGTTCAAGTGGCAAAGTGCAGACCAAATCATGAATCAAATTCACAGTGAGTGTGATGAAATCAAAGAGCACCTGGAACATGACTCTTCTAAGGCGAATCAAACCGCTTTACAAGAAGAAATTGGCGATTTACTCCACGCTGTGTTTTCCCTGTGTATTTTTTGTAAATTAAGTCCTAAAGTAACCCTTGGACAATCATTAACTAAATTCGAAAGGCGATTACGAGCGGTTAAACTGATTGCTGAGGAACGTGAATTGATTAACCTCGAAGGTCTGCCAGTTGATGAGTTGATGCATATTTGGGATAAGGCTAAAGAGTTAGTTGGGTAGCCCAGTATCATCTTATAAAAATTAGGATGAGAGATGAGGTGAAATATTGTGCCTGTGTGCAGCTGTAAATGCCATTGATTTGAGTTCATCCATGAACTCGCTAGTGTCTGAACATCCTGTCAACATTCCAGCTGCACCAAACAAATCCAGTATAGTCTTTCTTCTCTATTAAGACATTAGCCATTATGCTGTTTATTTTGTAAGACATTTCTTGGTGTTATTTCTCTGTTACTTTTAAAGAGTACCCATACCCTGATCCAAGCATAATTTTTTTATATATAATTGACATTGCCTGGACAGCTGCAATGATCAATTGATCATCGTCTTTAATTTGTTGATACAAATCATTATGAAGATTGGCCTGGGTACAGCGAACGATTAATGACTCGAATCGAAATGGTGATGGCTCTGGTGAAATGTAATGGCAAGTGGTCAGAGCATGAGTTTCGTGGGCATAATATTAATTCAATCGTTGAGCGACATGAAACGGGAGAGTTTCCAAGACTCTTTAAATCAGATAGAAATAGAGTATAAATTCCAAAAATAATTTGATACTTGAACAATAACCTGCCATAATTAGGTTACAGAGTGTATGAACAGGATGGTGAGAGCCACGCACTCCTCCACCGACCTTAGGTCGGTATCCGCCCAAGAGCGATTATAAAGCGAGCCTAGTTTATTTTATAAAGAGCCCTGTTTTACAGGGTTTTTTATTTGGGTGGTATTTTTATTGGCTTATTTGACTGTACGTGATGAGCTATAACAAAAAATGATATTTTTTTCTTTGGTGGGCGTGAAGATGCGTGCTGTTTGTCGCGTACGTAAGCGCTTTCTATAAACAAACGAAGCAACCCCTTTCCTGATTTTGAAACCTTAAAATAGACCTCATACTCCTGTTGATTGGATAGTTCGATGGTAAAAAAATTTCCTTTTCCAGTATGGAAGCAAGAGCGATGATCAACTTGCTTGGCAATTTCAGGCAAGAGATATGATAATTCATGGCGAGAAAAACAAAAAATACGTTTTTCTCTGGAGTCTGAATAAATAAGCTCCATTTCAATGTCTTGCCAAGTCTCCTGCGTGTGGCTATTTAGCCCACGGGTAAAACAATGCAGTCCAAACGCAATAACAAAAGAATAGCGCTTTTCGGGCTTATCTTTAATCGCAGGTTGAATGAATTCCCAATTAAATTCATCAAGATGATTTAATTGATAGGATGTACCTTTGTACTGAAATGGCTTCCAGGATTTAATGACAAATACTCCACGTTCTTTTTACAATATCTGCTTAACTAAACAAGCTCTGATTGCATGGTTTTCTCAATAATAAGGTGACTAACACCCCATTTATCTAGCTGCTTAAGCAGCGTATCTTTACTTATCCCGGCGCGAAGGCTTGGCTTAATCCAAAGCACGAATAAACAATTTTCTGTAATAATGGAGAGTGGGTTGATTTGTTTGGCAATGACATCAATAGCGCAAGCATAAACCCATTTTGGCGGCACACGATGTGCTTTTGCGTACCCTTTAAAGTGTTCTTCTTTGATGTTTGATAATTTCCGATATTTTGATTGTGCCACTTGATTAAATAAATCAAAAAATCTCGGGGTTTCAATCAATGTACTAAATATAGTTTTTGCATCTTGTGCGTCTTTATCAGGATCTGTGTTGAGTTCGCGAAAATTAATATCTTTTAATACATCAAATCGTTCCCCCGTTTTTTCGTAAAGCTTGGTTTCAGTTGCTTTAATTTTGTTGATAATGGATTTAATTATGGAATCCATGGGACGATAATCAATATTATGCTCATCACATTTTACCCAAAGATGATACATCGCTTGATATAGGGATTCAGGCATAAATAAACGATAGCGCTCTAAATCAGTGGCGTGACTCTCTGTTTGCTCAAGGAAAAATTTAAGCATCTGATCAAACCACTTCAATTCAAATAGCTCAGCCTTATTTAAAAGGGAGACGTCCGATAAGGGGTCGATTCCTTCTTGATAGCTATGGATGATTTTTTTCTTGTCTGCCTTTCGTGCAATCTGGATTAAATCACCTGATCGGCGATTTTTTCTTAAGACAATTTGCAATTGTTCTTTCATGAAGGCCTCATTTATTAAAACGGTAGATAAACTATTTACAGAATTAGATTTTCTAGCCAATCCAAATTCATTTATATACCCAGTTAGTTGCCAGACTTATTTTAAATATTCAAGAATCGCAGTATATACTGCATATACACTTGAAAAACGTTTGACAATGGATTTATCCCATACATGGATTCAATCCATACTCAATTTCATAATTCTCATCATAAAGCGGGATATAGGGTAAACCGTTGCGAGTGCAAGTATAGAGCACTGGACAATAAGCTCTTTTATCTTCACGCGATTCATCAATAAATAGATACTTGTTGCCATTATCAGTTTCACCGTATAACCAATGGTTATGATTGTCATAGTAGCTAATACAAAGCTTAATAGTCATTGTCTTATTCCTTAATTTTGTGGTTTAACCCTGTGTCCCAAGTTGATTGGACATTTTTATTATAAGTAGAACACTTTAAAATATCAACAATTTTTTGTCGCGTTTTTTTGTTGACATCGGCATCAGGTTTTGTTATTATAAAAATGTCCAATAGGGACACAGGGTTAAACCACAAATAAGGATTACAAAAATGATAAATACCAATTACTTAACTATTGATATGTTAAGACATAAAGCACCATCAATCTTCACTCAAGAAAGCGCAGAACACACCAGCGATAAATACCAACATATTTCAACAATCAATGTCATTGAAGGGCTAATGCAAGAAGGGTTTTATCCAACATGGGCTCATCAAAGTAATTGTCGTTCGCAAGCAAAAAAAGCGTACACGAAGCACATGATCCGTTTTCGTCATCGTGATACAAAACCATCTTTTACCCACTTATTTCCTGAGCTCGTACTTGTTAATTCTCATGATGGTTTGTCTTCCTATCGTTTAAATGCAGGTGTGTTCCGTCTTGTTTGCAGTAATGGCCTTGTAGCTGGTCATTCATATGATGAAATGAGAGTGCGCCACCAGGGCGATATTGTTGGTAATATTATTGAGGGTACTTATAAAATTATCGAAGACTCACAGTTAATGATTGAGTCATCACATAAAATGGCTTCAGTTACGCTGGATCAAAAGGAAAAGCAATTATTTGCCGAAGCAGCACATACATTGCGATTTGAAGACAGCGACATAGGGCAGGATGTTGCGCCACTAAAATTGCTTGCTCCTCGTAGAAGAGAAGATGCAAATTCGAATGATTTATTTACGGTGTTTAATGTTCTTCAAGAAAATGTTGTCAAGGGTGGAATAAGTGGGTACACAAAAGATATGCATGGCTATCCCAAGCGTTTTCGTACTCGAAAGGTAACAGGAATTGATCAGGGTATAAAATTAAATAAAGCCCTATGGACACTTGCTGAAAAAATGATGGAATTAAAAGTCGTGTAGTAACGATTAAATTTTCATGGTATTGCACCACTAAATAGAGGTGGTGCAATTTAAGCAACTATTCAGACGTTGCTCTACTGACACGTTAAAAGGATGTTTAAAGTGAATAAAATTGAACAACAAATCGTTACTGCATCTGTATTAGGAACCAAAGCTTTTAAAACAGGCATCGCCCCTACCCCATGTTATGATAGTGATCTGATGGCCATAATTAAAGACCGTTTTTGTGCTGAAACACCAAAAGGTGAAGCCTGTACAACAGCTATATTAAAAGCATGGTTACGCGCCTGGCATTTGGCAAATCTATACAATACTTGTATCCTGTCAGAATCGCCGGGTAAGTGTCTGCCACTGAGCCCGGACTAATCCGAGCCGCGCGCGTCAGCAAGCGGAATTATCTCGAGATGCTTATGTGGTGCATGGAACCTGCCGCACTTTAAGTAAGATTAATTCAGCCAATGATGGCATTTCAAATTTTTTAGTCACCCTATCGTAAATATACTGATAAACGTTAACTTTCAGTTTTCTGGCCGTCTGTACAATCGTGGCAAACGTATCCTTTGATTTGGTGCCATTTTGGGAGACCGTTTGGAGATTGATGTCGCGTATCCTTGCTTGAAACCGTGTCCCTAATTCAGAGGCATTGTTGTGCAATGGCAGAAATGGATGGTCTAACACCAATAATAACGCTTGTTTTTTAGCACGTGTCTTTGCAATGCGTTGATCTAAAACATCATAGCCTGTCGTGGTTGCGAACAAAGTATCAAATTGCATTGATAGTTGTTGGGCCATTGATTGAGATGGAGCCGTCTTGTAAGTCAATAATGCATGGTAGAAATCCCATAATTGCTCAAGAAATACAGCCAATATATTCTGATTCATATCTGAGAATGGAGTGAGTTTTTTATAATGACGACCTTCATGGATCCAGCACAGCGCATGATGTAGGGCCAATTTATTAAACTGAGGCGCATCATCTGTCATTAAATAATGGATGAAGTATTTCGAGTGCTGATAATAGGCAAGAGCTGCTGACTCAAGAATTATGCGTCGATTCGTGCTGTGTTTTTTTGGATTTGGAAAAAGTGTTCCCATCAAACTATCGATTGATTCACGTGTGAGGGGTTGTGCATGCAGCATTGGTTTAATTTGATCCAACCATTTTTTTGCGAGACCAAACTCATCCATTAACTCATAAGCCTCCTGATTAAACATAAACTTTAATTGGTCTCGACACAGCAACTCCAATAAGGTCAAGCGATCTTTTTTACGACGAGTGAAGTATGCTGTAAAAAAGTCATTACATAAAACATGGGTGTAGTGATTTTTGCCGTTAACACGACTGCCTGTGTCATCCATCTGCTGGTACAAGCCTGCGTTGCTACCGGCATCGACAATATCTTCTTTTTCCTGATGAAAAATATCATTGCCTTCTGTCAGCATGGAAGCAATTTTACCATGTGATATTTGAATACCACATGTTTTTAAAAAGCGCTCAATGGCGCTCTCCGTCATCCCTGCATCACGGTATAATGTGATGACCAGCGCTTTAACCCCAGGACCAAATTCACTGCCCTTATATTCGCCAGGAATCGGCGCAATAAAGGTTTTTTTCAAAGATGGTGAGTAATACGTTTCCAGCTTGAATTCAACATTATCCGTGATGATTTTTAGATCCTGGATGATTCGAATCTCAAAACCCTTGAACTTGGCGTCATCTGGCAGCGTTGCTTTGTCCAGAGCAATCGTAACACGTCTATCAATACGTACGTTTTTTTTGTCTTTGCCTGTGTTTTTATTGTTCCCTTTACCACGTTTATTGCGATCTCCTTCAGATGAATGATTGGAATTGCCTGTATTATCGCCATTGCTACCTTTGGATTGACCGCGAATATTAGGTTTGCCCTGTTCACCCTTAAGGCGGTTTATCTCATCACGTAATACTTGGTTTTCCTCTCTGAGCAAAGCATTTTCTTCGGCAAGCATTTCGACCAAATTAACCAATACCTTAATGATAGTCACGGCCTTTTTGTCGGCAAGACTATCGATATCTTTTGTTAACTCATCTAAAACTTGTTTGATTTCTTGGCGTTTCATCATCTACCACTGCGTTACTAATGCTGATACGGCAATCATAACATGACTTTTTTTGAACGCATTTTTCGAGTTTTAACGCCACTAAGGGCTAAGAAAAAATCTGACCTCAGGAGGGAGATGTTTTATTAGTGAAAGGGGCTACATTGTGATCTTGGGGATCTTAGGGCATGCATATTGCATGACTTACGTTTGATATGGAAAAACATCAGTTTTACAGAAAAACCGTGTCAATAGGTATTTTGAATATTTTTAAAGAATTCCGCTTGCTGACGCGCGCGGCTCGGATTAATCCGGACTCAGTGGCAGACACTTACCCGGCGATTCTGACAGGATACAGTTCATCGCTCATGCTTAGAGCAGGGAGCTGCAACCATTGATTAAGAGCTGGCTTTAAAAAAGTAATTTGCCCATAAACCAGTTCAGAAGAGGTATCAAGTTGGTGAAACACTTCCTCTAACTGTTGATTCGTTAGTTCTAATGATTGAGGAATTACTACTAAACTCTCTTCTCGGGGTATTATCGGTTTAAAAATACTGCGATGAGAGTCCCACTCAACAGCACTTAAATGATAGTCAAAAACTTCAGGTTCGCATAATCCTCTAGCCTTAAATAAAGTCCTGGCAGGCAACTCTGGAGTTTCTCCACTCTCACCAATATTTCCGTCAAGAGGCATGCTTTGAGAATTGAAATTTAAGCCAATGAATTGATCCTCGGTAGAAGCAAGCTCTGCTAATTTAATTTCAATATGGGGATAACTTTGTTGAAACCACTTTAATACCATTAGTTCTTCATCTCTTTTTGATGTTAAAAAAGAGATATTTTTCAAGTTGGGTGCGACTCTAATCAATTGATTTAATTCATTAAAAGTTAACGAGTCACTAGGAAAGCCGACCTTATTTAACGAGGGAAGCGATGCTGAGTCCAGTCTGGTAAGGAGCTCAAGCAGTTGATGAGGCTTTGAGATTATCAGTTCGTTTAAATTGGGGGCTGCCTTGAGAAAATTTTCCAATTGGCAGCTAAAAAAGAAGCTATCAGTAATCTCTATTATTTTTAAGCACGGAAACGAGTGAGCCTCAAGCTGAAGATTCCAATAATAGAAAAATTGAGACATCCTCAATTTTTCTAAATGAGGTACTTTATTAAAGAGGCTAGTTAGTTGTTCCTCAGTAAATCCTGAGTAGTCTAAAGAGATTGAAGTAAGTCGATGCAGCGGTTTTATTATTTCAAATGGGGCGGAATGAAATTGTCCTTGAACTCCACCCCAATCCAGAGTCAGAGACTCCAAATTAGGAGTGGCATTAAGGAGGCTATTAACTTCCTCAATCGGGCTTCTTTTTAACACAAGTTCTGTTAAGCCATTTAAGGTAGGAGAAGAGAGCTCCTCCTTATCCTTATGATTTAGGGGACGAGCAGGAAGAACCAATTTACGCAAGTTGATTGCCGCATTGAGAATATCGTTTAATTGTTTTTGTGACATGTTGGTTCTGTCAGGAAGAGATAGACTTCTTAGTTTCGTTAATTTCTTTAGTTGCAATTCAGGTATAGACTCATATGCTATACAGCAGTTAACCGAGAGTATCTCCAGCTCAGGTGAGCGATTTAACAAATCTTCAAATAAACGCCCCTCCAAGTCGGATTCCCAAAAATCAAGATCTAAATATCTTAACGAAGTTGGACGAAGCTCTTCGTCCTGGGGGGTTAATTGACAACTCCTCAATGACAGAGAAATAAGATTTTCTGTTTGGTTAAGCAGTGATACTAACTCCACTGATTTATTTTCTATTTTAACTGATCTGATTTTCTGTACCAGATCGGGATAATACTTTACAAGAAATTCTAAATAGTGTTTATTTCGTTCTTCTGCAGTTGTCTGGGAGCTTATCATCGGCAGGAACTGGGGAGCGAGTTGATTTCCCCCTTCTTGTTGATTTAGCCTGTCTTTAAATTGCTTGTGCTGCCAGTCTGAATCTCCATTTGCATAGCTAAGTTTATCAAAAGCCCATTCAATTCCACATTGGTACATTGGACTCACCATATCGGTATAACCTAAGCCACAAAACAGCTCTTCTGGCTCATCTAAAGTGAGGAAATTTATAAAATAAAAAAATAAATCAGGAGAGCTGAGAATTTTTGAACAGAGCTCATTAAGTCTAGAAGCATTTAAAATATCAACCCGATCCCGGGTTGATTTTAGTTTTTTTATCTCAACGACGTTTTGTTCCGAGGCGAGAGCGGTTAGAGTAGACAGGGCTTCATTAATCCGATTTGCATCGGTTAAACGCTCTAGGCCGTTTAGGGTTGGATAATAAACCCTAAACCCGTCTTCAAGTAATTTACTAACAATTCGATGTTTAAGATATCCGTGAGTATTGTCAGGCCAGCCACTATTGAGAATAATGGTTTTCTTTTCTGGTTGGGAGGACCCCATGCTGATCGTGTCCCAGCATTCAGGATTATCACTCAAAGCCTTTTCAAGGTTTAGAACTCCCCCATTCGGTTCTACTGAAGATTCAATGATGGGCAATTGATTTTTCTCGTAACTTAAACCTAATTCTTGAAAAACTTCAGTTGGAGTGTTCATTTTTTTCTATCCACAATATGATATTAATAATGTTACAGTTTATTTTTATAAACCCGGCTATTTATATCCATAATGGACTATTAATGTCCATTTACTGGTGTCCTTGCCCTTGATATGTAAAAATTTATATCCTTTACTACAGCAACGAAATGGTCTTTAATCATACCTTATGATCGCCAATTGAGCAACAATAAATATAATCTAACCATACTGAACCAAGGTTTATCAGGGCAACATTAACTGACGCGTTGATACACAGTGATTGCTCTTTGTGCAGCAAAAAACATCATCGTTTATTAGAAATCCTGTTTAAGACGCTCATGAAGTTTTTTCATGCTGACGGATAAACCCGGATAAATGTATTTTGGAGAACTGAGCTGGATAGATCACTCCATGCGCTCATTTAAGAGAGACAATCAACGCTAGAAAATGATGTCCTTATTTCATTCTCCTGCCAGAGCTAATTAACCTCTGGCAAAATCGTTTAAATATCTCTTGAAATCAAAGTGTTTGTTTTCCAGAAAAAGCTTGTTCCTCAACAGGATAGGATATTTCCATCATTTCTGGCTCATTGAGAGCTTGATGAGCAGCTGTTACTGTTTCTGAAACGCTTGCTGTCGTTATTTTTTCATCGGTAAGAATATGATTTGTGAACGCAGCCATTCCATTTAGAGTATAAATCGCACAGCGCTTATCCAGTGTGCTAGGTTGCTTGTAAGTCAAAATAGGGGAGGAGCTGGTATTAACTGTAACCTCAGCAGGTAAATCGCACAGCGCTTGCAATGCATTTCTGGCCTCAGATTGGCTTAATAATCTGGTTAATTTAACCTGCAGCAATTCCTCACCAGAGAATATAGAGTTTGAAGCCAACCAGCCTAATATGGGTAGTGGGTTATGCACTCCTATTGGGTTCATTGTTGAGTCAACAATCCCAGCATTTAATTTATCATCAGAGTCTTTGTAGATAACAATATGATTAAAATGAGCTCGATACGCGATACTCGAAAATCGTCCATTTACCTTAAATGCATGAGGAAACTGCAGGGCAGTAAATTGCACTTTCTGCTCAGCCAATTTCGCTAATATTTTTGGCAAGTTTTCAGTAGAAACACCATCGTTACAATTTGAAGATAAACTGTTCACTGAAGTTAGAACAGTTTTATCATTTTCAGTATGTTCCACAAAATCCATAGTGTCACCACTATCCAGTTTTATATTAATTTTGCTTGCCTCAGATGAGAAATAAGATTCAATCTGAATTTGTAATGAATATGGCCCAATACCTTTTTTAGCAGGACAGGCAGTTAAGGCTTTACCGAGATCTAAAGTTACTTTTGGCATAATTTCTACTCTATAGTAAATTACGATGTGTAGATTAACATGATTAAATTAACTGAGCATTAACATGGTTATTAAAATCACTCTCAATCTTGTGCCGGAAAAAAACGGGGATAGAAAAGAAGAAATAGAAATAACGCGCTGATTTACCCAGTTTTTTATATACTCAGCTTCGACAAAAAAGGAGCATAAATGAAGTATATCAGCGAGTTGAGTGGGATTTTAAGCGAACAACTAAATTGGCACAAGTCACGAATAGACTGTTTTGCGCAAATGTTGTTAGCGTTATTTATGGTGAGAAGTATTAATTTAAGTGAAAATGCAGTTGCTATAGATGGTAAGCAGATCTCACTTATTAGCTAAAAAAAAAAATTATTTTTGATTCATCTTATCGCAATTTAAAGAGTGGGCATTAAAACATGATAAGGATATCGCTAAACAATGAGGAAATAGCAACTCTTTCTCAATTAAGGCTTAATAGCAAATCGGGGTGAACGAGCGCATTATGTGTTGTTATCTCATGAAGGGAAATCAGTACCAGAAATAACGGAGCACTTAAATCGGAATGGCCACACAATCAGACGTTGGCTACAGCGTTATATGACTAAGGAATATCGGGTTTTAAAAAGCCGTATAAACCCTGGCCCCCTCCGAAGAAGGCACCAGTGATCGAATTACATCTTCAAGAACTATTAGGCAAATCACCACAAGATTATGGTTATCAGGAAGCAGGTTGGCAGATTAATATGTTACATGTTTGGTTTAAAAAACAAGGATTAGAGGCTTGCGATAATACACGGGTCAAGTCGCTCAATAAATTGGGTTTTGTTTATAAACGATTTTCAAAACTTTACCTTCAAATGCACCGTCGTCTTCTGAAAAAAGCTCGTATTGCTGAATCAGTACCGCTTGCAAAAATTGGCTTCTGATCCTGCGCTCAAAGATGCGTAATATGTACTATAATTGGGTTGAAATCAAAAATGGAGATTAATCATGTCCTCGATGCATGAAAAGGGGAATACTGAGAACATAGATGTGATCCATCAGCATTACATGGACATTATTAATGCTGTTCCGGATATAGTATATTGGGTCGATGTTAACTGCACTTTAATGGGTTGTAATAACAATTTTATTACTTTATTAGGAATGCAAAAGATACGCGACTTCAAGGGAACGCCATACGAACAAATGAAAAGATTCGGTCATTGGTCTGAACAACGTATTGAGTCTTTTAAACTGGATGACATGAAAGTAGTTTTCTCTGGCGAACCGCGTAAAAATGTCGAGGAACCACCTGTTGTTAATGAGCATGGAGAGACGTTTTATTTCAGATCCAATCGAGTACCAATGTATGATGAAAATAAAAATGTAATCGGCATGGTGGTGACATTAACTGATGTAAGCTTCATTAAAAAATTGGAAATGCGCAATGCGCCAGATCCTCAGGAGAAGAAACAAAGCGAAGAGTCATTCAAGAATGGGCGATTGCCGAGCATCTTGATGATTGAAGACAATTTGATTGCACAAAATGTGGAAAAGGCTTTGCTGAATGCCTTAAATTGTCATGTTGATATAGCTGAGTCTGGCGATAAGGCATTAAAGTTATTTGATCCCGGAAAATATGACTTGGTTTTGATGGATATTGGCCTTGAAGATACGTCTGGTTATGTAGTGGCGAAACAATTACGTAATCTGGAAAAAGACACCCTGCATCATGTTCCCATCATTGCATTAACGGGTTATCAGGCAGATATCGTTAAATATGATTGTGAACAGTATTTCATGGAAGGGGCAATAACGAAACCGCTAACCTGTGAGCAAGCAGAACAGATCATCAAACACTATGTTTATAATCAGGATGTTCCTGTTGATGGGTTGAAGAGTATTTAATTATGATGATAGTAATAGATACCATCCCTTAAAGCCTAATTAATTTACCTCGACTTAGCTCAGTCTTGTTCCATTCAAATTCACATAGTGGTTGGCAAGCATCGTCTGATCCTTTAAATTTTGCCAAACGCTTTTTCTCATAGGTCTATTGGCAACCCTGCGGCTCGAGAAAAGAGCCGTACCTATTTCTAAATAATTCTGATTGTCTGTCAGCATCTTATGACCGCTCTTGCAAGGTTGTACACTAAATTTTCATCATGATCTTTCTTTGCTTATTACGCCATAACGGCCTAAGCTTAATTATACAATAATGTCTCAAGAGTTTTGTAGTGAACTATATGTCAGAAAAAAAAGGTAAGAGGGAAAAACGAACAAACTTAAACCAAGGAAAAAATGGTGATGATCCAAACACCCTTAAATTGGAACGTGAATTAATAAGTCACCTCATTAGATACAGTCAGGACAATGCTTCTGTGCGTTCTTTTAGCGAACATGCATTAACCCTTATCAATAACCACCCTATATTAAAAGATAAAATTAAAGGAATTTGGCGATATGATTCAGAGCGAGTCAGCGTTATTGCTCCTGAGGATTTACACGATGAGATTCAAAAGAGGCTTCAAAGCTCTGACGTGCACAAAAAAAAATGGCAGTCATTAAAAATCAGTTATGTTTCTCTGCGACAGTTTCCCCTAGAAAATATAACCAGTCGCATCGATATTGCACTTGAAAAAGCACACAATAACTTATTTTATTTTAGTATCTGGAGTGAGATATCCAAAGCCGATCTGAAATTACTTATTCTTTTTTTAAAAGATTTTTTTGGGATTTTTAATGTTTGCCTATTAAACCTGTTGAATAAAAAACGAGTAAAGCTGTTACACACTATTCTTGAAAAAGTAGTTGACTCTGTTGAAATCACAAACGAAGAAGCCGTGATTCAATATGTCAATCCTGCTTTTGAACAAATTACTAGTTATAAAGCTTCTGAAGCAATAAATAAGACAGCTGCTTCCCTCTTGCGCTCGCCAAAAGAAGATAAACAATTGTTTGAGCGTATTAAACAAGAATTAGAAGCTGGACACACCTGGCGCGGGCAAATTAAATCCAGAAGAAAAGATGACAGTGAATGGATTGCTCAAACAGTAATTGTACCGGTAATTGATGATGAGTCGGGTAAAATTACGCAACATATCGCAATAAAACAGGATATTACGGAACAGGTAAATTATCTCAACCAATTAGAAATTAGCGAAGAGCGTTATCGAAATCTTATGAATGCTGCCTCTGATGCGATTTTCATTCATGATTTAAATGGTTTATTGCTAGAAACAAATACAGCCGCTTGCAAGTCTTTAGGCTATTCTGCTGAAGAGTTACGTGGGTTTCATGTTTGGGACGTTGAAATGGGAGCCACTCCGGATGCCATAAATGAGGTTTTGCAGGATCTGGAAAAGGGACCGATAACATGGGAGGGACGACATCGTAGAAAAGATGGAACTACATTTCCCGTTGATGTTCGTTTGGGTATATTAAATGTCACAGGGGAAAAATTAGTCTTGGCTATAGTCAGAGATATTTCTGCTCAAAAACACTCTCAGGCTACCATTAAAAAATTGACCAGAGCATTAGAACAAAGTCCTGTACTGGTTTTGATAACCGACAAAGCAGGAACAATTGAATACGCCAATGCAAAAGTTATGGAGCAAACCGGTTATTTAGCTGAAGAAATTTTAGGACAGAATCCACGTATTTTACAGTCAGGTCAAACGTCATCAGAAACTTATAAAATAATGTGGAGTCATCTGACTCGTGGGGATGAATGGCGGGGTGAACTACTGAATAAAAATAAAAAAGGAGAGTTTTTTTGGGTATCGGCTATTATCTCTCCATTACGCGATGAGAATGAGATAACTCATTATCTGGCGGTTATGGAAGATATCTCTCAGAAAAAAAGTTATGAAGAAATGCTCAAGCACCATGCAACCTATGATAATTTAACGAATTTGCCCAATCGACTTTATGGACACAACCGACTCGATCATGCTATTGCAAAAACCCAGGTCACCGGAAAAAAGTTGGCTGTTTTATTTACTGGACTTTGGCCATTTTCCAAAACCTGCTATGAGATAATTTAAAACCTCAAGCAATATATCGAACCCAATTCTACTCACCTCGCCTCAACCATAGCATGGAATTCGAAATGATAAATATAAATTCACTATGTACTTTTTTTGTGATACTGGTTATAATATGTGAATTATTATTAAGAGAGAATGGGTATGAAAAAATCAATCTACGATTTACCTTCAGAGATAGGAAAGGAAATTTCGGGTCACCTACCTTCGATAAAAGCCAAAACGAATGCTATATTAGATAAACATACCCGAACCTTATTTCAACCCCCTGCCATTTTATCCAAATTCCTGGAGTTTGTGGCTCATGGAAAGCAAGACCATGCAGAAAAAATATTTACAATAAGGAAAAAAAATCCCCACCAGCTCCAGGAGTTATTACTTGAACGAGGCACAGTGACCGACTATTCAGGTCGAACCTTTACCAATATTTCAGCGTATGAATACGCTTATTGGGCAAAGGACAAGCATATGTGCCGGATGCTTGAATCGCATATGGACGAGAATACAAAAGCGGCGATGCTAAAGCGCTGCGAAGCGATAGAGAGCAATGGGTTAACCTATAAGCAACATGGGGTCGAGGTTAAGAATTCAAAGCATTTTGACTTAACCCCACTCAAAACAGCACTGAACAATTATATTGATGGTTATGATAACTGGGAGAGCTCCCAGAATTGTGACGCCATGAAGGCGGCATGGATGGAGGTTGGAAAAGAGCAGCGCGATGTTCCAGTCCATGTGGCTAATGAATATTGCCGTAAAGACCGCTCGTTTGACCCAACACCTCAGTTTAATGAGGACAAATTACCCCGTAAGTTAGCGTTCCACAATTATAATACAAACAAAGGCGAATCGTGGTTCCCCTTGGTTATTTCTGATTCTTCCGGGCTTGCGGTTGATTTTGCATTAATTAGGGCGGGGCGTGGGGTGGGCGCGGCGGGGCCGTGGGGGTTGGACGCTTTCGGCGGCGCCGGATGATTTGGCGGCTATAATCCGCCTTGATGAAGTAAGAACATTAGATCTCACGCAGTCGCGTAAAAACCTGGAGCCGACAAAACCTGGGCTTGAGATTGATAACCGTATTTTTTAATGGCGTGCGTGAGCAGACCGGCGGCATAGGCCGCCGGGCTAAAATCCCAGCACACATTTAAAAACCATTCAAGTAGCTCCTGGTACTGCCAACTTTCTGTTGTTCTTACCCACCACATGACCCAGAGATGTAGGTACCTTCTGATCTTTTTGGGAGACACCCCATCTTTGACCATAAGATTAATCTGCTCTCGTGCTTTTCGTAACGTCCTTGCGTGCGGGACAATAGTGTCAAGCCCAGGCGTTTGATGATTAATTGCAATCTCTGTACCCCCCCCCACAATGAGGTTAGATTTTGCGCAGTACCCGCCGGGATAACTGCTCTATCATTTGCCTGTATCACATGGGTGTTATCCTGGGTTTGCGTCCCAGGATAGTGTATTCCGAGAAAGTGGAATCCTTTCTCAATGTTGCCTATGCGTGTCTTTTTGCGCGATAAACTGAGCCGTCTTTCATGCAACACCTCCATCATGCGCTGTTTGCAACGGTTAAGCTGACGGCTGGTTTGGCACAGAATAAGAATGTCATCCTGATACCGGATATAGGTTACATCCATCGAATTGAAGGCATCATCCAATGGCTTTAAATAAATGCCACTAAAAAACTGAGACAGCGGCCCACGTAGCGCAATTCCCTGATCGGGATTTTTATATCCGCGAGGGGTTTCAATGGGATTGATAATAATTTGTTCTAGCATGGATTGGACATTGAGATCGTTATAGTGCTTTTTGATATCTTGAATCAATTGGTGATGCGGGATGGACTTGTAAAACGATTTGATGTCAGCGCGGATGATGTATTGTGGTTTTTTTTCCAAAAGCACTTGCCGGATACGCCGCGTGGCAAGCCGTACACCACTTGGTCCATGAAGATGGTAGCAATTGGGGTTCATCACGTAAGGGAAGGTAGGTTTTATTTGTTTGAGCAAAATATTTTGGAAAATCCTGTCCGATAAATGCAGCTGATCAACCATTTCATCTGGAAAATAATGGCGCTTAAGATGGCGCGGTGTATAGCTGCCATTCACCATGGATTCAACACCCCGCACCAGCCAATCATCTATTTCTCGTGCCATGAAATGCACGTCGTGATTAGGGTTTGCATGATGTTTTTGTTTGTGAATTTTGGCGAACAACTTGCGGCCAATATTCACCATGTCGGCAATACTCCATCGTTTCATGTTGATTTTTGTTCTGTATGTTCGTGGTGTGAGGCCAAGAGCGGGATGACTCCTATTTAAAAAAATTGCTAAAGCGGATAAAGCGAGTATCTTGATGTTCGCAAAAACAATAAGGTACAAGGAGTTGCTCAACAATGACACCCGAGATTATATCCGTTTTAGCTGCTTTTGCACCTTTATTTACACGTCCTACCTGGAACAATATCAATACGCTTTTCATTGGTGCCATCCTTTGTCGAGGGGCAAGGCGTATTACGAGTATTTTACGTGTTATGGGCTTAAGCGAGGTTAAAAATTTCTCAAAATATCATCGTGTATTGAGTCGTACACAATGGAGTGGTTTAACTGCCAGCAAAATTTTATTTGGTCTTTTAATCACACTGCTTCCTGAATCATGGCCCAAGATTGTTGCTGTTGATGAAACACTGGAGCGCCGACGCGGAAAGAACATCAAAGCCAAAGGAGCATACCGTGATGCTGTTGCGTCCAGCCAATCACGGGTGGTTATTTGTTTTGGTTTGAAATGGGAATGCATGACCTTGATAGTACCGCTTCCTTGGTGTAAAAGACCATGGGCTTTGCCTTTTATGGTTATCCTTTCACCATCAAAAAAGTCAGATGAGGCCTCAGGAAAAAGACACAAAACATCGATAGACTGGACCATACAAATGGTGCGTTGTGTCAGCCGATGGTTGCACCGTACCCCTTGGATTTTGGTTGGTGATGGCGCCTATGCTTGTATGGCCCTTGCAAAAGTCTGTATAAAAAATGGTGCAACACTCATATCCAGAGTACGAATGGATGCGCAGTTATTTGAATTTCCTGAGGTCAAGCCAGCGGGAAAGCGTGGAAGAAATCAAATTAAAGGACAGCGTATCCGGCTCAAGGAATTACTAGTAGATACTAAGACATGGGATACACTTCAGGTAAAGTGGTATGGTGGTGAACAAAAAACTATTGAGTGCTTAACCTTTGAATGCCTATGGTATCATGCAGGCGTTCCACCAATAAGGCTACGCATAGTGCTTGTTAAAACACCCGATGGTAAGAATGAGGCGGAGACATTTTTCAGCACCAATACGGAAAATTCACCGACACAAATTATTGAGTGGTTTGTTTTACGCTGGAACATTGAAGTTACCTTTGAAGAAACCCGTGCCCACTTAGGCATTGAAACACAGCGTCAGTGGTCAGATAAGGCTATTGCAAGAACTACCCCTCTGCTTATGGGACTACTTTCGATATTGGTACTGGTTGCCATTAAAATGCATGAAACTAAAAAATTGTTAGTGCAAGAAACTACATCATGGTATGACAAAAAGGGCGAGCTCACCTTAGTCGACATTATTACAGCCATAAGAAGATCAATCTGGGTGAAGATGTATTTTTCAATGTCTAAAAATTACGAAAATAATACGGATTCTTTAAAAATAACCGAAAAAACTGCTAACTTATTGATTTATCAACTGGCTTTGGCTGCATAATTGGCTAAAGTCGAGATTTATGGATTTGGATAATTTTAAGCACATCAATGACTCGCTTGGACATGCTGTAGGAGACTTATTATTAAAAGCTTTATCCGAACGGTATTTATCAATTATCAGACAGAGCGACACTATTGCTCGCTTAGGTGGTGATGAGTTTATGATGATTTTAGAAAATTTAAACCATGTGGGTGATGCTGAACTTGTTGCGAAAAAATGTCTTGAAGTGTGTTTGCGACCCTTCGTTATTGAATCACAGGAACTCCAGGTATCCTCAAGTATTGGAATTGCAGTTTTTCCTGAACATGGAAACGATGCCAAAACATTAATGCGTAACGCAGATACTGCGATGTATCAAAGTAAGCTTAACAATAAAAATACCTGGACGGTATTTAATAACGCTATGGCTGAAGTGGCTTCTAACCGTATTCGTATTAAGTCTGAATTACACCAGGCACTTAGGCGCAATGAATTATATCTTTGTTATCAACCCATAATTGACATTAAGAATAATACGTTGTTTGCTGCAGAGGCATTGCTGCGTTGGCAGAGTCCTACATTGGGCTCTGTTTTGCCCGATCAGATTATACCTATAGCCGAAGAGACGGGTTTGATTATAGATTTAGGTTATTGGGTACTCCAGAAAGTATGTCTTCAAGTTAAAGAATGGCAGGAAACAACCGACAACAATCTAAAAGTAGCAGTAAATATTTCTACATTGCAATTAAAACAAAAGGATTTTGTTAATCAGGTAAAATTGATTTTAGAAAAAACCTCTCTTTCTTCAGACTCATTGATTTTTGAAGTTACCGAGTCTGCTTTTATTGACGATTCACAATTTATTTTATCTCAATTAACCCAGCTCAATGCAATAGGCATTCATTGTTCTCTGGCTGATTTTGGTATGAGCTATTCATCGTTACACTCCTGGCGTACTTATCCTTTTAAGAGTTTGAAAATTGACCGTTTATTTATTCAGGGAGTCAACACGAATAATAATGACTTAAGCCTGGTAAATAGTATTATTGCCATGTCTCGAAATTTAAACATAACCGTTGTGGCTGAGGGCATAGAAACTGCAGAGCAATTAAAATTATTGCGATCGATGAAATGTGATATGGTGCAAGGATGGTATTTCTCAGCGGCATTAAGTAGTGACCAATTTTTATTATATTTAAAGCAAGAGTTAAAGCAGCTGTAAATGATACGTTTAACATATCTTATAACCCAGCAAGATACTCAGTTTCAGTTATTAGATTAAGCTAGTTACTACGCAACAGTTCAGTTTATAGTTATACTCGTAACTTTTTAATATGAGGATAACGGTAATGTACTCTCTAGATTGGCCACGAGTTTTTGGCAAACCGGAATCTTGCGCAACTTTTAAGTTGGTCCCGGAAGACTTTCAAGTCAATGAGTTTTTTAACGGGCAGTTCAGTGGCGAAGGGGAACATATTGTTCTCAAAATTGAAAAAAGAGGGTTAACTACAGAGGATGTCATCAAATCTTTAGCTCGATTGGTTAATAAGCCGGTAAAGTTAATCAGCTACGCCGGTTTGAAAGACCGTCAGGCACTCACTACGCAGTGGCTTAGTATCCATGCTCCTGGGGAGGAGATTGAAGGGGTAAATACGTTGGAGGGCTCGGGCTGGAAAGTGCTGGAATACACTCGTCATCATAAAAAACTAAGGCCAGGATTTTTAACGGGCAATCATTTTGTCATGAAGTTACGAGACGTTTCTAATGCAGATGAATTGGTAAAGCGTATAGAGCAAATTAAAGTAACAGGTGTTCCGAACTATTTTGGTGAGCAGCGTTTCGGTCGTGAAGGCGGCAACCTGATAAAAGCGGAAGAATTTTTGGTCCAGGGACGCAAAGTGAAGGACAGATTTTTAAAGGGTATGTATTGCTCCGCGGCCCGTTCATGGCTTTATAATTTGATTTTATCAAAACGAGTTAAAGAATTAACCTGGAACACTCCTCTTCCCGGAGATGTGATGCAACTTAAGGGATCGAATAGCATTTTTGCTATTGATGAGGTTGACAGTGAGCTAGTTCGTCGGATTAAAGAGAAGGATATTTCTCCAGCAACTCCTTTGCCTGGCAAGAGAAAGAATATGGTAAAAAAGACTGCACTACAACTTATTGACTCTGTTTATGCTGATTGGCAACCATGGTTGACTGGCCTGGAAAAACAAGGGTTGGAAGAAGCATGGCGTGCCAATGTCCTCCATATAGAACAGTTAGACTATAAGCTTAAGGATAACATAGCAGAGTTATCCTTTACTCTGCCTGCAGGTTCTTATGCTACTGCAGTATTGCGCGAATTGGTTCTTTATTAAACTTCGCATTAATATAAATTTAACAACACCTGACTATAAGATGCCCAGGTTAAGTACACTGGATGTAACGCAGTCTATAATAAAACATAGGCATTTATTTTTTTATCAAGGGTTTTATTATGGCAAATGACAGTGAGCGTATTGAAGAGGAAGTGGGAAGACTCGGGTTACAAACTCCTTCAACAGTTGACGCCCTGTTGAAAACGAAAGTTGGTGCATCTATTGTGGCTCAACTTATTGAAGCTATAGTGAAAAAAATGGTAGAACTACAAAATTTCACTCAAGAAATGACAAAGAAAGCAGCAGAAAGCTCTTTTTTAAGAGGTCTGCGGGAAGAAGAAGAGGACAAAGAAGCGGATACAAAGAAAGAAATGTTTAATCTGCAACCGATAACACCATTATCCCCCCCTATGAAGCCTAAGGACATGGAGACTACCATTGGAGCGCAAATCCAGGATTTAAATGAAGAGTTAGATGATGTGAATGATGAGATTGAACAAAAGACGAAGCTTTATGACGATTATGATAAAAACATAAAAGAGGTCGATAAATTTGTTAAAACGGTTGATCTCAACGATAAAACCAAGGCCTTAGCCTCAATAGAGAGTGAACTTTCGCGACTTGAAGGCAGCGAGGAAGAGAGAGGGAAAGAAGCTGCTGCAATAGATAAATTGATAAATGACGGGCAAATTGATGAGGCAAAAAAAAGGGTCAATGTTTTAAATGCCAAAAATATACAGATAGGCACATTAAAAGACATGCTGTCAGTCGTCAAGGGT
Source organism: Legionella antarctica (assembly GCF_011764505.1). NCBI lineage: Bacteria > Pseudomonadati > Pseudomonadota > Gammaproteobacteria > Legionellales > Legionellaceae > Legionella > Legionella antarctica. Next base: position 132,464 of record NZ_AP022839.1, read on the forward strand.
GCTAAGGTGATGTACAACAAGAATGGGGAGGAGGTCAAATCATTTGACAAAGCTGATTTTGTTGTACCTAAAGATAAAAAAATAGTTAAAGAAGGAGATGAATATTTCCTCTTGGATAAAAATGATGAGTTATCCGCTACGAATAGAGATGAGGCAAAAGCAGCTTTTGAACGAGAGGAACCAGAAATGTCCAGTGTTAAAAATCTTATTAACACTAACAGGGATTCCGAAATGACTGAATTGAATCAAGAGCTGGAGCGCATTAGTGCAAAGATAAAAGATTTGCAGTCTTCTTCTGTTCAATCACCATCAACGCTCTCTCAGATGCCAGATAATCCGGGGCAATCTCGTTTGGAAGAAGAAACATTTTCCAGTTTAGCCCCCTTGACTCAAGAGTCTTCAGAAGAGGATGAGGATTTAGATCTATCAGATATAGATAATCCTCATCTTTAAGGAAGTAACATACGGCACATAATTAATCACTTAAATTTTTAGCATGGAAACGCAAATGATCTTCAATAAAAGTGGCAACAAAATAGTAACTATGATCATATTTCTCATGCATACGCAGATTTAAGGGGACATTCACTTGCATGCAAGCTGCTTCAAATAAATCAGGCTTTAATTGAGCCACTAGATATGGGTCAACATTGCCTTGATCAATAAGGATTTCTCCATGCGGCCATGGATGATCCATCATCAAGCGGCACGCATCGTATTGTTGCCAGGTTCGCTTATTTTCACCCAAATAATTTTGAAAGGCAGTTTTTCCCCAGGATACTTGAGTCGGTGCGCACATGGGAGCAAAGGCAGAAAGGCTGCGAAATAGTTGGTGATTTCTCAGACCAATAGTTAAAGCACCATGCCCCCCCATTGAATGGCCAAATATACCACAACGTTTCCTATCTACTGGGAAATTTTCAGTAATGATACGAGGCAATTCACTGCTTATATAAGAATACATGCGATAATGGTCGACCCAGGGCATTACAGTAGCATCGACATAAAAACTTGCAGCTTCACCAAGGGCCTCTTCCTCTATTGCCCCAATCCGCGTTAAGCCGCGAGGACTGGTATCGGGAGCAACAATGGCAATACCAAGCTCTGCAGCGATGCGTTGTGCCCCTGCTTTAGAAATAAAGTTTTGCTCAGAACACGTTAATCCCGATAGCCAATAGAGGGCGGGCACCCTCCTTTGTTGAGCAGCTGGAGGAAGATAGATCGCAAAACGCATGTCGCTTTGAGTTTCATCAGACCAATGAGTGTAAACACTTTGTATGCCATCAAAGCATTGATGGGCTTCGATTAATTGATAGGTCATAGTCGCTCCGTGTTCATCAATCCTATAGGAATTTTTTTAAAAGGTAAGTACTGTGCGAATCGATTCGCCACGATGCATTAGCTCAAAGGCATCATTTATTCTTTCTATTGGCATTACATGGGTAATTAGGTCGTTGATATTAATACGTTCTTCCATATACCAATCTACAATTTTAGGTACATCACTTCGTCCTCGTGCACCACCAAATGCCGACCCTTGCCAAACACGCCCGGTAACTAATTGAAAGGGGCGGGTTGCGATTTCATGGCCGGCCGGGGCAACCCCAACGATGGTCGATACACCCCATCCTTTATGACACGCTTCTAAAGCTTGGCGCATAAGTTGCACATTTCCAACACATTCAAAAGTGTAATCTGCTCCACCTTGAGTAAGTTCAATCAAATGAGCAACTAAATCACCATGTATCTCTTCAGGATTAACAAAATCGGTCATACCCATTTTGATGGCGAGCTCTTCACGAGCGGGATTAATGTCAACGCCAATAATCTGGGCTGCATTAACCATGCGTGCACCTTGAATCACATTGAGTCCAACTCCCCCTAAGCCAAAAACAATCACTCGACTGCCAGTTTCGACTTTAGCTGTAAAAAGAACAGCGCCAATTCCTGTGGTTACCCCGCAACCGATATAACATACTTTATCAAAGGGGGCATCACTACGGATTTTTGCCAAAGCAATTTCTGGTAATACAGTATAATTGGCAAAAGTTGATGTACCCATATAGTGATGAATGTTATGTCCATTGAAGTGGAACCGGGAGGTTCCATCAGGCATTAAGCCTCGACCTTGGGTAGAGCGTATTGCCTGACACAGATTGGTTTTGCGCGACAAACAGTATTCACAATGATAACATTCAGGAGTATATAATGGGATGACGTGGTCCCCAAATTTTAAACTGTGGACACCTTTTCCTACTTCAACCACTATCCCTGCCCCTTCATGACCAAGAATTGCTGGAAAAAGCCCCTCAGGGTCTTTTCCAGAAAGAGTATAGGCGTCTGTGTGACAGACACCGGTCGCCTTGATTTCGACCAAGACTTCGCCCTCACGAGGTCCATCCAAATCGACAGCTTCTATAACCAGTGGTTTGCCCACTTCAAAAGCCACCGCTGCTTTTACTTGCATAAACATATCCCTTGTCTGATGCGGTTTTAATAGTTCATATCATAATCTGGCAGTAGTTAAACCACAACAAGATTCCATTGTTGAATTAATGCTATCAACAACTGTAGCTGCTGCGCGGGTAACGACATGAAGCGGATTAAACACCAGTGCCATTACAGCGGAAAATAAAGCAATGACTCCCATACCTACAGAGACCACAGTTTCAGCTGCAGCAAGTTTGAATGCATTACAGGTTGCACGCCTTAAATCAGAGTTTGGTGCTACTAAGGCAAGGACCAAGGCACAAGGAGCTAATACAACAGAAATCGCTAAATTAAGAATGGTTTTAATTAAAAAACCCAACGTATTAAAAGCAAGCCAGAGTGGCTTTTCAATCGGGCGAATAGCTAAAGTAGCCATATCGCTTATGGATTTTATCGGGTGAAAATAACTTTCTTGCGGAACGGGAACCGCATCAGCGAAGCGTGTTCGCAAGGGATGATATCCATTCCATGTGCTATTTATATTTGAAAAAAAACCAGGCATTTGTCGCTCCACTATTTAAATTTTGGGCATAGTAAGAAAAAGGCAACGGTTTGTAAATAATATTATTTATTATTAATGGGCATAGTGATAAATTCGGACAAGATGTTAACTGATATGTCGTTACTCTGGTAGTGCAGAGTCTGCATGAGCATTTACCTGGATATCACCGATTCATTCAACAAGGATCAATTTTGAGCGCGCAGCTCCCTGATAAAGTTAGTTGCTAACCGTAATCCTTCAGATAATTTGGTATGAATTTCCGGTCGCATATTCTGGTCCTGGGCTTCGAGTTCATTGTGGAAATCAAGAGCCAGCTCCTCAAGCAGACGAATTTTTTCTTCCTTACCAATGTTTCTATGATAAATTTCTAATGCTTCAGCATCCTTGTTCATATTCAACACCCTGGATTTATGTTATTAGTTAAATTATATATCAAATTGGTGTTTTGTGCTTTTGATTAATATTTAACGTATCTGTAGCAAATAACTCGAGAGGGTTACTCCAGTTACAGATACGCAAAGGAGCACTAATTCTTCAATTGCAATCCTTTGATGTAACTGTAAAATCGTATACATGGGCTCTTTTTTGGTCAATTATATGATAAGAAATAGCTATCTCTTTTAAGACATACTCTTTTAACGCAACATTATTGCACACAAGATGAATCAATCTGGGTTTAATGAGAAAAGAAAAAACATTGATGCTGATTGAGGATTTATCTTTATTTATCAGGCGATAAACATAAGTGACTCGGTTGTTATCAAAAGAAATTGCTTCTATTTCAGTCTTATCGTCTACCTTAACAGGCAGGCTTTTATTAATCAGATTAACTTCCTGGGTGATCTTGTATGTTACATCATTACGATGCATTAACTGTTTGATTATATGAAAAACACCTGCCAGAAGAAATAAAGTTCCTAAAATCACAGCAAGCTTGGCCAGAATAGGCCAGAGTCTGTTTTTACTGTATTGATTACTGCTATTCCAAATTGCAATAAAGATAAAGGGAAAGTAGAGGAAAGGGAAGATTAAATACAGATACAAAAACCATTTTATATGGGGAATTAAGGAAATCTTTAAATAATATTTATCAAAGAGCACTCCTGCCATCCCATAAATTAAGGCTGGAAGAACCCCAAACAACCAATAGGTAAAAACCAATGGAATAGTACCTTTCAGTAACTTTAATCTCATGCAGCCATCCCTTTATCCAGTTAATAAAGAGTAACATACCCTCAAAAATGATCCTAAATGAAATAGTGGTTTTCAGCGCAATAAAATTGATGTTAAACCTAAGGCGCTTACAAACAGAGAGAATATAAAAAGCATTCGTAGCAATACATAAAGTCGCGCTTTTTTTACTCCATAGATAGCCATGATTTTTAAATTATTTAATGTATTCTGTGAATTACTCCAGGCCAACTTTCGATCAGTCCTGATAAGTCGGCCATTGGTTTTAAACAGAAATAATTCCTCGTCTTGAAAAAAATTGTTGCCATAATCCACGAGTAGCTGCTCCCCCTTAAAAATTTTTTTAGTTGCTGAGTACACGATCATTTCCAGCCCGTTTAAATAATGACTGCTCGAATTTATATTTGCTTCAATAAAAGTTGATTGAGCAGAAGTGTTGTGTTTTGGCGCATGATTAATAAATCGAGTTATATTGCCATATTGGCTCGCATCGATCTTCATCATGAAACAATCTTGCGCCTGTATAAATGAGAACCTGGTTTCGGGTAAAGAATGGGTTTTTATACCAGTATAAAATGAAATAATCTCCCCTTTCTCAATAGTCCCTTTACTAAACACGCCAAAGCCAATTTCAGGATTAATATAACGTAGTTCATAGCGACTGAAATCGTGGGGTGTTTTTAATAGGGTAATAAGTTTTTTATCAGTCGTATATAACGCATCACCATCGATCGATAATGGCAAATCTTTAATCGTAAACTGGCTGTCAACAATGATGGCCTCAGAAAATACAAATTTAAATTGAGACAGATGACTGATGAGTGCTTCTAATTGGTGAATAGAAATTGTTTCTTGAGCGAATTGGCGTCTGTTAATTGAAAAAGGGATGTCTTTAGCTGATGGCGATATTTGAAAAAGAGGGGATGGGTTTATTCTGAAAATACAATCATGTGGTTTTTCTGCTTTGATCAGCCTTGAGTAAACAAATATTCCTGAGTAGAGAAGTTCCTCAATGGTACTGTACTCATAGTGAAACATTTGATTTTTGATGGGGGTATAGGGTTCATGGATCAGAGGATGAATAAAATCTGCATCATTAATTAGTTGCTCAAGAGCAATTTCTCTGTTGTTGGTGAACCGACAAAGACCCGTATCGATATTGATAGTAACCTTGCGATTTTGAGAGCATGGGTTTTTATTTGAAAGAGTGATATTAACCAATTTTCCTCTCCTCTTTTATGGTCGTTTCGCAAAAAGTCATAGCGATTTTCTTATGTGTCGCGCTGCTTTTTTATTTAAGTAAACTTTGTTTCTTAAGCTTGAATGAACATCACTCAAGCCCGATTTCTGCAGCAAAAACCAAACCAAGTTTGGCTAACAACCGTTGTGAGTCAAGTAGGCTATGAGACGGGTTATGGTAGTAAGAATCTAAATTAAGAAATTTACCACAAACCCATTTATTTTCGCGCAGGATGTGTAAGGATTGATCGTCCATAACGGTTTCTATCAAACTAAATTGGTCTGTATGAGCAAGCTGGTTGGCTTTATCTTTTAACAGGCCTAGCATACAATTTAAAGCTATTAATTTATCTTTAAAGGCTACAGGACTGGATATTCCTGCCCTACTGAAAATGCTCAAGAGAACCATCATAAGCCATCCATACTTAAATGACATGCTACAACCTCCATCTAATCAATTCGTTTATCCTTAAGAGTAATTAAACCCATGCTATTTTTTAAGCTTTATCCTCTTCATGCTCAAGTAAATCATGGCTTGCTTTTTGATAGGTGTTCTCCAAATTATCCTGAACTATAATGGCTAGATTATTAACAGTTTGGATGGATTCAGCTTTTTTTAGAATACCTGTTTTAAATATCCAGCCCTTTGGAAGTTTAAGAGTTGTTCCCAGTTTTGTGAGCGATTGTTCTGTTTGGAGCGATTTTTGAGTGCTGTAGGATTGCATGACAAACACCTCTCCATGGGTATCAATCAGTTCATAAACAGGTTTTCCACTGTCATAAAACCAATTGGTGTGACGTGTTACTGCATGTTGATAATAGGGAAAACTGGATTTCAATAAATCTGCCCACCTGATATTAAGTTCTCCTGCTTCTCGCATACTAAGCCCCTGGATTGTTTTCATCACAGGATTAATCCGATTTGAATGATTAAATCCATCTACAACCCAAAAGCGTGGGCCATTTAAATGCACGAAAGAAAAATCCGTCTCTTGTTTGACTTGAGCAACAGTTAGCTTATCCCATAGGTTTGCTGGGCAGTTATTTAATCCCAGGGTATTGTAAATGACGTAATGAGTAATTTTTTTGGATAAAATAATTTCACAATATCGCTTTCCCCGCATGTGACTTGGCCCTGCATGGGCGATGACTGAAAAGAACGAGAAGAGAAAGAAAGGAATTAATATTTGTTTTCTGGATAACCTGGGGAAAACAATGAACTGCAGCGGTTTGGATAAAATTGTGGAATCTTTTCGCATTGTTACTCCATGTAAGCAAGATGCATAAGAACTTTATAAGCATTAACCTTAAGGGTGATTGTCATAAAATGCAACAGAAGATATCCTGTCCTTTTACAGACGTCTGGTGTCCTTTCTGGCTGGCCCTCGAGAGGATAAGATATTTAGTTATTAATAAACCTTAATTAAATCAGTAGGCAATGTGAACAGTTTTGGTGATCAGTTTTTCTTTTAATTGGTTTTTTTGTATAGTCTTTATTAAAGCACCGAATCATTATGAGGGGTTACAGCAGCTATGATGCCACTAATATCTGTAAAAAAATTTTCCTGTTCATTGGAAATAAATGGAAAATATATTGGAAAAATAGAAATTGACAATAGAATATCTACATTTGGTGAAATGACTCAAATCGCAAAGGGCAAGTATCAAATAGTACCTGTAAGTGAAAAATATCGGAGTGAGCTGTTCTTCTTAAACAAAGAGGAAAAGGATAAAATTGGTGCCGATAAAGCCACAGCCATCGTTGATGGGACAACTTACGAAGGTCCAGTGATCATTATTGATGGTAAGAATATCACTATCAGTGAGACTAGAATAGTACCCGATTTATCAGAGGAGGATACAGTCTTAAGTTATGTAGCTACATTAAAAAGGTTAAATCAATCAAGACAAGCAACATCAGAAACAGAAAGCAGATCAGCGGGGCCACAAGAAGGGTTCTGTCGAAAATAGCGGAGCTAAGTTATAATGCCCTTAAAGAAGGCAGAATATGATCAGTTTTAAAGGACGTCATTTCCCACGAGATTTAATATTAATGGCAGTCCGATGGAAAGTTGCGCACCCATTAAGTTATCGTGCGATTGAAGAATTAATGGAAGAGCGGGGAGCGGATTTAGATCATTCAACGGTTCAAAAATGGGTTGTTCACTATGCGCCTCTACTGGAGCTTGAATTTAGAAAAAGGAAGAAAGCTGTTGGTCGCAGCTGGAAAATGGATGAGACCTATATCAAAGTAAATGGCAAATGGGTTTATCTTTACCGGGCGGTAGATAAAGAGGGAAAGACCATTGATTTCATGCTTTCTGAAAGGCGGGATCGCCCTGCTGTATTGAAGTTTTTCAAAAAAGCCATTGGTTCTAGTGGACTTCCAGAAAAGGTTAACATTGATAAATCCGGATCAAATACCGCAGCTCTTGAGCGAATTAACACCCTACTATTTATTCATGGATTATGGCATTTATTGATCGAGGTGAGGCGGATAAAATACTTGAATAATATGATTGAACAAGACCACCGTGGTATTAAAAATATCACGAAATACACCCTTGGTTTTAAATCGTTTGAATCAGCAGAGGCTACGATTGCGGGAATTGAACTGCACCGGATGCTTAAAAAAGGGCAGATGGAACACTTGGGACAGATCCCTGCTTGGAAGCAATTTTATGAATTAGCCTCTTAACCACACAACAAAATCGAACCGTATTAACTACCTTAAAAATTTTCGACAGAACCGAAATGGAAGCCTAGCAAAGAGCTAAAAGGAACGTTTAGAGGAACGTTTTTTGAAATTTGAGTTTGATAATTTCGAGCTAGAACGCCAAAACCCTTCCAGAATATGGCTCCCTGGGACGGGCTCGAACCGCTTTGTAATCTGTTGATATATATAAGATAAAAACTAGTGATTATAAAATTAACCCAAGATCTTACCCAACTTTGGATATGATAACTGATATGAATGAATAGGGAAAGATAGGAATGATTAAGAAAAGATATTTATTTAATGCCTCGACAAATGGTTCTATAATAAGCAGCTTAACAGGAGGTTAAGCTATGAAAACCGTTTTTTTAGACACTTCAACTATAAATGAAATTCATGATAATGGTTTTAAGCCTAACGAAAATAACTTTATCTTTTACGTAGGGCCTTATGTTACTTACGAATTATCAAAGGCTAAGAAACGAAGAGAAAGCCTTTTTAAATTAATCACCACACTTAAACCCTTCTATCTCTGCCAAAGAGCGCATTTATACAAACAAGAAGTAAATCATCTAATATATGGAGAAAGCCTCGCTTATACTGCTGGCCCCTTACTTAAAGAGGCCTATGATAAAAGAATGAGTAATCCGGCCCTTATCGATCAATCTGAGTTTAGAAATTTTATTGAGCAGCGTGAAGAAGGAATTAGGCTTTTTAGAGACAACAACTACCAAAACCTTCGTAAACACAAACTGCCTAATTTTAATGAATTTAAACAACAGTTTTTCAGTCGAGAAGATTTAGTCAAAATAGTTTATGAATGGATTTATCACACCATTAAAAGCACTAAAGAGCGTTGGCATGTTGAAAAAATTCTTCATAATATTAATTCTTTGCCGGCTCATCGCACACTGATTAATACGCGTCTTTACCTATATTATTTAGCATTAAAAAATGGAGCCATTCCTGCTCGTAACCGCTTTGCTGACAGCTTACAGTTAATTGAGGCCTCCCACTCCAGCGTATTTGCTAGCAATGATAAAAATCTTCTTAAAATCGTCCCTCATATTAATCCAGATATAGAGCTAATGACCTTTCAGGATGGGGTCTTAATCCCCGTAAAAACCACTGCATCATAGCTTTTAAAATGCGATAATGATCCTTTCTCTTTCTTGATAATACTAATATTATGCTCTCAAAATCATCAAAGCAAACAGCTATACAAGATCATGACAAGCTACCCAATCAATTTAAGCAAGAAATAATTCATAACAGTGTATTAGCTACTAACAACTTCAAAGCAGAACACTTTGATTTAAAAGAAGCCACAAAAACAAATCAGGAAGGACTGGAAGCACTTAATGCCAAAGATGGTTTGCAGTCAATGTTAGCAGCACAAATGCTATCAGTACATAAGCTCCAACAGCGTGCAATGACTTATGCTAATAATTGCAATAATCAGCCCAAAATAGAGCAGTACTATACAAATGCAGCAATAAAACTTACAAATTGTTTCGTGCAACAAGCTAATATGTTGGCGAAATTACAAGGCATTGGCGGTCAAAAAATAACCGTGGAGCGAGTTGAAGTACACCAAGGAGGACAAGCTATTGTAGGTAATATTCAAGGGGGGTACGAACAATAAGGAAAAAATATGAAAACAACCTCAAGAACCGAGAGAAAACGCTATGCTTTTGATAATGCACCAAGGTGTGGGGCAAGAACCAAAGGAAACAGTGGTAAGCCTTGTCGCTGCCCTGCAATGAAAGGAAAAGCTCGTTGTCGTGTTCATGGTGGCGCAAAGGGCTCAGGTGCACCACATTATAATGCAAATGCTTTAAAGCATGGAGAAACGACTGGAGAGACAAAAGCCTTTAGATTGGAGCTTAGACAAATGATTCAGAATAGTAAGAAGGTAATTAAAACGTTTAGCTAAGATGATTGGGTTTCAATTTCTAAATTGTTCAAGAGGTGGGAGGGGGTGAGCGGGGTTTTCGTGCTCAGGGGTGACTCCGGTGTGTCGTAAGTTTCTTGAGTTGTCTGCCAGCGACTTTCAAACGTGCGTTAAATATGCACATTTAATTCCAAAGAGTAGAGCTGACAATGCAACTAACTGGTGGTAGCAGCCATTATTAATAAGAGTGTTTGGTTGTGTTTTGGTCAATGCCGTAGGTGTTGGATGAAATATTTGATAAGTTTTCATTGATGCTAATAAGTTCCCAAGTGATCCATACTAATAAAGCTATCATCAAGTGCGAGGATCGTACTCTTCTAAGTCTCAAACAAAGGTGCTTAACTAATAGATCGCCTTCAGTAAACGCCTGTTTTATACTACCTCCATCATTTTCTTTTTCGTCAAATTTGTGTATTAAAATGACCAAAATAATTGGTAGAAGTACAAATATGCTAATCAATATATAGGGCATTTTTCACTCTCATAATCTTAATTGAAGAAGCCTGTTAAACAGGCTCACTGGGTTAATTTAAAATAGGTGTTTATCTACATTCCCAGTGCCAGCCATGCACATCATCAATCACCCATTCACAGTTTTCAGCAGCATTTACTCCAAAGCTACAAATTAACAATACCAAGCTTACAATAGTTTTCATTTTTAAATCCTTGTACAAATAATTTAGATATGACCATATTTTGATCTTATGAGCAATATTACATCATTTCCAGAGTAAACACCACCTATTGGGTGTGGAACTTATAAGGTGCGATCGCTTCTACTAGTTTTATGATAAAGAAGCACGCAAACCTTATTAAATTAGGGAACCAAATCAGAGATATAAGAGCTTCCAAAGGTTTTTCTCAGGAAGGGCTTGCGGCCGCCGCTACGTTAGGACGTACTTATATGGGACGTGTTGAGCGTGGAGAGCAGAATATATCAGTACAAAATTTAATAAAAATTGCCTTTACTTTAAATGTTGATGTAGGGGAATTGATTCCCCCTTTATCTGAATTGGTAAGTCCTATTGATCTAGGCGCAGAAGATTAACCCACAGCATTACTATTAGAATAATCTACCATTCGCATAGGTTTATGATTTGGACTACTTAAATACTGTAATGAAGCAGGATGAAACCAGAAGCCAAATTTGCCCTCCCAATCACCATTACGTTGTTTATCACAGTGCCAACGGCAATCTGAAGTATCAATAATTTTCAGCTCTGCTCCAGTTAATGTCGAACCAGTTGCTTGTTTCTGAACTAACTCCTCCTTTTGTTTATTACGCCAAATACTGAAACAATTATCAGCCAGATCACTTATCGCTCCTGTTCCTTTGTTATCAAGCTTCCCTGGCGGTAACGATTCATTAACGCCTTTGCGAGGATGAACGACAATATGGATATGGCAATTGTGTTGGTTTTTGAAATCGCATAGTCGCTCCATAAAAGCTTTCTGGGCTTTAAGATCATCTTCTGCGATATCTAATTTCATAAATGAGTCGATTACAAAAACATCAATTCCATACCGCTGTCTAGCATAAGTAAACACATCAAGTAACCGTTGAGACTTTGCTGTACCTACTAGATCAAACAGCCATAATTTATCTCCATACCATTGATGAATAGCCTCTATATATTCAATAGAAGGTTCAGCCAGTGCGCTTGCTTGGCGTGTGAGTCGCATTAATAGGCGCTTAGGTTTTAATTCAAGGCTAGCAATACAAACTCGGGCTCCTTGGCGCATCATCTCCAATATAATGTGTCCAAGAAATTGGCTTTTTCCATGACCATTTATTCCAGTCCAAACGGAAAGTTCATCCGGGCGAAACAGAATTTTACCTTTAGTTTTTTCCCAAGGGGCATTATATCCAAGATGAAAACCTGATACAGGATAAAATTCATCAACAACTTGATCAAAAAACTCACTGGCAGATTTTAATTCTTCTGGATCAAGCGTTCTGGCCTTATCAAAGCACTGCTGTATTACCTCTTGTGACACATCAGCCTGTAGACATTCATTTGCGTCCTTGTATGGTAATGTAACGATTTGACAGCGATGCCGTCCTAACCTCTCTACCAATTCAAGCGTAGCATTGTGGCCCTCCTTATCTGCGTCAAAACATAAATAGATCTGATCAAAAATAGCTAGGCGCTCAAACTCATATTCAATCCAGCGTTGTTTATCGCCACTCCCACCTCCATAAGGTACAGAAAGTGCCGGTAAGCCATATTGTTGTAATGTCATTGCATCAATTTCCCCTTCACATATAACTACGGTGCGCGCATCAAGAGGTAATTGATGCCAGCCAAATAAACAGGGTTCACAATTTGCTTCAACGGACATACTTTTTTTATTACCGGTACGTTCCAATTTAAGATATTTTATGAAAACCAGCTCATCATTACGCCAATATGGGAAAATAATTTCACAGTTACGTTCGCCAATTTTATAAGCTCTAATGGTTTCCAAGCTCAGTTTCCTTTCATTAACCAAATAATTTATTACTGGGGATGATAAGGTTAATTCAGCACCATTTTTTAATTTTGGTTTAGCGTAATTTGAAGGTTTATGTGCCTCAAATTTTGGTAAAGTTATACCAAGGTAATGGGCAGCGTCCTTAATGGCTTCTGCAAGGGTTATATGCCGTGTTATAGCCCAGAGATCAAGCAAATCGCCGCTCTTACCATTTGCAAAGTCTGACCATATTCCAGCTTTTTCACCTGTAAGACGAACACCTAATGATTTCCCTGATTCACCATCAATACTACCAACACGCCACTCAGCACCGAGTCTTTTCCCATTCGGCAATAAATAACTAGAAATATCTTCTGCTCGTTGCGCGAGTTGCCGTGAAATCTCTTTTGCCATCATCAAATCACCCCCGCCATTAAATCATTCGTACTATTTGTCTCATGTGCCGTACTATTAGCATTATTCATAAAGCGCTCTATATGATCTGCATCGCGAAAAATTAAACTGATATCGTCATATACTTGACCGCTATTATTTTGACCCATGTTGTATGGTGTCTTAGAACAGCCATCAATTGCCTTTTTAAGATCTTCTAGGCTATAACCTAATTTGAGTGCTTGTGCGACCTTACGTTGTCGTTTCGCATCAAATATGGCTCGGGGATGATTCATTACTGTCTGCCAATAAATAAATAATTCTTGAATGCTGGCTAATGAATTTGGTTCGGAAATATCAACAGGTGAAGCTTCAACTTCACGTATTTCTTTTTCCATTCCTATCCTATCCATTCCTTTCCATTCCGTAGTAGAGGGCTCATCGAGCACATGGTGAGTTATCAATGACGGGGCAGTTAGTTCTCTGCGAATAATCGTAGAGTTATCCTCTATTTTTTTCAGATCCGATTGAGGCAAGGGGTGTCGATAAGTCGGTCTATCAATTCGTTGATGTTTTTTCCATCCAGTGACTATCCAGTATGTTTTATTCTCAACCTCATATTCCCGTAATAAATCATTTTGAATAAGTTGGGTGATTAATTTTTCTACTTCAGATACTGGGATGTCATCTGCAGGAAACACTTCTGCTTTAAGACGCTTATATGAAGCAGTGTGGACACCATTATCATCACAAAAACTCCACATACCAATAAAAAGTAATCTGGCAGCAAGTGAACAGGCTAATACCTGCTCACTTGTCCAAAACTCGGGCTTAACAGTCCTAATTCTCGACATATTAATTATCCCCCTCTAGAAAATTTTCAAGTTCTTTAATATTTTCTAGAGCCATATTTATCACTCTTTTAGCTGAGTCTATAGATGCTGGAGATGGTGTTTTTTTTATAATTAAGACACCTTGTACAAAGCTTATTGCAACATCGGTTAAACGGCTTGTAATCTCCCTATAATGTTGTTTTTTACTAAGCATGAGATGCCTCCTTTTTCCCTATAAAGACATATAGACCCATGCGATGTGGCACACCATTTCTATCAATCTCAGTAATGCGTTGTGTACTGATTTGATAACCTTTTTTACGGAGTTCCTCAATTCTAGGCGCAGGTGACATAATTCCATATTTATCTCTGGCTTGCATTGTCGATAACTGTGGACAGCTTTCAAAGTGCTTCAAAATTCTTGCTCTTTGTGATGCGGATGAATTACCATACAATTGTTTTGTTAGCTTAGAATTACCCAGTTGACCGACTGGGTGATTTTTTATCTGCTCCATTTCAAACTCCTTATGATTTAGTTGGCTGCCGTTAAGTTAGATGCCCAATCTTCGATTTCTTTTCTAAGATACATAGGGCGTTTGCCTAGAGGATTTCTGGGTTTGGGAAAGTCTGGGAGTTTTACTAGCTCGTAGAATTTGGTTGTACGAACACCCAAAAGGTTGCGTGCTTCATTTGGATAAAGCAGTAATGATGGTAAGTCTTTCATAATCATATCTCCTATAAACTACTATTAGTTACTCGAATTGTTCTCAAGAATTCGATGAATGAATTATGAATTGAAGTGAATAGGGAGATATATTCCCGACACCTTGAAATTTAGGAGGGTGTCAGGAATGGTTGTGTATTATTGAGCCAATTATTTATAGTGGGTTCTGATTTGAGTTAAAAGATTATTTGTTGTTTTGCAGTGCGGATTGTAAATATACCAAAGCGGTATGTTTTTATTTTTATCATATTCATTCTGAAAATTAAGCTTATTAAATAATGAACGGTCTTTATTTCTCTCAATGTAGGATCGTTGTGTAACTATTTCCATATATTGGTTTAGCTGGGTAGGCTTTCCGGTATCTTTCAGCCCCATTTGTTTTGCCATGTAAAAGAGACTGTTAATTGCATATCGGATGAAGTACATAGCAGAACATGGCTTGCCATTTTGAAATTCAAGATTAAGAAAAATACTAAAAAATTCTTTGAGTTCTTCTAAAGTTAAGAAAAGCTTGGATATGTCTAGTTCGGAAGAGGTCATAAATAACATTAATTTAATAATATTACCTTGATCGCGGTTTAGCATTTTTTCAAATTTAGCAATTAAATCTAGGTAGTCTTGAGCCCTATCTTTTTCGTCACTCCAGCTTACATATTCCCACCATGAGGCTAGCATATTTGCTCTATACCA
This sequence comes from Legionella antarctica, assembly GCF_011764505.1. Lineage (NCBI taxonomy): Bacteria > Pseudomonadati > Pseudomonadota > Gammaproteobacteria > Legionellales > Legionellaceae > Legionella > Legionella antarctica. The sequence goes on from NZ_AP022839.1 coordinate 147,650, forward strand.
CGGTCTGATAAGTATATTAATGACTTCGGGGGGTAATCCATCAACTTTGAGGACTTTAGTGAGCATTTGAGCTTTTGCCTTCATTTTTTCTTTATCTTTAACTGATTCTTTAAGTATATTCAGCATTTCTTCACTAAGTAATTGTCCCGTGGCTGAACCATCAAGAGCTTGTTCTTCAGATTGATATTGTATAATTATCGACATATTTTATTTCCCACTGATTTTATTAATTGGCAAAAAATTACTGAGGCAATTCATCAACCAGTCGCTATACCAGTCCATCAATTGTCTACGTTCTTGTTTGAAATCAGCACGTAAATAAACCCCTCTCACTCCTTGAACCTTATGAGCAAGCTGAGCTTCAATTGCATCACTTCTGAAAGAACTCCGTTCATGCAAAACAGAGGAAGCTAAAGAACGAAAACCATGTAATGTATGGCGATCTTTGTAGCCAGCACTATGTAAAAGCTTACGCGCACTGGTTTCACTGATTGGTTGAGGTTTTGGCATTGAAGGAGTGTTGAATAGGTATGGCTTAAAGCCTGTAATCAGGCGTAGTTCTTTTAATAGCTCTATAGCTTTCTTTGATAAGGGAACCCAATGAGGGGCAGCCATTTTCATTCTTTCCGCTGGTACATGCCACTCTTCTTGTTGAAGATTGAACTCAGACCATTGTGCTAGTCGTAGCTCTGATGGCCGTGTGAACAGGTGGGAAAGCAATTCAATGTAGAGCTTGGTGATTTTGCTGGCTGTACTGCTTTTAACAGCCTCCATCATCTCATGAGCTTCATTAGGGGTGATGGCTGGTTGATTTTTTATTCTTGGTTTGGGGGCTAATGCTTTTTGCAAACCAATGAACGGGTAGTTGTCAGTTAATCCAGAAGCAACAGCAAAATCAAAAATTACTTTTAATCGATTAAATAGGCGGTGGGCTATTTCATGATGGCCGTTTTGTTCATGTGAGTTAACTAAACCAAGTAGATCAGTTTTGCCAATTTCACTTAGAGGCTTGTCACCAAGAGTTGGGTAAATGTCTCTGATTAAACTGCGTTGATGCAAAGTTTGTGTGCGCTCTCGCCAACGATGGATATTTTTCTGCTTCCATAGCTCAGCTGCTTCTCGTAACGTAGTTTCCTTCTCTTCTGAAGCGTTTTTTCTTGGATCGATATCGTGTTGAATCTGTTCACGGTAGGCTGTAACCATATTACGGGCTTCAGCAAGAGATAGGCTAGGATAATGGCCTAGCGTTATTGTCTGTGGCTTCTTTCTCCATTGAAAACGGAATATAAACATTTTTTTACCACTGGCTCTGACTTCAAGTACCAAGCCATCACGATCAGCATGTCGCTTGTTCTTTCCATCGCTGCCAGCCAAGGAAGCGAGGAACGAGCGAGGCTGGTAGTCCCTGGTAGCCTTAGAGCCGGATGTTTTGCCGCAGGCAAAATATAAGGCATCCGAAAAGGCGTCAGTCATTGGGGTAGCGTTGTTTTTGAACCCCGAATGGGGTGAAAAAACAAGCGGACACAGGACGGCCAGGGCCGCCGGAGGCATACTTGTCGCGTTTGCGAGTCGATTTCAGCCATGGATGGCTAAAATCAATCACGAGCTTAGCGACACTATCGCTTCTACTTTCAGTCGTTGGATTTTTAAATCAGTTAACATAATCAGTTACCTCAACTATGGCAACCTCGGATTTATAGTGAATAAGATACCTTACCCAAAATTTTACCCAAAGGGTGCGCGAATTTATGCGAAATAAAACGAATAGTTGAGAACGATTTGAGTAACTAGATCCATGAGATTTTATAAATATATCAATGGATTACGAAGGATTATAAGCGATTAAGAAGCCATTTGAAATAGCTAGATGGCTCCCTGGGACGGGCTCGAACCGCCGACCTAATGATTAACAGTCCTGTGTGGATTATACACTACAATAAATGACAATCAATATAAACAATATTATCAATAGGTTATTTAAAAATAGATATTGCGACTTATTGTGATTTATTACTACTTATTACCACCAATTGCCCCACTAGTGCCCCATGAAAGTTCATGCTTTGTGCCTATTTATAAAGGCTAACGTTGCTGTGATAATTGAATTTAATTATCCGTGGGGGTTCTAATGACCATTCAAAAATCATCGCAAATGAAAGAATTTAAACAACACAATCACCCTGCTAAGCGACACGAGAAATTTACGCAGCGCATAATTCATGACACCACATTAGCAACCAATGATTTCAGAGATAAAAACTTTAATTTAGAGGGTGCTTGGGAAAAGACTAGAGAAGGAATGGAGGCTTTGCATATAAAAGATGGTCTTCAATCCATGTTAGCTGCTCAAATGTTGTCTATCCACCATTTACAACAAAAATCTATGATTTACGCTAACGCATCTGAAGGCATAAAGGTGCAACAGTATTTCACCAATGCTGCAATAAAACTTTCTAATTGTTTCGTCCAACAAGCCAATATTCTTGCAAAGCTACAAGGTGTTGGTGGTCAAAAAATCATTGTTGAGCGAGTTGATGTTCATCAGGGAGGACAAGCAATAGTAGGAAATATTCAAGGGGGTAGGGTTAAAGAGGAAAAAAAATGAAAACAACCTCAAGAACCGAGAAAAAGGCCTACGCTTTTGAAAGTGCACAAAGATGTGGGGCAAGAACCAAAGGAAACAATGGTAAGCCTTGTCGTTGCCCTGCAATGAGAGGAAAAGCCCGTTGTCGTGTTCATGGTGGCGCTAAAGGTTCAGGTGCTCCACGCTATAATATAAACGCTTTAAAGCATGGCGAATCAACAGGTGAGGCTAAAGACTTTAGATTAGAGATGAGACAAATTATTCAGCGTAGTAAGAAGTTTATTAAAGAATTTAACTATTAGAAATAAGAATAGTGGATCGAGTTTCAATTCCCAAATTGTTTTGATGCAAGAGGGGGGATCAGGGGTTTTTGCACTGGGGTATGAGTCCGGTGCCGCGCAATTTTCTGAAGTTGTTTGCCAGTGATTTTTATTGATGCTTTAAAAATGAGCAAATTAATAGCTGGGTTGATTTTAATGGTGCTGCCATCCGGTGGCACACAATTTTCCCAGTTGGTCTACCAGTCATTTTAGGGCTTTTAGCAAAGACAACAAATAAGATTATTTTTGATTGGCTAAAGAAGCCTGTTCCTGATCCCACTCTTCTGTGAGAAGTATTTTTATACGTTTGGTAGATTGGCTTAAATTACTTGCCGTCTTATTAATTATATCTTCACTCAATGCAAAGGATTGGCCTTCAGCAGAAAAAAATTGGTGACGATGTGAGGCCGATGCTTCTAGTAGCAATAAGGTGTTTTTTCTTGCCAATGCATATTGCTCATCAAAAGCCTTAACTGCAATTGCATAATTACTAGAGTTTTTATCATAAGGATAAAGATTTTTCATTTTATTCGGTATTTCTTTTTCGAGCTCAATTAGTTTCTGTGTTTTAACTACTTTATTATTGTGGTAAGAAATCTGAGCACTTTCCCAGATTTCTTGTTGCATTTCCTGAGCAGGAAGAAGTCCCATCTTCATAGACTCGGTAGCTTTTTTTATCTCATTTTTGTCGTCATATTTTTGTAATTCGCTCCAAAATTCATCGTGCATAGTTTTATTAATATGATCGCTTATTGCAATCCTAAAAAGGCTATCTAATTTTGGAGGCATGCTCTGCGCGGTTGCTAGTAAAGGTGCAAAAAATAATAAAATACCCATCATTGCTGCTTTCATACATGACCTCTTAATATCAAACGAATAAGTACATTAGCTATCAAACCAATACTGATACCCAATACATGCTTCACCACCGCAGGTAAATCTTTAAAAAGCCTTACTGCCGCATAACAGGCTAATAAAAACGAAGGGCTTAATAATAAACCTAATGTGCCACCAATAGCCGCAGCGGTGGGATGATAATTATCCCAGTTTGTAATTAACACCCAGACAAATATGGATAAAAAATATCCGCCTATAAGTTTAAGGCGATAATAGTTAGAGCCCGTCATTTCGTTTAAAACGTTCATATAAATATATTCTCTTTTTGACAATGTTTTTCTGCTCATATTTTGATCTCGTGGGCAATATTACATCATTTTCAGAATAAACACCACTTATTGGGTGTGGAACTTATAAGGTGCAATAGGTTTACTTATCCTATGATAAGAAAACACGCAAACCTTATTAAAATAGGTGACCAAATTCGTTCAGTAAGGGCTTCAAGAGGCTTTTCGCAAGAAGGCTTGGCCGCTGCTGCCACTTTGGGGCGAACCTATATGGGAAGGGTTGAGCGTGGTGAGCAAAACATATCGGTACAAAATTTAATAAAAATTGCTTTTACTTTAAATGTTGATGTAGGGGAATTAATTCCCCCTTTGTCTGAATTGAAAAATCCCATTGATAGTGATAAAGAAAATTAAGTTATCTCATTATTTTTTGAATAATCTACTATTCGCATAGGTTTATGAGTTGGGCTGCTTAGATATTGTAATGAAGCAGGATCAAACCAGAAGCCAAATTTGCCCTCCCAGTCGCCATTGCGTTGTTTGTCACAACGCCACAAGCAATCTGAAGCATCGATAGTTTTCAGCTCATCTCCAGTTAAATTTGTGCCAGTTGCTTGTTTCTGAACCAACTCCTCCTTTTTCTTATTACGCCAAATACTAAAACAGTTATCAGCTAAATCACTGATTGCGCCCGTGCCTTTATTATCAAGCTTACCGGGTGGTAGTGATTCATCAGCTCCCTTACGTGGATGAACAACAATATGGATATGACAGTCATGCTGATTCTTAAAATCACATAGTTGCTCCATAAGTGCTTTTTGGGCTTTAAGATCATCTTCAGCAATATCAAGCTTCATCAACGAATCAATGACAAACACGTCAATACCATAACGTTGGCGAGCATAGAGAAAAACCTCCAACAAGCGTTTAGATTTTGCAGTGCCGACCAAATCGAATAACCAAAGTTTATTCTCATACCACTTATGAATGGCGCGGATATATTCATGGGAAGGCTCTGCTCGAGCTCCTGCTTGCCTAGTTAGCCGCATTAACAATCTTTTTGGTTTCAATTCAAGGCTTGCAATACATACACGTGCACCTTGTTTCATGGCATGGAGAATGATTTGACCGAGGAACTGACTTTTTCCATGACCATTTATTCCTGTCCAAACTGAAAGCTCATCTGGACGAAAAAGAATTTTACCATGTGTCTTCTGCCATGGTGTGTCATACCCAAGATGTACACCGGGTGTAGGATAAAATTCTTCAATAACTTGATCAACAAAGTGATGAGCCGATTTTAATTCACTTGGATCAAGTGTCTGTGACTCAATAAAGCATAACCTTATAGTTTCTTCTGCAAGATTCGCTTTCAAACATTCATTGGCATCTTTCATAGGCAATTTTACAATACGACAACGATGACGACCTAAACGCTCAACTAACTCTCGACTGGCAGTTTGTCCTTGTTCGTCATCATCTAAACATAAGTAAATTTCATCAAAAATAGCCAGCCTCTCAAACTCATATTCAAGCCATTGGTGCTTTTTGCCATTACCTCCTCCGAATGGAACAGATAATGCAGGGAACCCATACTGGTATAATGTCATGGCATCAATTTCACCCTCACATAGCGTCACTGTACGCGTATTTGCGGGGATTAAATGCCATCCAAACAAGCAGGGTTCACAATTGGGCTCAACAGCAATTTGTTTTTTGTTATCATGTCGGTCTAAACCAATGTATTTTGCAAAGATCAGCTCACCGTCACGCAAATAAGGGAAAATAATTTGGCGACCTCGCTCAGCTATTTTATAAGCGGTGATTGTCTCCGAGGTCAATTTTCTTTCATCGATCAAATAGCGCATAACTGGCGATGATAACTGTAGCTCGGTAATAACTTCAAGTGTGGGTCTAACGAAGTGTGAGGGCTTGTAAGCCTCAAATTTAGGGAAATCCATACCGAGGTGGTGGGCGGCTTCTCTAATTGCTTCAGACAGTGTTAAATTGCGCGTTGTCGACCAAAGATCTAATAAATCACCGCTATCACCATTTGCAAAATCAGACCATATACCGGCTTTTTCCCCGATGAGATGAACGCCCAGTGATCTTCCAGCTTCACCGCTGACACTACCAACCCGCCATTCATGCCCTGCTTTGCAACCATTGGGTAACAAGTAGCGGGCAATATCTTCAGCGCGCTGAGATAATTGCCGTGATACATTTTTTGCCATCATCATATTAAATCACTCCTGCCATTAAATCATCTGCACTGAAATGGGGAGTCATCGCATGGCTCCCCCCGGCATTATTAATAAATCGTTCGATATGCTCCGCATTACGAAAAATCAAGTCGATATAGTTGTATAGTTGATTGCCTTCATTTTTACCCATGTTGTGCGGGGTCATTGAACAGCCATCAATAGCTTGCTTAAGCTCTGCAACACTGAAACCTAGTTTTAGGGCTTGCGCAATCTTGCGTTGACGCTTTTGATCAAGTTTAGCGCGTGGGTGATTCATTACGGATCGCCAGTGCTCAAATATGGTTTGTATGTCGGCTGATAAATTTGTTTCAGAATTAAGTACAGGTGAAGTTTCAACTTCACATATATTTACTTCCTTTCCTATCCCTTCCATTCCCTTCCATTCCGTGGGCGAGGGCTCATCGAGCGAACGAAGAGTACTCAATGAAGAGTCGTCGACTCCTCGCCGAGTAATCGTCGAATTATCTTTGATTTTCTTCAATTCAGATTGTGGTAGTGGGTAACGGTATGTTGGCTTATCGATGCGTTGATGATTTTTCCAACCCGTTATAACCCAGTAAGATTTATCATCAATAGCATATTCACGTATAAGCCCATTGTTAATAAGCTCATTTACCCAATTTTTGATTTCTTCTGTAGTGCAATTATCGGCAGGAAATATTTGAGCCTTAAGACGCACATAAGAGGTTGGATGTACCCCGCTATCATCAGCAAAATTCCACATGCCGATAAAAAGTAACCTTGCATTAGGTGAGCAAGCAATAGTTTGCTCACTCACCCAGAACTCGGGTTTGATAGTTCTGATTCGAGACATATTAAATTACCTCCCCGCGCTCTATCTCAATACGTTTGATGCAATGCTCATGTACCATCAAGCACATCTTAAATAGAAACATGCCCGCGTTGTATCGTTCAGAAGGCAATCGTTCAGCCAATTGAATCGCTTTGCTGAGACTTTCAACTGTTATATTTAGGCACTGTACTAAATTAAACAAATTGGTGTATTTATTGATTTCCATGATGCCCCCTAACTTTACCCTGATAAACGTACAAACCTATGCGATGTGGTTCACCATTGTTATCAGCCTCGTCTGTCCAGTGGGTATCAATTTTGTAGCCCATTTTACGCAGCTCCATGATGCGGCCTCCGGGATGTAAAATTCCATACTCATGCCGAGCCTGGAGGGTGGACAATCTTGGACATTCTTCAAAATGCTTCAAAATTCTTGCCTGTTGAGAACGGATTGCATTACTATAAAGCCGCTTAGATTTAAGATTGCCCAGCTTGCTGTCTGGGCTATTTATTTTAGTCATAGCATTAAGCACCCTGTCCTTGATTTTCTACCCACTGAAAAAAGGCTACTTCATCAATTAGGACGCGTTTGCCGACTTTTTTTATTACTTTGTCGAAGCCGTTCTTATCTTTGTTGAAAATAAGATTGCGCAAGCCACCAATGCGCGGCCATTCATGATGATTATTCCAATTTGGAACAGGGATGTATCGCTTGTGTAATACTTCGAATTGTTGAGACATGTTGTCTACTCCTTATGAAAACATGACGAAGTTGCCATGTATAGGAGCAGTTTTTCATAGTGATTTCATCGCCGGTGTCATTTTATGACGCTAATGACATTTGCGATGACAATTTTTTTGAGTTATCTGCGTTGCTGTTTATTATGAAGTAGCCAATCGGTTACTTATTTTTTATAAGTTGGATTGTTAGTTATCCTCATTTTCATAAACCTCGTCATAGTCTTCTTTGGCAAAAACTTGTTTCCCTCTGTTTAATTTGCTTACATATGTTTCAAAGGCAGCACGAGACAAAGTTTTGTTTGTAGTTTTGCGTGTACCCCACTTTATCGTAGCGCTCCTGCCATCACTCCATGGCTCAATTAAATCGATCCATAGGCACAAATCTCGTTCTTTTCTTATTATTCTCCATATGGTTTCCGGAGTTTTATCTTCTGATTCAATGAGTTTTTTTTGGATTAATAATTGCAATCTGGTGGGTGACTTTTTTTTATCTTTTTTAGTCTCTGAAGGGTTTTTAGCGTTATCTGGGTCATTCACTTGATGTAATGTTATATCTTCCAAAAATCCAAGCCTATCATCAGCGATAGCTGCAATTAATTCATCGTGAGAAATTTTTATGAAAGGCTGCACATCGTAAACAACTTCTTCTTTTGTAGAAACTATTTCAACTTCATAATATGTGCCGCTGGTTTTTTGAGGCAACTTGTTGTGGCGCAACATATCTACAGTCAGTCCGCCAAATCGACAATCAAAGGTATCATCACTTACGTTCTGTTTTAATTGTCCAAAACCATCCAATCGTTGTGTCGCTGTAACTTCATGCTTTACCGAAGATTTAGTTGCTCTCCAAAGTACACCATGATTACAGACACAATAATTATCAATGTCTTTTCGGCATTTGCAGTCTATTGGATATTTCCAATAAAGAGGTCTTCCTTGTAAAACTTCATACAGTAAATCATCCCGATCTGCACCTTGCTGAATTAACTTTTGCAAAGAATTATAACCCCCCATATATGGAACTATATTTTCTTTGATTGATTCGACTTTAATTGGCCTAAAAGCTTCTGTCAGTTGCTCAGATAAATAACCTTTTTGCATGAGCCATTTAAGTAAAATCTTTATGTCAAAATAAATATGCTTCCTGTTCAATGAAGCATTAGCCATGACTCTATCAGATGATTCAGCCTCTTCTTTTAAATCAGCGAAAAGATCATGCTCTGGGAATAATAGTTTTTGCACGTCATTGTAAAAAATATAAGTATGCCCACTATTAATTAATAAATGAATCTGCTCATTTAAAAAATCACTTGTTACATTTTCTTTAAAAACATTAACTCTTGTTTTTGCCAATTCAAGCCTAATTAATTTTTCCGTATTGGCATTTATGATTTTCTTAGAAGAAGCCCAATATACAGCATCATCGATGACAGAAAAATTGCGATATGAACTATCAGCCTCAATAGCCTGAATAAGTTCTGTATATTTTTTGTTATTTAATAAATGCTCATTTTCCAGATCTTGTTTATATATTACATAAATTTCATTAATATTTTTAAGTAGATGATCCGTGCTATTTGCTTTAAATATCGCACCACTAAGAATGGCTACGACAACCTCCATTCCCCAATAACACGGAGGCAAAAAATAAAGGTAAAAAAATATTTCAGCCTCTTTTTTAGATGACTTCCAAAATTTACAATTTAAATATTTTTTTCGTTCACTAGCAGATACGGTTTTGGCCTCGTAAGGAGGTACTGCTGAATAGATTGTATATTGTTTCACTGCCATCACACTCACCCAAAAATTGCTTCATTCATCCGTGCTACGACTTTGCTGGTATGGGCATCAGACAAATGTGCGTATCGTTTCACCATTTGCAGTGTCTTATGACCAAGAATTTCCGCGATTTCTGCGAGGCTTGCGCCATTCATTGCAAGGTATGACGCACAACTATGGCGAAGATCATGCCAACGAAAATCAGTAATTTCTGCACGCTTTAATACGGTCTCAAAGGGGGTACGAAGATCGACTGGGTTGTTAATATTTTTTCCGGGAAATACTAAATTTGAAGTCACGTATCGTATTGTATTATGTTGTTTCATTAACTCGAGCGCATGACCAGCTAATGGCAAAACCCTCCGTTCCCCATTTTTAGTTTCATGTAATGTAATAATTCCACGATTAAAATCTACATCATTCCAAGATAGGCCAAGAATCTCCATACGCCTTCCGCCAGTAGATAATGCAAGAACAACGGCAATATAAAGATATTGGCTTTCACTCTTCTTGCATTCATCCAATAATCGTACTCGCTCTTCATCCGATAAAAAACGTACGCGACCACGTGACTCTTTTGGTTTTGTAACTTTACGTAGGGGATTATCTTCAACCCATCCCCATTCTTTGATGGCCATCGTAAATAAATGACTTAACACGGCGAGATAACGATTTACAGTTGCATTGCTGCGCGATTCGCCACGTTGCGAAGGTGTCTTAGCAAGCTTATCCCTAAACTGTGCAATTAAAGCCGGTGTTACGTCAGCAAGTGAATAATCACCTAAATTTTCTTTCCACCATTTTAGTTGGCCAACTTGATTTACTGTATTTTTGGGCTTGGTAGGGATCACATCGTTGATATAGCGTTCTATTGCATCACCTAATGTATGGCGTTTTGATTCTGTTGTTTTAAAATGGCGGCCTTCACGAATTGCGGCTTCGGTTTGTTGCACCCATTTGCGGGCATCAGTTAATCGGTCGAATGTTGCGCTTTGTGCGGGAAATCCTTTAAGCCTTATTTTTACGCGAAAGGAGGTTGTGCCATCTTGAGTGGTTCTTTTTTCAATGTTTGCCATTATCACGAGCCTGGTTATTTACAACAGGCGAGAGATTACAATATATGGAAATAGATGGCAACACATGATTGTTAATCATATTTTCAATTAACAATATACTTATTTATTTCAATAAGATAAGATCATGAAAATTTTAAAAAGGGCTCTTACGGGGCAGTTAAGATTATTTTCCCCATTATTATGGTCGAAAATAATTCAAATCAAGATGACTGAATAATGTCATAAAGGTATCTCGCATGAAAATTTTTACTTATATTGAGCTTAAAAATAAAGCGGAAAGAGAGATTGAACGGCTGATTAAATCTGAATTAATCCTTGATCAGGAGGCCTCGATTGATCATGCCCTCAATGCAGCGTTCACAATCTACCATCTTATTCAATGGAGACAAGACAAACAAAATTCTGAAATAAAAATAAAAGTATATGATTTTATTATGTCCACCAAAAATCAAGGTCTCAAAGTGCTTCACAATGTTGTCACCTGTAATAAGCATGTCAGCGTTACAACGAAAGCTTATTTTGCTGAGACCGATCCTCGTCTTGAAAATAACATTGGTAATATCTTAACTGAAGATGGACACATTATGACTACGGAAGATGACGTATGCTTTGTTACCGAAGAATCCAACATAAAAGTCTATTTCGGTGATTTGGAAGCTGTGACAGTTTTAAAAGGCGCTTTGCGCGAATTTGCATAACTGCCAACCCCGGGTAATTTACATGATTATAATGCCTTGGATCTAAGATGAGTTATATCTTAGATAAATAACAAATATGTTTGATACAAAGGTTAATTTTTTCCAAGCTTGATAATGACAGTTATTAAAACTCAAAAGCCATATGTTTAATTGTGCTGCCATCTTCGGCATATTTTACAGCGATAACATAGCCGGTTTTTTTACCTTTGACTGCTTCTATTGGTGTTCCGGCTACTTCCCAAATGCCTAAAGTGCCAACATCAAGGAGGCCATGCATTGCAGCACGAGCAGCCGATCCGGTAGGCATGGTTGCACGCAAATTTTCAGAATAGAGTTTCCCTTGCTTATTTTTATTCTGGTCTATTGGAGTAGCACCTGCCGCAATCAAACATGAACGTGTTTTACATTGAGAGAGCTGCTTTGGATTAACACCATTACTCCTTGCTGCCATTACAACAGAACAAGCAGAAAGCGATAAACTAAGAAGAAAAAGCAAGATGTTTCGGATATGAAAAGACATTTTATGATCACTGTAGTTAAAATAGCAGCAAATGATAGCACTATTCTTTAAATTTGAACAGCTATGTATTTCTACTTTGCTCCAACACTATGTATTGCTGCGCTGCGTGGTCACCTATGAGCTAAGAGTATAAAAACCCGCACGATTTGAGCTTTTGATCGTAATCAAGGCAGCTTGGCGGGTGTGTTGAAATAAGTGTAACTAAATAAAGGGCGTGGTGGAAAGAGAATTAAATATTCATCAAACTTTTTTCTTCCACGTGATTAAAAAAACTTATGGTGTTCTTGATTATATCTTGCTCTTTTTCAGTGATTTTTTTATTATGCATTTCAAATTTGGACGCGATAGAATTATCGTTAAATTTATTTTTTTCATCATCTGAAATTCCATTTAACCAATTTACGACAGGCATTAGTTTTACGCCGTCTTTCAAAGGAACTTCATAAAGCGTAATTAAAGTTGGGTCTAGTTTTACTATAGCGGGACCAATACAATCAGTTACACTCAAATGAAGCGCACATCCCGACCATTTTTGTTTTTTCTCAAGATCTACAGCCTCTACAATAGGCTTCCCTATAGCCAAATGATGATTGAGGTTTGGACTTGATGGAGTTTGATTATCTATCGTCACCCATCCTGATGTAATAGCACCCCGCAACGGGAAACCTAAAAAAAACAATTTTGCCATCAAGTTACGGACGGTGGCTAAAAGTATTATCAAGCTTCTTAATGTATTATCAGGGGTGGATAAAAGCACTGAATCAGACATTGCTCCACACTGAAGAATTACATTGTCAAATTTTGGCTCTAGATTATCATAATTATCAGATTTGCTTACCTCCTCAATCCAAGAAGAGTCTTTAGTAATTTGTTCAGCCGTTTCCGTAAGGGATAAATCAATCATTGGACGAATCATACATTGATATTTTTCAATAGCGGTACGATGTTCATTATTTTTAATAAATTCCGAAAATCCTAGTATATCGAGAAAGGCTATGAATTTTTCCTGAGGTGGATTTATGTTTTTTAACTGCTGTGCATAATTGAGTGTTGTCATTTGTTATTTCTAAGTGCCCCGCCAGTGCCCCATGAGAGCTTGGTGACGAGAGAGGTTTTAACTAGAAGCCTTGCTGGATATGGCTCCCCGGGACGGGCTCGAACCGCCGACCTAATGATTAACAGTCATCCGCTCTACCGACTGAGCTACCAGGGAATGAGGCGGAATCTTAAAACGATTCCGCGCGATCGTCAAGCCTTTAGTAATAATTTTTTTACTGGCTGCAAAACCGTTGTAATCTGTTCAGCGCATCTTTTAACGTATCGATGCCAGTAGCAAAGGATAAACGGATACACCCCTCGTTACCGAATGCCGAGCCGGGGACTAGAGCAACGCCTACTTCGCTTAACAGTTTATCTGAAAACTCGATATCGTTGGCGTAACCGCGTTTTTCAATGATGGCTTGTACGCAGGGGAAAATGTAGAACGTGCCATCCGCAGGAATGACTTCAAGGTCAGGTATGCCCAGTAATCGCTCCACTACATAATCATGTCTGCTGTGAAAGGCGCTAACCATTTCCATCACGCTTTCCTGACTGCTTCTTAATGCCGAAACCGCAGCTCTTTGAGCAATGGAGCAGGGATTTGAGGTGGATTGTGATTGGATGGTTTTCATCGCATTCATTATAGGTGCTGGGCCTGCTGCATAACCTATCCGCCATCCAGTCATAGAGTATGCTTTGGAAACACCATTTAACACAATAGTTCTATCATATAGCTCAGGACAGGCGTTAAGAATATTAGCGAAAGGTTGGCTCCAGAGAATGTGTTCGTACATGTCGTCCGTAGCGATGAGAATTTGAGGGTGTTTTAGTAAAACAGTACCCAGGGCTTTTAATTCCTCAAGGGTGTAGGCTATTCCTGATGGATTAGATGGACTATTGAGGAAGATCATTTTGGTTTTAGGAGTAATGGCTTTTTCTAATTGTTGGGCGTTAATTTTATAACGTTGTGCCGGTGTTGTATTAATAATCACCGGGATACCATCTGCCAACAAGACCATGTCTGGATAAGAAACCCAATAGGGAGCAGGGATAATGACTTCATCGCCGGCATCAAGAAACGCCTGGCATAAATTATAACAACTTTGTTTGCCTCCGACTGAGACTAAAATTTGGTTTAGTTGGTAATCCAGGCCATTATCGTTTTTGAATTTACTTTGAATGGCTTCTTTTAGTTCCGGTATGCCATCAACTGCTGTGTATTTCGTATATCCTGCTTCAATAGCTGATATGGCTGCCAATTTAATGTGTTGCGGTGTATCAAAATCAGGCTCACCCACACCTAGATTTATAACATCAAGCCCTTGAGACCTCATTTGTGTGGCCTTTGCCGCCACAGCCAGAGTGGGAGAGGGTTTTACTTTTTGTACGCGTTTCGCCAATGCGATATCCATCTGTTACTCCTGTGATTTATAAGTGTCATGGCTTATAATGTAAAATATGAAAGATTTATTTAAAATTTACTCTAACTACCAACCTGCCGGTGATCAGCCAACTGCAATAGCCTCATTAATTGATGGCTTGGAATCAGGCTTGGCCAAGCAAACCCTTTTAGGCGTTACTGGATCAGGAAAAACGTTTACTATTGCCCATGTAATCCAGGCGATGAAACGGCCGACCTTGATTATGGCACCAAACAAAACGCTTGCTGCTCAATTGTATGGGGAATTTAAAGCCTTTTTTCCTGATAATGCCGTAGAATATTTCGTATCCTACTACGATTATTATCAGCCTGAGGCCTATGTACCCTCTTCAGATACTTTTATAGAAAAAGATTCGTCCATCAATGAGCATATTGAGCAGATGCGTTTATCAGCCACCAAGGCACTGATTGAGCGCAAAGACGCGATTATTGTTGCAACGGTTTCTGCCATTTATGGTTTGGGCGATCCCGATTCCTACTTGCGTATGGTATTACATCTTTCCCGTGGAGAACAATGCGGACAGCGTAAAATATTAAAACGTCTTGCCGAAATGCAATACATGCGGAGTAATCTAGCTTTGGAGCGAGGCCAATTTCGGGTGCATGGGGATGTTGTAGATATTTTTCCGGCTGATTCGGAAAAAGAAGCAATCCGAATTGAATTGTTCGATGAAGAAATAGAAAGCATTGCCCGTTTTGATCCATTAACAGGAGAAATTCTGCAGCGTCTGCCACGGGTGACTGTGTTCCCCAAAACACATTATGTTACCCCTCGTGAGCGAATCCTGGAAACTGTGGATTGGGTGAAAGAAGAATTGCAGGGGAGACTGGCTGAATTTAATGCTCAAAATAAATTGGTAGAGGCTCAGCGTTTGGAGCAACGGACTTACTTTGACATTGAAATGATGCTGGAGCTTGGTTATTGTTCGGGTATTGAAAATTATTCCCGTTACTTATCAGGACGTGGGCCAGGGGAGGCTCCGCCGACTTTATTTGATTATTTGCCACCAGAAGCGTTATTGATTGTTGATGAGTCGCATGTGACTGTACCCCAAATTGGTGGGATGTATAAAGGAGACCGATCGCGTAAGGAAAATTTAGTTAATTATGGGTTCAGACTTCCGTCTGCTTTAGATAATCGGCCTTTAAGGTTTGAAGAATTTGAAGAGCGCTCACCTCAAACTATTTATATCTCAGCAACTCCCGGGGCTTATGAACAGGCTAATGCTGATAATGTGGCTGAGCAAGTCGTACGTCCTACCGGTTTAATTGATCCTGAGGTAGAGATCAGACCTGTTCGAACCCAGGTTGATGACTTGATGTCGGAAATTAATGTGGTGATTAAGGAAGGTGGTCGCATCCTGGTCACTACATTGACTAAACGAATGGCAGAAGATTTAACTGATTACCTGACGGAGCATAAGATTAAAGTCCGCTATCTGCATTCCGATATAGATACTGTTGAGCGAGTTGAAATAATTCGCGATTTACGCTTGGGGGAATTTGATGTCCTGGTCGGAATTAATTTATTGCGCGAGGGTTTAGACATGCCAGAGGTTGCCCTGGTTGCTATTCTTGATGCCGATAAGGAAGGTTTCTTGCGCTCTGATCGATCTTTAATTCAAACCATCGGGCGTGCGGCACGAAATGTGAAGGGGCGTGCTATCCTGTACGCAGATAAAATAACTGGTTCTATGAAAAGAGCGTTAGATGAGACAGACAGAAGGCGTGAAAAACAGAAAGCCTTTAATCTGGAACACGGCATTACCCCTATGGGTATCAATAAATCAGTAGCTGATATCATGGAAGGAACATATATCGGTAAACGAAAAACCATGGTTGCTGAAAAGACACCTGAATACATGCATTGGTCAGCACAAGAGTTAGTGAAGCACATTAATACTCTTGAAAAACAAATGTACCTGCACGCAAAAAATATGGAATTTGAAGTGGCAGCTAAAGTGCGTGATGAGTATCTCTTATTGAAGGAGCAATTGCTAAAGATATAACCCGACAGACATCGATTTTGAACCCTGAGGTTCAAGTGGGGGGCGGATGAATCGGTTCAGGCTTCCCACTACAAGGTGGTCTTGCTCAACGCCGATTTCAGGTTGCTCCCCTGGCTGTGAGTGTTGGTTCGAAAATCACACGCCATCGGGTTAATTAAATTATAGCATTGTCTTATCCCGTTAAGCCAGTTGATTGTTAATTGGTTTCATTGACTTGTTTGTTGTCATGCAATCTCTTTTCCATAGACTACTGGCGTTAAATTAGCGATAGCTGATTATTGTAGTGGTTACTCTCCTTTCATTTATTTACTTAATTTTCCAATTGACGATATCAAAATTGAAAAGTCGTTTGTTTTGACTATGGCTAAAGATGCGAAGAGTGCAAAGATTGTAGAGGCTATCATTAAGTTGATGAATACGTTAGCACTCGACACAACAGCAAATGGCATTAGCGATGAAATTACTTTGGAGCGATTAAAAGAATTAGGCTGTAGGTATGGCCAGGAAATTTATTTTTCACGAGCAGTTGACGCTGATCAATTTACGATTTTATTAAGTAAAAAGTCAACGTCCGGTTAGGATGGAAAATTCAGTTAAAATCTTTCTGGACTGGCTTTCTCCCAGGCTTGTTTGTATTTTTCCGGAAGCTTGTTTTCCAAATATTGTCCTGGTGTAGTGTATTCATATAGTTTATCAAGAGTTAGTACTTCGCCAACGTTAATTCGTCGCATGATATGGGCAGGGGTTAAATCGCAAGGGTTGTTTAATCCTAATGCCCCAACCATTTCTAAAAAACTTTTCATGGTATTTTTATGAAAATTAGCAATCCGATGTTTTTTATCTTCAACAACTAAACCGTATTGCAGACGTTTGTTTTGCGTGGCCACTCCTGTAGGACAGGTATTGGCATTACATTGCTTTGATTGCACACAACCCGCAGCCATCATCATTGCCCTTGCCGAATTACACATGTCAGCACCCAGGGCAATATTAGTGACTAAATCAAAACCATTAGTTACTTTACCACTACAAATAACTCTTATTTTATCGCGTACATTAATACCAACCAGGGAATTATGAACAAAGACTAATCCTGGTTCTAAAGGGGTGCCAATAAAATTAGTGTATTCCTCTGGCGCTGCTCCAGTTCCACCTTCAGCACCATCGACAGTAATAAAATCTGGTAAGATATGAGTTTTCAACATGGCTTTGCATATAGCAAAAAACTCGTCCCTTCGGCCAACACACAATTTAAAGCCTATGGGTTTTCCTCCAGAAAGATCGCGTAATTTTTTTACAAAATAAAGTAAGCCCACAGGAGTATCAAAAGTAGAATGAGCAATAGGAGATAACACGTCTTTTCCCATGGGAACTTTTCTTACTCGTGCTATTTCTTCGGTTAATTTTGCAGCGGGTAAAATACCACCATGTGACGGTTTGGCCCCCTGGGATAATTTAATTTCTATCATTTTTACTTCTTCACGACTAGCCTCTATTCTAAATTCATTCTCATCAAAATTACCGTCTTTATCGCGACAACCAAAATAGGCTGTTCCAATTTGGAAAATGATATCCCCTCCTTGTAGATGATAAGGACTAAGACCCCCCTCTCCCGTATTGTGAGCGAAGTCGCCAATCTTTGCTCCTTGATTTAACGCCATAATCGCATTGGGAGATAAGGAACCAAAACTCATGGCTGAGATATTTAGTCGGGATGCGTAATAGGGTTTAGTGCAATCAGGTCCCCCGACCATAATTCGGTGCTCTACTTCAGAGGCTTGCTTGGGAGCTAAAGAGTGGAGGGCCCAGGTATAGCCAACGCTTAAGATATCTCGCTCTGTTCCGTAAGGGATGGTATCACGCTCATTTTTGGCACGTTGGTAGATCAGCGAGCGACTTTCGCGATTAAAGGGGAGTTCGTTTTCATCAGTAGCAATGAAGTATTGCTGAATTTCCGGACGAATAAATTCCATAAAATAGCGAAGATGGCCCAACACTGGAAAATTACGTAAAAGGGAGTGTTTTCTTTGCAGCAGGTCATAAATCCATAAAATTGCAATGGGAATAAGAAAGAAGACAAACCAGATCAGGTCCTGGAGCATAATAAAGATGGCTAGCAGTACTAACATGATGACTGCGAATCCAAGATACCATTGACGTCTCATCAAAAATTCCTTTTTAAAATTATATTAAGTGAGTTGCGTTGATTTACGTATTAATCCGTTTGCCGAGGAATATCTCCTTCGCCCCCCACTGTTTTATTTATTTTATTTTCTAACGAGGTAATAAATTGGGTGACTTGAAAACGTTGATGTTCTTGATCATTTTTACAGATAATTAACTCATGACTGATACCCAGGGCGGCGAGTAAAAGAATTTTATAGTCATCAAGTTTTTTCGACTTCTTCTTATTAAGATCCATTTGCTCACTCAGTTTTTGGGCTGCGAGTAATAAATTGGCTTCCTCTCCCTCTGGACATTTTAATATAGGCGCGGTTTTCTGGACACAAAAAAAGGTTTTTTAAGAGCTATTCTTCTTAATACAAAGAGGAGAATAAAATGTCTAAAAAGCGAGCTTATTATACGGCGGCCAAGAAGGCAAAAATAACGCTAGCTGCGATTGAGGGGAAACTCACACAAGCGCAAATTACCAGTGAATACGGTGTTCACGCAACGCAGGTAAAAACTTGGAAGCAATCGGCCATCAAAGCCATTAACGATTTATTCTCTGGGGCTAATGAAAAAGAAGCCAAGTCCCAAGAGCAGCTTGTTGAGGCATTATATCAAGAAATTGGTCGACTTCAAGCGCAGCTATCTTGGCTAAAAAAAAAGCATGAACTTTAGTCTGGATGAAAAGCGCGTCATGATTGATCCTCTTGCCGAGCTCACCATTCGTGAACAATGCTTGCTATTAGACTTGCCTGTTTCAAGTTATTATTATAGTGCCAAGCCCATTTCTGTCGAAGATGAAGCGCTTATGGCGCTACTTGATGAGCACTATCTGCAGTATCCATGTGAAGGTAAAATTAAGCGGGCAAGATGGCTGTCAAAAGAAGTAGGCTATCCTGTTGGTAAACGTCGAGTAAAAAAGTTGATGGAAATGATGGGGTTATCGACTGTTTACCCAAAGCCAAATACAAGCGTTCCCAATAAGGAGCATGAGGTGTTCCCTTATTTATTAAAAGAGGTGGATATCACCAAACCAAATCAGGTTTGGGCCGCAGATATCACCTACATCCGCATGAAAGGAAAGCATGTGTATTTAGTAGCTATTATGGACTGGTATAGTCGTTATGTGATTGGATGGGCTATTTCACCTACTATGGAGGCTGAATTTTGTATTGAGGCGCTTAGAAACGCTTTGCTGCATTCGCGTTGTGAGATCTTTAACACGGATCAGGGTTCTCAATTTACCTCAAAAGATTGGATAAATACGCTAAAATCTCACCACATTTCTATCAGCATGGATGGGCGAGGACGTTATTTAGATAATATATTTATCGAGCGATTGTGGCGTAGTGTTAAGCAAGAAAAAATCTACCGGTATGATTTTGATACAATTGAAGAGGTTGAGCTGGCCTTAACGGAGTATTTTGAGTATTATAATAACCGAAGGCTTCACCAGTCCTTTAATTATTTAACGCCCGCAGAGGTGTATTATGGCCGGAAAAGACCATAAACCCTAAATGAGAGCGTCATGACTTACCCACAAGGCCCACAGGCCTATACGAGAAAGTGAAGCTCTCCTGACCTGTGGACTTGTGGATAAGTCATTCTGATAGAGTTGTGGTAAAATGACCTAAGACAATTCGTAGTAGCAATCACTATTCATACGGTATTGAGTAGGTTTAAATAGGTTAATTTGAGTGAATTTTTAACTATAAATGATGGATGAATAGCTCTTATTTTTCCTTAATTTTGTTCCAGACATGCGGACCCATATCATTTGATCTCATAGGTTTTATTTAATATTTTAACTTTACAGGATTTAATATCAGTCATTATTATCCTTTGCATTAGAGCGGTGCTATGCAAATAGTAGCAATTTTGGCTGATGGCAGCAAATAGGGAAGTTTAATTTATATAAATATTTTGTAGTCTCACTACCCAAGGTGAACACTCGCTTTAAATCGGTTATCATTGGTTACTTTTATATACGAGTTGATTATGTCCGAAGAAGTGAACCGATTGCATTTGCCGGAATATGATAGATTTATTGAATCTATCGGGGTTTTGGTATTAGATATATCAGGTAGTGAATTGCATGGGATAATGTGTGGTTTTCTTTGTGCGGGTACAGACAATCAGGGCGAAACCTATTTACGTACTTTGTTAAATAATAAAAAAGACGATGAAAGCCGATCTGCTTTTTTGGCAATGTTTGATGTTTTCTCTATAAGTCAGCAGCAAATTTCTAATTTTGATTTCGAATTTGAAATGTTACTCCCAAATGAAAATGAATCTTTAATTGACCGAGCCCAGGCTTTTAGTGAGTGGTGTAAAGGCTTTATCCAGGGCTTGTCTATGGCAGGTGTAGATGTGGATCAATTCTATGATGAAGAAAGTCAAGACGCCTTTCAACATCTTATTGAATTTGCAGAACTTGATACAGACTCTTTAGATGTTGATGAGGAAGATGAAAAGGCGTTGATGGAGGTAAGCGAATATGCTCGTATGGCAGTTATTCGGTTACATGGCGACCTGGTAATGAATGAACGAGAGCGTGGCGGTTCAGAAACAACTCATTGATTGATAAGTTATATGGAGTTCCTATGGTCGCACTTAAAAAAAACAGGTAAGCCTGAAGGGCTAATATTTTAAGGATGTTTTGCATGATTACGCAAAATGAATTTCAGATGAGGCGCAAAAAATTAGCTGAACAGTTACCCGCAGACACGGTAGCGGTTATTCCTGCAGCTCAAGAATTATTACGCAATGGAGATGCCCATTATCGTTTCCGTCAGGATAGTAATTTTTATTATTTGACTGGTTTTAATGAGCCTGATGCACTTTTAGTCATTACTTCGGGTAAAGAATCGCAAAGCAGCTTGTTTAATCGGCCACATAATCCTGCTGAGGAGCAATGGACAGGAAAACGATTAGGGCAGGAAGGAGCGATCAGGGAATTAGGCATGAACGCCTCTTTTCCTGTAGCAAGTATTGCTGATGAATTGCCCAAAATTCTAGCAGGAAAAGCCGTAGTCTATTATGCTTTTGGCCGGAATCCAGAGTTAGAAAAAATAATAAAACACGCTATAAATATCCTAAAGACTCAGGTGCGACGAGGAGTTAGCCCCCCTGAAGCTTTATATGATCTGGAGCCAGTATTGGGTGAAATGCGTCTGTTTAAAAGCGATGCCGAAATTGCTCTAATGCGCCAGGCTGCCTGTATTTCGGTTGACGCTCATAAACGCGCCATGCAGGTTTGTCAGAATATAGAATATGAGTATCAACTAGAAGCCGAGCTTGTTTATGAATTCAGTCGTCAAGGTTGTCGCAGTACCGCTTATGATTCTATCGTAGGTGGCGGGGAGAATGCGTGTATTCTTCATTACACCGAGAATAATCAGCCATTACGTACCGGCGATTTGGTGCTTATTGATGCAGGGGGCGAGTTTGGCAATTACGCCGCTGATATTACCAGGACTTTTCCTGTTAGTGGTCGATTTAGCCCGGAACAAAAAAGCATCTATGAACTGGTCCTGAAAGCACAAAAAGCAGGAATTGCATCGATTAAACCCGGTCTGGCCTGGAACAGCATCCAGCAAACAATGATCCAGGTCTTAACCAGCGGTTTGTGTGAATTGGGTATTTTAAGAGGTAGCATTGATGAGCTCGTTGCTAATGAAGCTTATAAACCATTTTACATGCATAATTCTGGACATTGGTTAGGTCTGGATGTTCATGATTCCGGAAGCTACCGAGTCAATAATAAATGGCGTCCCCTGGAGCCTGGCATGGTATTAACTGTAGAACCTGGTTTGTACATCAGTTCCGGCATGCACGGGGTAGACAAACGTTGGTGGGGCATTGGGGTACGGATAGAAGATGATGTTTTAGTGACCAAAACAGGACATGAAGTATTAACAGCGGCTCTACCTGTTGAGGTTGATGATATTGAGGCATTAATGCGTGGCTAAACAACAGGTTGACATACTAATTATAGGCGGTGGTTTAACCGGCGCTACCTTAATGCTTGCTTTGCAAGGTTTAGGGTTTAAAACTTTATTAGTCGAGGCCAAACCGTTTGGTGATAAGGTAAATCCTGATTTTGATGCGCGATCGTTAGCATTATCACCTGCAACCAAACGAATTTTAAATACGTTGGGTGTATGGGATATTCTTAAAGAATATGCAACTGCCATTGATATGATACATGTTTCTGATCAGCATCGTTTTGGCATATCTCGATTACATGGGGGTGCAGATAACCCTCTGGGTTATGTGGTTGAAATGCAACATATCAATTTGGCTTTGCATCAATTATTATCTAAAGATCACATCATGGCGCCTGCCACCTTAACAGCCCTAGATCTGGTGGCTAAAACAGCGACTGTGTCTCATGAAACTGGTGAGATCCAGATTACTGCTCAATTAATAGTTGCTGCTGATGGGGCTGAGTCGGTGGTGCGTCGTTGTTGTGATTTATCAGCTAAAATCAAGAGTTACAATCAACAGGCTATTGTCGCTAATGTAGGTTTGATGAAATCGCATGAGCATCACGCTTATGAGCGGTTTACCTCCCATGGACCTCTGGCACTTTTACCCATGAATAGCAATCGCATGTCACTCGTCTGGGCTATGACTCCCGGCAAAGCAGAGCAATTGATGGCACTAAGTGATGTGGCTTTTCTTAAAGAATTACAGCAGGATTTTGGTTATCGATTAGGTCGTTTAATTAAAATAGGAAAGCGCTATTCTTACCCACTAAAGCAAGTTCTGATGGCACAACAAACAAAATGGCCCGTTGTTTTTGTAGGGAATGCCGCACACACCCTGCATCCCGTTGCCGGCCAAGGCTTTAATCTGGGACTACGGGATGCGGCTACTTTAGCACAATGCATTAGCAAGCAGGGTTTAAA
Organism: Legionella antarctica; assembly: GCF_011764505.1. NCBI lineage: Bacteria > Pseudomonadati > Pseudomonadota > Gammaproteobacteria > Legionellales > Legionellaceae > Legionella > Legionella antarctica. Next base: position 171,122 of record NZ_AP022839.1, read on the forward strand.
TGAAGGAATGTTGCGGCAGTATTTACAATTAAGACGTCATGATCAGCAAGTCATTACTCGTTTCACTGATGGTTTGATTCAAGTATTTACCAGTCGCTTGCCTGGAATGAGTTTGGTGCGTAATATGGGTTTGATTGCAATCGACAATATACCCGTTTTAAAGAATTATTTGGCGCGTTATGCGCGAGGTTTTGGCGGATTTACTCCGGATTTGGTCTGTGAAATAGCCTTGGATACGATAAAAAGCCCGGAGATAGAATGAGCCAACATTTTGACGTACTGATAGTGGGTGGTGGAATTGTTGGTTTAACCGCAGCCTTGGCTATGGCTCAGCGCAATTATACGGTTGCAGTAATTGATGCAGGAGCATTAAAGGTAAGCGACTCTGGAATTGATTCCCGAGTTTATGCTGTCAACAAAGCATCACAAACTTTATTGCTTGAACTCGGTGCATGGCAACATTTGGATTTCACTCGAGTATCTCCTTATAGTAAGATGCATGTTTGGGATGGGGCTAACGGAGCCTCTATAGATTTTGATTCCAGGACTATAGCAGCACCGAGTTTGGGTGCGATCATCGAAGAGTCAGTATTAAAACAAGCGCTGTTGCAGCAAATTGTTACAGAGTCAAGTATTAACCTATTTCCTCATTGTTTGGTGAATGATGTGGACAGTTCAGAATCAGGCGTTCAAATTAGCAGTCAAAATGGTATCTGGAATGGGCAGCTATTGATGATTGCTGATGGTGCTAACTCCCCAACTCGCCACAAACTAAAAGTGGATTTAACTACCTGGCCTTATCACCAAAAAGCTTTGGTTGCGACCGTCAAAACAGAAAAACCTCATCAACAAACTGCCTGTCAGGTATTTAATGCTGATGGTCCGTTAGCTTTTTTACCTTTGTCCGATCCTCATCAATGTTCTATTGTCTGGTCAACTGATCCAAAACGGGTTCAAAGATTAGTAGCTCTTGATGAAGAAGGGTTTAACAGGGAGTTAACAAAGGCCTTCGGAGAATATTTGGGCCAGGCCACCCTATTGAGTGCTCGCCATCAGTTTCCTTTGCAAATGAGGCATGTGAAACACTATATAGGTAATCGCTGGTTACTTCTTGGCGATGCGGCTCATACCATTCATCCCCTGGCCGGCTTGGGACTGAATGTTGGTTTGGCCGATGTGCGTTGCTGGTTGCAGCTTTTGGATGCTTCAAATGGCATATTGCCATCAAGAAAAATATTGAGTGCTTATCAGCGAGAACGCAAAGCTGCTGTTTGGCAAATTATTTTACTAATGGAGGGGTTTAAAGTTTTATTTGGTTACTCTTGGACTCCGATCGCCGCTTTTCGCGGTTTTGGCTTACGTATTTGCAATGGTATAACGCCACTTAAACGATTGTTTATTCAACATGCATCAGGTTGAACATTACCAAGTTATGTAAATCAAAGTCATCCTGTTCTCAGTTACTAATCAAGACTCATTTTATTAGCGTGCGAAATGTTGGCGGCTGAATGCAACTTTCTCTGCAGTTGACTCCTCAGGATGATCGTTAAAATGATCCTCTATGGCTCTGTATCTTTTTAATCCCCCCTCTCTATTCGCAATTTGAATATTCAAGCCGGGACGAGCATTAAGTTCCAGCATTAAAGGTCCTTGATCTTTATCGAGGACAATGTCTACTCCAAGATATCCTAAACCTGTTAAATCATAGCAACTTGAGGCAATTTCAAGAATTTCATTCCAATAAGGAACTTCTATGCCTACAATTTGATTTAGGGTATCCGGATGATAATCAATAATATCATTATGAAAGACCCCCCCTAGTGTTTTCCCGGTCGCCAGGTCAACACCTACTCCTATTGCACCCTGGTGCAGATTTGCTTTACCGCCAGATAATCGAGTAGGAAGCCTGACCATGGCCATTGCCGGGTAGCCTAGCAAGGAGATAATGCGAATATCAGGAATGCCTTCGTAACTTACTTCTGCAAATATGGGATCAACCACAACTCGTTTTTCGATGATGGCATAATCCGATGAACCCCCAAGACTGTAGGCGCCAGATAATAAGCAGGACAGGTGATAACTTAGTTCTTGTAGGGTAGTTAATTTGCCATTAATTTGTCGATAACGTCCATATACTTTATCTTTAAAAACTAAAATGCCATCACCACCGGAGCCACGAGCGGGTTTAACTACAAAATCATTATAAGGGGCAAAACGCTCCTCAATGGTTTTAATTTGTTGTTCTGTTTCTATAATGTCATACAAAGGAGGTACTGCAATACCAGCCTTTAATGCCAGCTTTTTGGTTTTAAGTTTATCATCGACTAAAGGAAATAATTTTCTTGGGTTGTAACGGAGCACAAAATCTGTGTTGCGTTGATTGATACTCAAAACGCCATGATTTTTTAAGCGCCTAAAAAGACTAATCATGGAATATCTCTCGCCAGTGCTTTAAACCGCTTTAATTCAAATAATCGATATCCTCGATATTGTCCAAACCATAAAATAAGAGCCAGAAGAATCAAAAGAAGTTCAGGAAAGGCAAAAATAAGGTATTGCAGCGGTTCATAACTCATAGCCCAATAAGATATCACCGCAGCAAACAGACTTCCGATACCCGATTTTATGGCCTCTGCTGCACCACGCTCATCCCAGGTAATACACATTCGTTCTATAGTCATGGTTAGAATGACCATTGGGAACAGAGCTACAGACATTCCTGCATCAAGGGCGAGGTTTTGACTGACCACGCTAATAAAAATCATCAACAGAATAACAACAGTTAAAATGGCTGCCAGCCGTGGCACCAGCAGCAATTTCAATTGATCCAGATAAAAACGGGCTAACAAGCCAAACGATACAATAATCACAAACAGACAAATACCCCAAATCACGTGGGTTTCTCTAAATGCCAAAGCGATCAGCACCGGCATAAAGGTACCAAAGGTTTTAATCCCTATAAAATTACGCAAAATTAAGATGATGAATGCACCAATAGGTACCGTTAATAAAATTTTATAAGTTGCCTGGACATTAACCGGAAGTTGCAGGAGCGAAAAACGAAGCAGTTGGGAGTCGGATTCCAACCCACGGGACTTGGCAACACTTAAGGCATTGATTGGCGTGGGTGATACGGTCAACGAGAACTGGGATTTAGTCCCCCCTACCACATCAAATAAAGCCTCATTGCCATATTGCCAAATAAGAAACTCTTTAGGCAAACCGGCACCCCCTGTACGTGGGTTGATATAAATCCAGCTTTTACCATTAAAAACAGCTAAAAAAGATTTCAGATCGGCTTTACTTTTCTGGTTTAGATAAATGCCCTTGACTGGCATAGCAAAAATTTTAGCTTGATTAAGGATTAAAATAGTTGCCTTAATAAGGCCCTCATCAGTGAATTCATTTCCAACTAAAAGTTTAGCATTTCCATCTTTTTTGTTGAGTTCTTTAACCGTACTTTGAGCAAATGTCTGAATGTCAGCTGAAGATTGCCTTACCTGGTCAGTGATTGTTTCAACTGCGGATTTTTGACTTTCATCAAGGGTTTGCGATTTAACTACTGAAGGCTTGGGTAAAGTTGATTCATCGCTCTCTGTTTGGCGAAAAATTGCTCTGTAGTATAGAGATTGTGGTCCATGACTACGTCTGATTGACCAAACTGTTTCGCGATTATAACCGCTTAAATTTGTGGTAACACCATAGCTTCTGGATACAAAGTATTCATCAAGGATGGCAAAATGAGGTGGCAAGTAGGGAATAGTAAAGCTTGCTTTAATAGGTGTTTTGTTATCGGCAGTAAAGCGTAGGTTAGACTCCACCATCCAGCTGTTTATTGTTTCAGCATCCGTTAAAGGAACATCTAAAGCGAAATGCCTGTATACAAAAAGGCTTAAGCCTACAACAAGCAGGGTGATGATTAGGCCGTAAACATGGCGTTTGCTATTTCTCATTATTTCTTAGGGCTCGCAGATTTTACAGTAAAAGTAAGGGCTGGATCGACTGCTCCATTAAAATCAATAATGGCATCTCGTCCTAATAATAACGGATATAGGAAGCGTTTGCGGTTGGTTAAATTAACCTGAATCGCTCGGACCTTATCACCTAATTTGATATTAAGCAGTACAACAGGACGCTTCATTGGTTTTAATTTTAATAATCCCGGATTGGCTTCACTGGCACGCACTTTGATTTTGACTTTGCCTATATATTCGCTTTCAAAAACCTGATCCCCGTCTTTACCAGGGACGGTAAAGCGTAAATACGGTACGCCTTTGACCTCAATCTCAGTAATATTGGTAGCGTTTAAAGAAGCTGATTTGGCACCGGTATCTAATTTTGCTGACAAAGTCAGATTTTTATCAATTAAGGTTGCTTTCTCAACATAACCATAAATTTGGGATTCACTTTTCGCCATAAGGGTTCCAGTCAGTAGTGACATAAAAATAAAGAGAGCAATTATCGATCTCATTTAATCCTCTTACCTGAGTTATAGATTTTGGTGCAATATCGTAGCAGGTTTGGACCTTAAGTCACAGCTTGCGAGTGATTTTAGTGAAATAAATTTTTAGCGATTTATTATATTTTTCTTAGTGTACTGTGATAAAATTGAAGATTGCTCGATTAATTTGTATTCTTTTGACCCAGGATGAAAATTTTATTGACATCAAAGGCATTAATCCATACAATGGCGAGCAATCTTAGCTGATGGCCCGAAAGTGCACGCATGTCTCTCGAGAGTGATGATAATCAAGCTTTAAAGCCCATAGATTTAGTCCTCATTCTAGCAATTGCTGGCCGTATTGACGCGGAAATCCGTATTTTCTCAAAACAACTCGATACAAATCGCTCTGTCTATTACGGTTATGCTGTTTTGGATTCCCTAAGCTCATCCTCCAGCATGTTCAAATATTTTACTGATGTATTTCTTTCCAACACTTCTAATGATGAGATGCATGACCTGATGATGTCACCTGGTGGTATCATTGGAATCTCTTTAGAGACACTTTTTTTAGTTGGCTTTTCCGTTTTAGCTGCAAAATTTGATAAGGAAACCGAAGATAACTATAAAAAGTGGATAGCTACAGCCTGGCCTTATTTTCGCGATGTAATGAAAGGTTTAAAGAATGCCTATAAAGGATGGCGTAGTGCTGTAGTAGCCGCCAATTTGCTAGGCGGAATAAATATGAATTACCTCATTGCTCCCGTTGGGCTGGTTCTTGGCGTTTTTGCTGCAGCAAACCGTTTTTGGTTTCGCAGCATGTTCGAGTTGCGAAAGGTGATGATTGTTGCCAATGAACAACTAAGAAAGGAAGTAAAAAGATTATTGTCATTAACCCACGATGAAAGAAAATTTTATCTTCGTCAAATTAAGTATCAAACAGAAGAGATGCGCATTCAAGCTTTTTTTTCCGTAGGGATAGGTGGCTTTCTTGATGGTTTGTATCTTTATTTTGGGGTCTTGAGTCTGGCTGTATTATCCCCGCCGCTGCTTGTTTTTATGGTTGTCATGTGTTCTGTCTACACCGTGGCTTGTATTATTACCCGGGTCTATGAAGAGTATGATAACCAACTCAAGTTGGAGCTTACACAGACTAAATGTAAAATTGAGCTTATTGCCAAAGAAACAGAAACTGCTTATTCTAAATTGCTTTTATTGCAGAAAAAAGTTAATAAAAGTGGTGCTGATATCGTACGGCTTAAACTTTTAAAAGCTGAAATTCATGCTTTACTTACCAAATTTGATAAACAGCGTGTATTGTTGAGCAAGAAGTCAACCCACACTTATTTCTCTGCTACGTTACAAGGATTAAAACACGGGCTGTACGCTTATGGTGCTCTTGCCAGTGTTTTATTTTTGACAGGTTCTATATTAACCCTGAGCGGTGTGGTTTTCCCTCCCGCCTTGTTAATTATCTGTGCTTCTCTTGGTCTGGCCTTTATAATCGGTTTTATAATTCATTCTTTAGTAACTAATTACAAGCATTTACATAAAGAAGAATCTGAAATCAAACAACCGTATCATCAATTAACTGAATTGAGAGACAAATTAAAATTAAATATGGAAACTAATGAGCTTCTCGAAAAAAACTCTTTTCGAAAGGCACTAGATGATGGAATAGAGGTTGCTGCATCGCCCCAGTCCTCGATTCCACAAAGGGCTGAGGCAATGCGCTCTTTGGTTTCGGGTTTGGGTAAGGGACAAAAAATTCTTGGTTTTTTTGGAAATTGTTTGCAAATAGCCGATGAGCAAGGGCATTACCATGATAGTGAGTTGATGCAAGTGCTCTCTTTATTCAGCGCAGTCGTATGCGGCACTACTCTGGGACTCAGGTCTATAGCCCGTGATTTTGGCCGTCAGGATAAAAACTCCGATTCGGAGAAAGTTATACCGCAAACAGACACATCAGGAGATTGTTCAGCAGAAATGCAATTTTCAGCTTTGAATGCGGATAATGATGAGCAAGTGACACCGAAGTCACCCCAAGTTGATAAGTCTGATGTATTCGCACCGGATATTCAACAGGAGCTTGATACAATCATGGGGGATGAAAAGGATTTATCGCCCCTCAAAGCATCAAGGGAATCAATCCAGCAATTTAAACCCCGGAATGATTCCCCTCCCTGTATACATCCCAGCAGATCAATTCATAGTTTTTTTAACCCTGAAAAAGAACAATCTTTCCACCGCTCTAAAAGCGATATCTCATTAATCTCTAAAGAATTTATTGGCTATACAATTCAGGATTTAGGGTAGGATCATTATACATTTTAAATTGATGATATATTCTAAAAGTACGACTTTTAGCGTCTATTTCATCCAGTAGCTGCCTTAAACAATCGCTTAATTGTTCTAGTTGTTGCTGGATTACTTCTAATTTATAAGCACAGTTTTTTCTATGCTCTGCACTTACATCCATACGTTTTGTTTGCAAGGCCATGTGATAGGATTTGAGCGATAAAATAGAAAGTCTGTCGATTATCATTCCTGGCGATTCAGAGTTTACTGGACACTGCCCTGGTTTTTCTGGATGCAATGTATTGAAAAGCCATTCATCCATAGCTTCCATGCGATTATTCCGAAGTTGATTGCACGTATCTATCTCACGTTTGGCCTGATAAACAAATTCATAACCCATGTCATCGCGGCGGGCGCGATCTTCTGCATGCCATAATTGGAAATTAAACGCATGATTCTCTTCCGCCAATAGGTAAAATTCTTGATGTTGGTATTTAATTCCTAAAGATTTCCATTGGACGATGCACTGTTTATGAAGAACAGTAATTATTGAGGGATCGATTAGCTGCTGCATGGTGTATCCGATAGAGTAATAAGTTGTCTAGTTTAACTCAAGTTGGTCTGTGGGATCTATCCACACAATAGAATCAGATGATATTAAGAGTCGAAACAAGGAACAACAGATGGTGTTCACAGGTTACTAAAATACTGATTATAAATTTTTAAATAAGTGCCATCTGCTTCCATATCCAATAAAGATTTATTAATTTGCTGAATCAGCAGTGCATTACTTTTGAGTGCCATAATGCCATATCCCTCCCCCATAAGAATTTTTTGTCCCACCAGTTTAAATTGCTGTATTGCATTGTTTACCGATAGTGTCGCTAAGCTCGTGATTGATTTTAGCCATCCATGGCTGAAATCGACTCGCAAACGCGACAAGTATGCCTCCGGCGGCCCTGGCCGTCCTGTGTCCGCTTGTTTTTTCACCCCATTCGGGGTTCAAAAACAACGCTACCCCAATGACTGACGCCTTTTCGGATGCCTTATATTTTGCCTGCGGCAAAACATCCGGCTCTAAGGCTACCAGGGACTACCAGCCTCGCTCGTTCCTCGCTTCCTTGGCTGGCAGCGCATGTACCTGGCTACACTGGCATTAACATAAATAAGATTCACCTCTTGATTTGCCAAAGCAGAAATCAAATCAGTAATTTTTTCGTATTTTATAATGTCATTATCAGCTCCATAATGAGATTCGATGATGACGTCGTACAAAGTACCGCTTATGACTCCTATTTTTTGATTTTTAATCTCTGCCAGGGAATTGATGGAGCTTTCTTTTGTGGCGAGAAATTGGCCATTACTGGTTAAATAGGGGAGGCTGAATATAAAAGGTCCCGAAAGTTTGGCTGGAATAGGAACCGGAATAAAAGAAACATCAATGATACCTTGCAGCAGCGAATTAACATGTTGATCTATGGTAGTCGATACATAGTTACATTCGAGCTGCATACGTTGGCAAATGTTATCCATCAGATCAATGGTGAATCCGTAATAATGATTTCCATCACCAGCTACAGATGAAAAGGGAGGAGCAAACTGTAAAACACCGATCTTGAGGGCATTGCCGTATACGAAAATATGGCTAATAAACAGGATGATGAAAACTAATCCTTTCATACGTAAGGTCCTTTTCAAGTGTACTTAAACTTTAGGGGGGAAGCTCTTTTTTGTCAAATGAACGAAGAGATGTTCACCATTTTTTTGCCAGCCATCGGTCTAAGGCATTGGCAAATGCGGTTTTTTCTTTAATACTTAAGGCTGCAGGCCCTCCAACACGTTCGCCTGTCGAACGTAATTGTTCATTGATATCACGAAAATTCAACCGCTGCCTGATGTTATTTTCGGTGTAGAGCTCTCCCCGAGGATTAATTGCTAATCCTTGTTTTGCAACGACATCTGCTGCTAAGGGTATGTCTGCGGTAATTACTAAATCATGTGCTTCCAGGTGGCCAACAATATAATTGTCCGCTGAATCAAAGCCTTTTTCAACCCGCACGGCATGAATAAACGGAGAGTTTGGATAGGTCAGGGATGAATTAGCTACCAAGGTAAGATGGATTTTAGTGCGTATGGCTGCACGAAATAAAATCTCTTTAATCATCTTGGGACAAGCGTCAGCATCTACCCAGATATGCATTTCTTGACATCCTTAAACATGGTGTAGTATTGATGAAAACTGCAGATTATTTCTTGGTACGTCAACGTATGATACGGTTGCTCAACTTTATCACGTTCGATTTTAGACTATACATTTAAATTTGCAATAACTCCATTTAGAGGCTGCAAAAAAAGAAAGTCCCTGATGTTCAAATGCTTTGATTCGCGGTATATTGATTTTTAGATAAAAATACATCTTACAGCACCTTGAGATTGACCTACACCCACAGGTTTAACCTAAATCTGCAGTAATGATCCGCAGCAGATTCAACCTCCGAATTTAGGTTGAACCAGGTCTATCGATTTCTGGTTTAAAGGACGAGTCGTAATGAAGCAGTTAGTTGCCATCATAAAAGCACAAATTCACCAATTAAATAATTTGCAATTAAACGAATGGCTGTTAAACCACCTTAATGAAGATGCCAACCATCTAAACGAGCTTTTTACCAGGCAACTCCCTGCTCTCTCCAATCACGTTGTAAGAATCCCCTCTTTTACCAATCAGGTGTCACCTTATTTATCACTGTTATCCATTATTTTTGTATATGCGCCAGAAGCTTTGCGTGACGCGTTAGAGGATAGGTTTTTAGCTTTCCCTGAATTACTCTGTGCAGACAAATCAATAGATGATACTAAAATGAATCAGGAATTACAGAATCAGTTAATAACGTACCGTAGAGCTTGGCCAATAATTGTCGCTCTCCAGAAACAGGGAGGTAATGATTTAATTCAAATACTTAATAACACAGACGAACACGCATTAATGTCATTTGCTTCACTAACCAAAGGGAATGGCTTAGCTATTTTGGTTGACACTTTTTTAGCTAAAAACAGCAAAGATTTGGAACTGATTGATCGCAATAGCTTAATTCATTTTTTACGTCAACCTGATTTAACGAGCTGGCTCAACAACTTGCTTGAATCCCTTGTTTTTCAGGCCAGCAATACAATGGCTCTGAAGTTATTAAATGTTATTTTTACACCTTATGCTAATGAGCTTAAAAAGGCAGCTGAGATAAAAACATTGCTTGCGGATAATCCCTTTGCCATCCATTTAGAAACAATACAGGCAATAATATATTTTTATTACTCCAAATTAAAAAAAGATCCCATCTCAGTTGAAGGGGGTGCATACATTTCGCTGTTGTATGATCTTATCAAGCGTGAGGATTTAACCTCTCAAAGGGAAATGATGCTCAGTTTAGAACAAGACTGTTTATTTTTTATGATTGAGCAGTGTTTACAGAGGATGACTAGTTCGGACTTAACCTTACAGCAAATATGTCGGGAGTTATTATTCTTATTGTGCTCAGAACCGGTTAAAACCAATAAACAGTATCGTGGTTTGATTAAGACGCGTCTGGAGCAGCCTGACCGATGTTTATTTGATACTGTTGAGTTATTTGTATTAGCGAAAGAAATTCTGCTGGGGAACGATAGTGCTTCAGAAAACGCTTTTTGTAACTTATGGATTGAGCCGTTACTGACTTCTCCTCGTTTTATTGCCGCAAGTACAACCAAAGTTTTAAAACAACTAAGTGATAGATATCATGCACTCATTACGATACTTGGCAAAGAGGAATATCGTTGTTTAACTGGATCATTTAAAAAGTATCTTTGGCATGATAATGAAACTCGGACAGAGTTCCGTGGTGAACGTTTTGTGCCTGCTTTATGGATGCGACTTGAGAGAATATGCGAGCAGCAAAAAGCAACCGATGTGGAACTTGCCGAAAAAGCTTTAAGGGTTCTTTACCGTTATTACGCTCAGACACTTCCAAATTTAAGGACGGATTTATTACTTCGTATGATAGATTACGCCTATCGTCCAAAGATGGACGATAGGACGGAGCGAAATAAGCAACGAAATGTATTACTCTTTTGGTTTAAAAAATATGCTCCGCAACATCCATTGGCGCAAGCAGAATGGGCATCAAACATAGAAGCACCCTTATACTGCCCGAGAAGGAATAAAATTGGTTTTGTCAGTGAATCCAATGAAGCAATGGCTTTTATTAAGGATAAGTTGGTTTTATTAATTAACTCAGGATTGGTGAGTGTCAATGAGCCGCTATATGATGAACAAGGGTCCATCATTGGCTATTTAACAGAATCAGGTCAAATAAGAAGTACCAATTTAATTCAAAAAAATGCAAGTGCTCAACTACTTGCAAGGGTGCCTGAACATGATTTAGAACTTTCTCCCTCGGGATTGTCGTTGTTAATACAGAATGTGTTGAGTGAAGATACTCTGGATGAGCTTTATGGTAGTGAGCATGTTTTGGAAAACAGTTCGAAGCGTTACTGGTTAGAGCATCAAATTTCTACGGTGGTTCAAAACGCAAAGTTTTCGATCGCATCAAAAACGTTTAAGTCCCTGGTTAATTATCACAGCAATGAAACTCTATTTTCTTTGCTGGCGACGATAAAACATAAGACCAGTGCACGTTTTTTATTCCATGCTATTTTTGATGATGATCAAAAACGTGAAGTACTGTTTAGAGGGAACTTTGTATCAGATATTGACGTATTCTTGGTGCACTTTGATGCGATTGTTTGTTTGGCAGATTATATGGCTCGCTATCATGAAAAATCATGGTTTGCTGATGGATTAATGTGTTTTGCTTCATATGGAAACAAACATAAAGCAGACAGCTTGCTTAGTAACGCTTTGGCTCATATAAATAAAAAAGCAGCTCATGAGGAACAACGAAGTGATTTAGGAGATAAGGTATTAAAGAGCCTCATCGGATCAGAGGATTCTGCCAGGGTAATATTGCAGGAATTTCTTCATGATAGAGCCCAGACGCCGGTACAGCAGTTAAAAAGTCCTGAAATAAATAAAATAACCCAATACGTTTTCAAAGAGCACTTGATGGTTGCTCTTCAACTATTAAATAAAAATGCTGATTGGCAAAATAGTTCATTATATAAACTGGTTTTGCACATTTTAGAAACCCAACATGAGCAAATTTTTCCGTCTGATGAATTTGTTCACCCTGCCGAGATGTCCTGGAAAAAAAATGAACTAGATGACTTTGCTTGCTTTATTAGCCGGCACTTAAGTATGAAACGCTCTTTGGATAGTGATTTTTCTGTAGGGCATAGAGTGTTGAATGAGTTAATTTTTAGGGGCGCCAGTGCAGGACAGACTTCTTTATTTTATAGCCAAAAAACATTTAATAAAGCAATAGCTCAGTTGTCGTTTCCGCGTGTTTTTTTAGAGCAATTGGTTGACAAATTCTGGATTCCTGAAGGGGTTAAAGAGCAATTCGCTGATAAGGTGTTACGAATAAAAGCCTGGTTTGATGATCAGAGTCCATTACAAAAAGAACTGGGTAATCACCCTGTTTTGATGGATTGGCGACATTTAATAACTCAAACATGGAATGAAATTAATAAAAAGAAACTACCGGTTATTTGTGTGTATTTGCTAAATTATTCAGGCTCCAAGAAACCATTATCATGTTTAGTACGCGATTATATTGCTACGTTCCAAAAGACCAGTGAATATCTTTATCCCGTGGTGAAATTAGTACATCAATTTCCTCAGCGTGATGTTTCTGCAGTAATTTTTGATGTTTTAGAGGCGATGATTATAAAAAATCCTCTTCTCTTGGATGAGACTATTTTGCACCATATGGCGTTCTATTATGCTATAAAAAACGCGAATCGGGAAGCGAACTTTGCTAAGGCTGAGTTGGATTTATTGATCTATTTTGGCCAACGTAAACAATACGCCGTTGTCCAGAGAGGATGTGACGAGTTAGCAAAGAATTGTGAAGACCAAAAATTAAAAAAACAACTTTTAAAAGGCTCTCTTGAGGCTGAGATCGAAACGGACTTAAGTTCCAACCTTGGTCATTTTTATTTTAGTTTGGTCAAGGTATTTAAAAGGTTATGGCACTATGGAATTAATGCAAAAAAAAATTCATCAGGGATTGTATGCTTTTGCGATGATGTAGTGCCACGTCCTATAATAAAACGTGCACCAGAAGAAGTTAAAACACCTGTTTTAAGCGGAAAAGTGAGCTCTATGTATTTGGATTTTAACGAAAAACAGAAACAGCTCATCAGGCTTTTGGCAACAATTAAGCACAGTCCTGCCCCGGAATCATTAATTGCCAGACCGTCACAAATCAGTCAAAGTTTGTTTCATGGAAAAGGACATGAACAAGAAACAGTTGTTGCTCAAGAGCAAGCTGTGGTACATATATAATTTTGGAGGGAATGATGAGAGTTCCAGTTGCTTGTTGCTTTTTACTGATGTGTTCGTACGTATTGGCTGAATCTACTTTACCTGCAGGGTGTCGACCAGTTGCCGTACAAGGGGAATCAGTGACTTTGAAATCCAAAAAAAGTAAGTTGGTATTTATTCACAATCTCACTAATACTGACTTATGGATTACGCATCCTGTGGCTGAGCCTGGTGCCAGTGCCGGCTGGACCAGTAGATTGCAAGCGGGAAATTGGTCCGCACTGGCAGTGGAAACCCCTCCTTTTGTTTTAAGTTGCATTGAGTCAAGACCGGGACATGAACAGCAGGTACCTTGTGAGGGAGCTGTAGCTGTGTGTCAATGGTCAGGTGTGAAGATTCCAGGTAATAATGAGAAAGGTACTTTTTGGGCTGCGGAAGATAAGTCTTTAGATGCCTTAACAGCCGCTATTGGTGCTCGAGGATTTGTATTGCCAGTGGCGAAGTAGTAAATTTACTGATTTAAGCTCTGCAAATTAATATCCCATTGCCGTTGTTACGTGGATTATTCACGGGAAAAGTAAGGGATAAGAGAGCTAAATCATTAAAGGGTCATGCGCTTTGATATTTATCAGTCGACAGTCTCTTTCTTGCTACTGAACTGGATAAGTGGTAGAACAGACTAAAAGTTAGCTGCAGAAGCGTTAATTATGATAATAAAATATATAATGGTGGAAGGTGAGTAAAAAATCAAAAGATCCCTTTTATAAACGGGAAAGTGAAAAATACGCAGATCCTATTCCTAGCCGTGAATTCATAATGGAAGTTCTTAATGAGTACGGTAGGCCTATGTCGCGCAATCAATTATTCGATAAATTGAATTTGGATGAGGAAAGCAGGCAAGAATCCTTAGGTTTTAGATTAAAAGCCATGTTGCGTGATGGTCAAATCATGCAAGACAGGCGTGGGCGCTTTTGTTTGCTGCAAAAAATAAATCTCCAGCGAGGCACAGTGCAAGGTCATCCTGATGGGTTTGGTTTTTTTATTCCCGATGAGGGTGGGGATGATATGGTGCTGTCTGCTAAAGAGATGCGGACAGTGATGCATGGTGATGTCGTGTTAGCTTATCAGGCTGGCGTAGATAGACGAGGCAGACCTGAAGGAAAAATTCATGAGGTTCTTGAGCATGCGAATGCAACAGTTGTTGGACGTTTCTTCACCGATCATGGAGTGAGCTTTGTACTACCTGATAGCAAACGCCTGACTCAGGATATTTCTATTCCACAAGAATTTGCTGGAAGTGCCAAAAATGGTCAAATTGTTTTGGTCGAGTTAATTGCTTATCCTAATAAACGCGCCCAGGCCATAGGTAAAATTATACACATCCTGGGTGAACACATGGCACCTGGGATGGAAATTCAAGTTGCAATTCATGCTCATGGACTCCCCTTTGAGTGGCCCGATGATGTAAGCGCTGAAGTAGCAAGAATCCCGCAACAAATTAGTGAAAAAGAGTTCAAGGGACGGACCGATTTGCGGACTCTTCCTTTTGTTACCATTGATGGTGAAGACGCCAAAGATTTTGATGATGCAGTTTATTGCTACAAGAAACCTAAGGGTGGCTTTCAATTATATGTTGCTATAGCTGATGTCAGTAACTATGTACCTAAGGACTCTGCTTTGGATAAAGAAGCGGCGCGACGTGGAAATTCAGTTTATTTTCCAGGTAAAGTCGTTCCTATGTTGCCTGAGGCTTTGTCCAATGGATTGTGTTCGCTAAACCCCCATGTGGATAGATTATGCATGGTCGCAGAAATGTCGATTGGTGCAGATGGAAAAATAGCGCGTTCCCGTTTCTATCGTGCCGTGATCCACTCCCATGCCCGCTTAACCTATACTCAAGTGGGTTTATGGCTTGAGCAAGACCGTGCTGACGAAAAACATCAACCTTTATGGCCTATGCTTCAATCGCTTAATGATCTGTATCACGTTTTGCTGGCAACGCGTAAGACTCGTGGTGCCATGGATTTTGAGACCACTGAAACACGTATAGAATTTGATGAAAATAAAAAAATTAAATGCATCGTACCCGTGATTCGGAATGATGCTCATAAAATAATTGAAGAATGCATGCTGGCCGCCAATGTGGCTACAGCACGTTTTTTAGAAAAAGCTGAAATTCCTACCTTATATCGGGTTCATGCAGCTCCGGAAGAAGATAAAATTACTGCCTTGAGGCAGTTTTTAGGTGAATTGGGATTGCAGTTAAGTGGAGGTAAAAAACCTGGTCCAAAAGATTTTCAACGGACTATGAGTCTGATTGGCGATCGACCTGAAAAACATCTTATTGAAACAGTGATGTTACGTTCTTTGAAACAGGCACAATATGTTGAGGCCAACGAAGGGCATTTTGGCCTGGCTTATTCTGCTTATACTCATTTTACTTCTCCGATCAGGCGTTTTCCCGATTTATTGATTCATAGAGCCATAGGTCATCTATTAGATCAACAACCAGTTGATAAATTTATCTATACCCACGAGGACATGAGCCGGTTAGGTAAACACTCCTCTATGA
The DNA here is from genome assembly GCF_011764505.1 of Legionella antarctica. Lineage (NCBI taxonomy): Bacteria > Pseudomonadati > Pseudomonadota > Gammaproteobacteria > Legionellales > Legionellaceae > Legionella > Legionella antarctica. The sequence continues at coordinate 186,851 of NZ_AP022839.1, forward strand.
CTGAACGCCGGGCTGATGAAGCAACGCGAGAAGTAGTGGCCTGGCTGAAGTGTGAATACATGCAGGATAAATTAGGACAGGTATTTAAAGGAAGGATTTCAGCGGTTACCAGTTTTGGTATCTTTGTAGAATTGGAAGATGTTTATGTGGAAGGTTTAGTTCACGTTACTTCATTAAAAAATGATTACTACAATTACGATTCGGTAAAACACCGATTAGTTGGTGCGCGAGGCGGCCATGTGTATGGCTTGGGCGATCCCATGACCGTATTAGTTGCTCGAGTTGATTTAGATGAACGTAAAATAGATTTTGAGCCTGCAGAGGAAGATGTTAGCAATGAGTGAGCAGCTAGTGTATGGGGTGCATGCAGTAGTTGCTTTAATTAGCAATCCCCGTCGGATTGTAAATAAGCTCTTTGTCAGTCAGGATAGATTGGATAAAAGACTACAAGATGTATTAGATAAAGCAGAACAGGCTCAGATCAGTATTGAGAAATTAAGTATGCAAAAAATGAACCAGCGTTTCGCCGATTTTGCCCATCAAGGGGTAGTTGCCAGTGCTGCTTCGTTGCCTGATTATGGTGAATCCGATCTGGTTGCCTTATTAGATTCCAGTAAAAAGCCTGGTTTGGTTCTTATTCTTGATGGAATAACCGATCCCCATAATTTAGGTGCGTGTATGCGTTCAGCAGATGCAACTGGTGTCGATTTTGTGATGATCCCCAAGGATAAAAGTGCCAGTATTACTCCGATAGTAAGCAAGGTAGCTTGCGGTGCTGCTGAATCAGTGCCCTTGGTCAGGGTAACTAATCTTGTTCGAGCGATGGGCATTTTAAAAAAACAAGGGGTTTGGATTTATGGTGCTGCCGGTGAGACAGATCATTCTCTTTACCAGGTAGACTGCTCAGGAACTATAGCCATAGCTATGGGAGCTGAAGGAGAAGGGTTGAGACGTTTAACCCGAGAGCACTGTGATGGCTTGTTTTCTTTACCGATGCTGGGCTCTGTGGAAAGCTTGAACGTATCTGTAGCCACTGGAGTCTCTTTGTATGAAGTGATTAGACAAAGAGGCGGCTCTGATGAGTGAATTAAAAATTAAAGCAGCCCAAGCGGCTATGGCCTATGTTGAAGATGATATGGTGATAGGTGTTGGCACAGGCTCCACGGTTAATTTTTTTATTAAGGAATTGGCTGCCATCAAACATCGTATTGATGCCTGTGTTGCAAGTTCTAAAGCAACCGAGGCCTTATTGCGTGCGGAAGGTATTCCTGTTATTGAGTTAAATTCAGTGAGCGAATTACCGATATATTTTGACGGTGCTGACGAAGTTAATGCGCTTGGTGAAATGATTAAAGGTGGTGGTGGCGCACTTACTCGTGAGAAAATTGTCGCGAACGCGGCAAAACAGTTTATTTGTATTGTTGATGCATCGAAGCTGGTAACCCAGTTAGGAGCATTCCCAGTGGCAGTAGAAGTTATTCCTATGGCCCGCAGTTTAGTGGCAAGACAACTAGTTAAATTAGGTGGCGATCCGGAATATAGAGAAGGCTTCGTCACCGATAATGGTAATATTATTCTGGATGTTTATAATTTGCCAATTAGGGCACCGCAAACCCTGGAACACAGTATTAAAGTAATTACGGGGGTGGTAGATAACGGATTATTTGCCCACCGCCTGGCAGATAAAATTCTTGTTGCTTCTGCCGAAGGTGTGCATCTTTTGAAATAAGGCTGTTTAAAACAATGGATATGCATAAGGTTTTTGTAAATCGCATTATAAATATGAGAAAGATTAAGCTGATTGGTCTGGATATGGACCATACCTTAATTCGTTATAACTCAGAAAATTTTGAATCCCTGGTTTATGAATTAATCAAAGAACGATTAGTGGAAATAAAAAAATATCCCGCAGTTCTAAAAAAATTAAACTTTAATTTTCATGATGCTATTCGTGGTTTAGTGATTGACTGCAATAATGGAAATATTTTAAAGCTCAGTAGATATGGGGCCATAAGACAAAGTTATCATGGGACAAAACTTATCAGTTTTAGTGATCAGCAGGAAATTTATCGAAGTATTTATGTTGATTTGGGCGATCCTAATTACATGCCCATAGACACATCATTTTCCATTGCATTCTGCGTTTTATATAGTCAGTTGGTTGATTTAAAAGATGAATTGCCTACTCATGAAATGCCTAATTACCAAAGCATAGCCAAAGACGTGCAATATTGCGTGGATAAAGTGCATTCTGATGGTAGTTTAAAAAAAATTATTAGCAAGGATCTAAAAAAATACGTCCTCAAAGAGCAGGCTGTAGTAGAAGGGTTGAAGCATTTTATTCGTCACGGTAAAAAGATCTTCATCCTGACCAATTCAGAGTATTCTTATACCAAACTTTTGCTCGAATACGCAATTACTCCTTTTCTAAATAAAGGAGAGACTTGGCGAGATTTGTTTGAATACGTGATTACTTTAGCTAATAAACCCCGATTTTTTTATGATAATCTGCGTTTTTTATCGGTAAATCCAGATACTGGGACCATGAGCAATGCTGGGGAAACGTTAGTTCCGGGAGTATATCAAAGTGGTAATGCGAAGCAATTTACTGAAAATCTGAATATCAGAGGAGATGAAATTCTTTACATCGGGGATCACATTTATGGTGATATTTTAAGATTGAAAAAAGATTGTAACTGGCGAACAGCATTAGTGGTTGATGAGCTGGGTGAAGAGATTGCATCGCAGCTAAAGGCACTGCCCATAGAGAAAAAAATTGTTGCGGCAATGGGTATTAAAAAAACACTTGAGCAAAAATATGTCGACCTCTGTACCCAGAGTATCGATGAAAGCTCAGCGCAATATGATAAAGAAATTCATGATGTACAGTTAAAAATTTCAACAGTAGATTTACAGATTTCCAAACTATTGAAAGAGCAAAGCGCTTTTTATAATCCTAAATGGGAAAGAGTATTTCGAGCTGGTGCTGAAGAAAGTTATTTTGCCTATCAGGTAGATCGGTTTGCATGTGTTTACATGGAAAAACTATCCGATCTTTTAGAACATTCCCCAATGACCTATTTTCGAGCGAACAGACGTTTATTGGCTCACGATATCGAAGTATAGTTTGGCGCTAGTATTTCAATACAGACATTATTTTATAGACATTTGCCCAAGCATGTTAAAATAATAAAAGCAAAAATTAATACCATCCTGACTCATCAAGAGAGATGTAAGAATTAAATTTATTTTATTTTTTTTCTTAAGTTTTTCTTAAGGTTTCCCCTTTATACTTTTGATGGAAAATATAAAGGGAGTTATGATGCGAGTATTAATTGTCGAGGACAATGCTTTTAATGCATTTTGTTTACGTCGTTTATTAGAATCAGTGGTTACATCGGTATCAGTGTCTATAGTCACAAATAGTCAGGCTGCACTTGTTCATATTAACGCTAGTCTGCCTGATATGGTCGTAGTTGATGGTGATTTGGGAGCAATAGATGAGCAGCATTGCAATGGACCTCAACTTGTAAATCTCGTATTGCAAAAAAATCCATATCTGCCAATTATCGCCTGGTCTGATTCAGAGTCCATGCGCGATGCTTTTAAGGTTGTTTTCAATCGATTTAATAAACCACTCAATGAATACAACACTTGGACGAAAGCAATCAATATAGAGCGTATATGTAAGTCCTGGGCTTATTATTTTGGCGAGTTTATGGCGGGGCAGAATCCTGCATTTGCCTACCACCAGTCTACGGCAGGCTATTACTGATTATTAAAATCTAATCGAACATTATCTCCCGGACCTATGTGTTTATGAATCGACAGTTTTTACTAACCCAACCTTGGTTGTCCTGCTTCTTAATGAGCCGCATCCCAATTCGCTCCTACGCCTATAGAAACAACCAGAGGTACAGATAACTTCACCGTTCGCTCCATCAGGTTACAAATAATAATTTTAGAGGATTCTACTGCTTCCTGATGGATTTCAAAAACCAACTCATCATGGACTTGCATGATCATGCTCACTTGGGGATTATCCTGAGAGCGTTGCCAATCAGCTATTGCCAGCATACTTTTTTTGATAATATCTGCTGCGGTACCCTGCATTGGTGCGTTAATCGCCATTCGTTCTGCAGCTTTCTGTCTCATGATGTTGCGGACATTAATTTCCGGTAAATAGAGCCGTCGTCCAAATAACGTTTCTACATAACCAGATTGATGAGCTTGTTTGCGAGTGCGCTCCATGTAGTCAAGTACTCCGGGATAACGGTGGAAATAAGTATCAATATAATATTGAGCGTCCTGACGCTCTACGCCAATTTGCTTGGCTAAACCAAAAGCTGACATGCCATATATCAATCCAAAATTTACTGCTTTAGCCCGTCTTCGTTGTTCATGGGTGATTTCATTAAGTGGTGTTTGAAAAATTTCACTGGCTGTTGCTGTATGAATATCCCAACTATTGGCAAAAGCTTTTAATAAATTTTCATCCTGTGATAAATGAGCCATAATACGCAGCTCAATTTGAGAATAGTCTGCTGCCAGGATTACGTGCTCCGGAGGAGCGATAAATGCCGTTCGAATTAGTCGGCCTTCTTCACTGCGGATAGGGATATTTTGTAAATTAGGTTCACTGGAAGATAGACGTCCCGTTGCAGCGATTGCCTGATTATAAGAAGTATGAACTCGATGCGTTTTGAGATTAATTTTTTTGGGTAAAGCATCAATATAGGTTGATACCAGTTTAGTTAAACTCCGGTATTCAAGAATAACGGCAGCAAGTCTGTAATCAAAAGCCAATTCGTGTAATACGGATTCCGCTGTAGAGGGTTGTCCCGTTGGTGTTTTTGCGATAACAGGCAGTTTTTGCACGTCAAACAAAATTTCTTGTAATTGTTTTGGCGAATTGGGATTAAACGGTTTACCAGCCAGCTGTATTGCCTCTTCTTCCAATTGATGGATGCGCTCTTTTAAACGCGTACCGTGTTTTTGCAAGGTGACTGGATCAATTAATACCCCAAGTCGCTCCATGTCAGCAAGAACAGTTACAAGCGGCATTTCAATATCGTTGAATACCTGCTGTAAAGACGCATCCATCATAGGAAATAATTGATGATGTAATTGCAAGATTATTTCTGCGTGTTCAGCAGCATAAAACCCTGCTTTATCAACAGGCACTTGGTCGAAACGTAATTGTTTTGCCCCTTTTCCTGCAATATCCTCTAAACTAAGGTTCTTATATCCTAAATATTTTAACACCAGGCTATCAATATCATGCCGACTGGCACTGCTATTTAAGACATATGACTCCAGCATGGTGTCGAATTTAATCCCTGCCAGAGTGATACCCAGATTTTTAAAAAGAGCATAATCGTATTTTATATTGTGCCCGATCTTTTCTATAGCCGGGTTTTCTAAAATAGGTTTTAAGGCTGTTAAAACCTCTTCACAATTAAGTTGGGGATCTCCATCCCTATGAAGTAAAGGGATGTACGCCGCATTTCCTTTTTCAATAGCTACAGAAATACCCACAAGCTCAGCTACCATGAAATCAAGACTGGTGGTTTCGGTCTCGATACAAAATGCACTACAGCACTCCAGCTTATTAAGCCATTGGTTTAATTGCTGGTTGTTAGTAATCAGATCATAGGATGCTTTGAGCTTATTGGTTTTCGTTGTGGGTGTTGATTGAAGTTCTTCGTGCCCCAAAAGATCCTTAAGCCAGTTTTTGAATTCCAGTTCACGAACTAATTCAATGAGTTGTTGCTTGTCTACTGGTTTGGGGGTTAATTCATGCAGATTTAAAGGAAGGTCTAAGTCCGTTTTAATAGTAACGAGCTTTTTCGATAAAGGTAACTGAGGGATACTGGCGCGAAGAGACTCGCCAATTTTACCGCCTATAGCATCAGCATGTTGCATTAAATTATCAAGAGATTGATATTCAGTCAGCCATTTAACCGCGGTTTTAGGCCCACATTTTGACACTCCTGGTATGTTATCTACGGTATCACCTATAAGGGTTAGATAATCAATGATTTGCTCTGGAGCTACACCGAATTTTTCTTTTACCCCAGCAATGTCCATACTGTAATTGCTCATGGTGTTAATAAGAGCGACATGTTCATTGACTAATTGGGCCATGTCCTTATCGCCCGTTGAGATAACAACACGCAGACCTTGCTCTGTTGCTTGTCGTGCCAAGGTTCCTATCACGTCATCTGCCTCAACTCCCTCGACAATCAGTATAGGTAAACCCATAGCTTGCAATAATTGAATCAAGGGCTGAAATTGAGAACTCAATTCTTGAGGCATGGAAGGTCTATGGGCTTTATATTCAGGATACCACTCATCTCTAAATGTTTTTCCCTTGGCATCAAAAACTACAGCCAGATCTTCGGGTTGATAATCTTTAATGAGCTTTTTAATCATATTGGCAACGCCATAAACCGCTCCAGTAGGTTGCCCTTTAGAATTTGTTAAAGGAGGGAGAGCATGGAACGCACGAAAAAAATAGGAGGAGCCATCAATTAAAATCAGAGGTGCTTTCACGATCATTTTACCTCTCGTTGCGTTATTTGTTTCTGCAGTAATGCAACTTGTTCAGTGAGCGTTTTAATATTTTTACGCATTAGAGGAATTCGATTAACTGATAGTTCATGCTTGATGGCTATATCTTTTGGTCTTGCCGGATTACCTAAATATACGGTTCCTTCTTTTAAAAGTTTGTTAGGCGGCACTCCAGTGCGTGCTCCTAATACAACGTTGTTTTCTATACGAACATGGTCACTGACTCCTACATTAGCCGCAAAAATAACGTTATTGCCGGTCTTTGTGCTTCCCGCTATACCTGTAAAACCACAAAGGATATTATGTTTTCCTAATTGAACTGAATGGGCTATTTGAACCAAATTATCAATTTTCGTTCCTTCACCAATAACCGTTGCCCCCATAGTTGCGCGATCTATGGCTGTATTAGCGCCCACTTCAACATTATCTTCAATAATCACCTGTCCCAGGTGAGGTACTTTGAGGTGATGCCCTTCTACAAAAGTATAACCAAAACCATCAGAACCAATTACCGTAGAGGCATGTATGATTACTCCGGATCCAATCAGACAATTATCATAAATGGTTACATGAGGATGAATTGTTACCTGTTCACCTATTTTAACATCATGGCCAATATGAATATGACTTTTTAATACGCTATAATTTCCAATGACACTTCCTGACTCAATAACAACATAGGGGCCTATGGACACATGCTCACCTAATTGGACGTCTTCGCCAATCACGGCGGTAGGGTGAATCCCGATGTTGATTTTTTTCGGAGGATGAAAATGATTAAGCAGTTTAATAAAAGCTTTAAAAGGGTGAACTACCTGAATCAGGTTTTTTTCAGAATGAGTTATTCTCGAGCTTACTAAAATAGCACTTGCTTCGGAAGCTTCGGCTAATTTTATGTTGTCTTCCCCTTCGGCAAAAACCAGAGAGCCTGGGATAATGTCATCAATAGGTGCTAATGAAGAAATTTTTATTGAGGCATCACCGACTACTGTTCCTTGAACCAGGTTTGCAATATCACATAGTGAAATATTCATTCATTGACCTTTTAATTCTGCAAAATAGACCGATTATATACTCCTTACACGCCATTTTCGAGATAATAAGAACAAGAAATGAGAATCTATAATTATTTATTATTAAGGCTAGGCTTTATGGGGTTTCATTTAAGCCTGGTTTAACTTTGTTTCGTCCCTCATCACCCAGGTGAAAGATACAATCCAGTGCTGCCAACAGGTAGCAATCCCCTGTTTTACCTTGCATTAAAGTGATTATTTCATTATCATTTGGAAACAAAGGGGTCATATTGTTGCCTTTTGCTCAGTTAGCTTTAAATGCGGGCATTGCATCAAAAAATTATTATGACTACCTTAACATCTTATGGCTGTTCTGTTTCATCCATGCCATTGGGATGGCGCTTTTTGGCGAATAAAAGCTTCCCATAGTTTTATTTTGGGTTCGGTACGGTCTAAAATGCGGTCATGATAGCGAAACTATGATTACAGTAACCTTAAGAATTACAAGCAGCGATCAATTCTTGTGAATGCTATACTTAACTCAGAAGTTAGGTTGGCACCCTCGATAAATAAACAGCTTGCCATAAGGAGATATTGATGCACAGAGCACCTCACATTCTCATTGTTGAAGATACAATGATTGCTCAGGTTGTTCTTAAAACACAGATGATAAAACAAGGCTGCACTGTTGATACTGCATCAGATGGAGTATCGGCACTAAATCTGGCACTTCTGACTCACTACGATATTATTTTAATGGATATAGGTCTTGGTGATGGACCCGATGGTTTTGAAGTTGCTGTTCAAATAAAGAAACAAAGCAAGATTAATCGCACTACCCCCATTATGGCTGTCACGTCACATGGAGAGCCGGAATATTATCATAAAGCCGCAGCTGCAGGTATGGAAGGCTATTTTTATAAACCGTTTAAGCCCGATGACGCTAAAATAATTGTCGATTTTCTAAAGAATTGGCAGCAATTGCATATTTAAAATATGACAGTGTTAGTAAAGTAGATTAACTCCTTTAAGGCACCCTAAGGGGAAAAATGTTCTATCCTGCTTATTAAATGGAAGCGTTGTATTCTGTCTTTTATAACCATCTACCATCTTTGGTAAAAACAATTGCTCTGTCCACAAAAAGTTGGTTAGATTAAATAGCAAAATTAGTTGATTTTATTCAATAAAATTTAAATAAACAGGTTTTTATTGAGTTGGGCCAGGCAGCAGTTGATTAGTTTTTTACTTCATTGCTGCCTTATCCCTCACTGCAATTTGTTTTAGAATAAGTTCTTGTTGAGCGCTCACCTTAACTACAGGGATCTAAAGACTTTTTTGCATCTTCTCAGGATAATTTTGTTAAAGAGGCAGATTCGCATTCAACATCTTCTTTATTTCTTGAAAGATTGTTATTCTCTATGGATTTCAAATGCTCTACCCATGGTAAAAAGGTTTTCTTATCCTCTTCTGTCATCGTTAAAAAGATATTCTTTAAGCCACCATCTAAAAAAACTTTATTAATAAATGTTCGCCATTCAGTTTTTAATTTCGCATGTTCTTCTTGTGGTTTCAGGGCCTTATTTGCCGGGGAGAAAAAAGTGGGGAGTTGTGGCTTGGCACATTCTTTATCTCTGGGATTGGCACCAGTAATTGAATTTTCTAAATCAGAAAGTAAGTTTTTTAAGGCCACATTTTGAGCTTTAAGCGCCAGAATATTCTCTGAATATTTTTTAGTAAGACTTAATTGGCACGAAATTTTTTGTCTAAGCGTCAGAATATCGCCATTAATATTCGCTAAATTGGCCATTTGTTTATTAATCTCGGTTATCAAGCTGTTTGTCTTATTTTGCAATGCACACTTAAGACGATTTTCTATTCTGTCCATCAAATCTTCTAATTGTTCCAGAGTACCACTGCAGGTAATGCGAATAAAACCATTATTGGGGTCCATGCCAAAATAAGAGCCCGGTGCCACCATCACGGAGTCTTGAAATAATAAGGCATAAACCAGCTCTTCACTGGTGCGTATTTTGCCTGTTGTATTTTGCCCTAATGCTCTTTTAGCTTCTGTGGGAATATCCTCTCCCAGTAAGTCACTCAAATCACACAGAACATAAAAACTGCCCTCAATTTTATAGGCAGGGTCAGGCATAGAGGCCCCCATCTCCTTTGCTCTTTGATAAACGTACTCTACCTTCGGTAGATAGTAATCTTGCAACTCTTGTTTTTGCTTGTCATCAAAAACCTCCATCGTTTTGGCATACATCAACTGTGCTGTACGCGGTGCGTGTCCAGTAGTTTTAATATTTTGATTGCGAAATTCGGTCATTAATTCAGGGTCAAAGGCCATCATCATGCCCCAGCGCTCACCGGCCATAGATAATGCTTTGGTTGCAGAACGTAAAATTACAATTTGTTTTCCAAGATCAGGAGCCAGTTCTAATAAGGATGGTACTTTTTGACAAGTCCAGCACATTTCAGCATAAGCCTCATCCATTACTATTTTTAAATCAGAATATTTGCGCAGTACTGCTGCAATTTTTTTCAATTCATCTTCGGGAATTATCGTTCCCAAGGGATTGCTCGGATTACATAGAAGGACAACTTTAGGAAGATTGTTATCCTGCTCAGCAAGCAGGTAGGCGGATTTAATACTTGCTTCTAAAGCTGCTGCAGTCAATTGATATCCGGGCTCCTTCATGACATCAATAGGGTGCAGTTGGTGTCGTTCATTGGCGGCATAAAGAGAATAGTGAGGAAAAGGGGTGATTACTCTATAAAGTGGAATGTCTTTATATAAGTGATTGAAGGTCTCGAAAATGGTGTTCAGGGCACCAGCTCCCCCCACTGTAAATAAAATATTGTCCTCAGTTACGGGTGCGTTATACCAGTTAGACATAGCCTCTGCCATTACCCTGCGAGGGAGGATATCGCCATTTCCGTCTCCATAGTCTATGGCTAAAGATTCTGTTATGCTTCCTCTTATGTCGTTGTTTGCTTCGGTGATTAATCGTTCCATGCCTTGCCAAAAGGCGAGTTGTAATTTCACAGTGTGGAGACTCACGGGGAACGTTGGTTTACCCATTCCGGCATAAATTAGGGGTTTGGCCCGTGGTAAGCCACTGGTTTCTTCTTTCAATGTATCAGTCCAATCCTTGAGGAGCATAATTGGATCTCTTTTGTCGCCTGACTGATTGTTTGGAGTTCGCATTCTCTTAATCTCGTGTTAAATGAACAAATTATACAACATATGCTAATATTTTAATTAATTCTAACTAACTTATAAACCGTAATGGCCAAAAATTATAACAAAATAACCTTAACGCTAGATGAAGTAGGAAGTTTTTTAGCAAAACTCACTGAGAATAGTGAGCATGTCTATTGGATGAGCAGTCCTGATTTTAAAAAAATCCAATACATCAGCCCCTCTTATGAACGAATTTGGGGGCGCTCCCGCGAAGAGCTTTATAACAATCCGGAAATTTGGATTACTTTTTTACATCCTGATGATGCAATCGATCATCATCCGATCCATGAAATGGCGAATAAAATTGTTCAGTTTGGCGACAAAGCGCGATACTCTGAGCAATATCGAATTATTCGCCCTAATGGTGAAATTCGCTGGATAATGGATAATGGATTCCCTATTTATAATGATAAAGGGGTTTGTTTCGGGGTCACAGGAATAGCAATTGATGTGACGGAGCAAAAAAAACAGGAAGAAGAACTGCGCATAGCTAAAGTCATTGCTGAAAAAGCCAATCATGCCAAAGATGAATTTATTCAAAATATGAGCCATGATATTCGTACGCCATTAATAGGTATTATCGGGGTGGCAGCTCTTCTGGAACAAGAAGCACAAAAGAGACAAGAAAAAGATTACGCTCAAATGATCCAGATGAGTGGCGAACAATTATTGGGACTGTTTAACAGTATCCTTGATATAGTGTCGACGAGCAGTTCCAAAGAACAGGTTATTGATGCTCAGTCTTTTGATCTGCATGAACTTGTTAAAGGTATTTGTGAATTAGAATTACCAACGGTGAAAGTAAAAAAACTGGAATTACATCTAACTGTTGACTCATCTGCACCCCAATGGATTATAACGGACTCGGTTAAATTACACCGCATCATTTTAAATCTTTTATCTAACGCCATAAAATTTACCAAAGAAGGTGCGGTAAAAATAAATATTGCGGCTAACCCCTTAGATACGGGACATATTGAGCTGGAGATGATGATTTCTGATAGCGGTATCGGAATCCCCATAGAGGATCAAGATATGATATTTGATCGCTTCTATCGAGTAACTCCTTCCTCTAAGGGACTATATAAGGGGCATGGAGTTGGCCTGCATATTGTTCAAAAATATGTTGAATTACTTAATGGAACCATTGCTTTTGAAAGTAACCTGAAACAGGGCACCCAGTTTATTGTAAAAATTCCTGTATTAATCGACTCGGACAGAGCCAAGTTAAAACCTGACTCTGGACTAGTTCCCTTGGCGTCCAAGCTGAAACTTGAGGAGCATTGGATTAATCATCTAACACCCGATTTAACTCAAGGGGAAAACTCTCGTCCACCTCTGTTACTTTTAGTCGAAGACAATGCTATTGGTTTAAAGATGGTTGAATCCGTAGCCAAAGAGGCAAAATGTCGATATATGTCGGCTTACTCAGGGGAAGAAGCATTGGATTTAATCCAGTCTCACCAGTTTGATTTAATCCTGTCGGACCTGGGATTACCTGGTATTTCCGGAAGTGAATTAACTTTGGCTATCAGAGCATATGAACAAAAAGAAAACAAAAAAATGGTGCCCATCGTCGGGTTAACAGCTCATGCCATTGATGCAGTAACAAAAGAATGCCTGTCGGTTGGGATGACTAATGTAGTGATTAAACCGATTAAGCTAAACACCTTACAAAATCTGATTGCTGAATTGATTTCAACAAAAAATCATTTGGCTCCCCACTTATCTCCCTATCTGGGGCCAAATTTACCTGCCTCTGAAGACGAATTATTTAAACTGGAGCCCTATCCTCTTCTGGATGAAAAAAATGGAATGATTAACCTGGGTGACTTTGCAACCTTAAAGGAGCTTCTTCAGTTGATGATAACCGACGCACTTCCTCAAGCTTTAAAAGCAATGGACCAGGCATACGCCCATAAAAATTGGACTCAGGTAGAGCAGTTGGCTAAAAAAATGAAGACAGAAGCCTTATATTGCGGCGCCATTCGGTTAAAATTTGCCTGCCAATATCTTGAGCTTTGCTTTAAAGAGGAGTCCTCTCCTTTGGTTGAGGCTTTATATAAGCAATTTTCTACTGTTGTAACCCAAACAATTTTAGTCCTTTTGGAATGGCTTGCGAATAATCCTTAATTTAAACAGTTACATCGCAGCAAAATATTTCATTTCACTTTGTTATAATTAGTCTTATTCTCATTAGGTTTGGTCTGGGCTCAATGCATCGGCGTATGGAGAGCCTCTATTAAACCTATTCCTCTTAAAAAATTACGAAACCAAAAAAGCCCCCCTAACATGATTGCTTTACTGCTACTCCATGGATACAATTTCACTTGAAATGATTTTGAATTCAGTATTTTTTGGAGTGTTTATGTCACGGGATGCGGTAATTGATGGATACATAATAAATATTATCCAAAATCATAAGATTGCAGAGCAAACTGAACTACAACATCAATTAAAGGCCCGTGGTTATGAAGTACCACAGGCTACCTTGTCGCGTCGATTAAAAAAATTAAAGATTGCCAAAGTTTCTGGTATCTATAAAGTGATTGATTTTGTAACATCAAACGTACCTTTAGTGCTCAGTATCCATGTGTCAGATTATGGCCTCATTGTCTTGCACACCGAACCAGGTAATGCGAACAGTCTTGGCTATTTTATCGATCAAAAATACGTGAACTACCATTCCTGTGATGAAAAAAATCCGGGAATTCTGGGAACTATAGCTGGTGATGATACCCTGTTGCTGATCATTAAAGGCAAGACTTATTTGCAAAAAGTAATGCAGCTTTTACAAGAAGAGTTTCCTTATTTGAGTATAGACTAGCCACACGTCCTATCATGTCAGGCTAGAGAATCACACCAGGAGGCACAGATGAAAGCCCAGATTAATTCCCTTGCCAAATTAGCCCAGCAAAAGCAAAAAAAATCAAAGGGACTTCGCTTTTGTTTACGACAATCGCATTCACCCGCTTATTATAATTTATGTCGTTATTTACAAGAGCAAGGATGGAGGCATACTCGCTTTAATTACTTCGCTCATTTCAGTGAGCAAAATTTCCAATTTAACTTGCAGGCTGCGGAGTGTTTGGAGTTTAAACATTTATTGGCGCAATTGGTTGCTTCATTTTTTCCGCAGGTCATGCCGGTTACCTATTGTATCAATGATCAGAACTGGTTTTTAATTTTGAATCAGATAGCTGATGAGTACTACAGGCAAGGGAGCCAATTAGCAGATCAGACAGGTGATTTGGCATGGATTTTAAAACCAGCTTTATTGAATAATGGCCAACACATTAAGATTTTTCATCAATTAAGTCAGTTAGAACAACATTATCTAAGTGGTAATCGATTGGGGGGGGGAGCATGTGATACAGCGTTATCTAATGCATCCGCATCTGCTTAAAGGGCCAGAGAAAGGGCACAAATACAGTATTCGGATGTTTGTGGTGCTAACCAGCTATGCTGGTGCTTATCTTTATCCCCAAGGATATTTTAATGTAGGGCTCCATCCTTATCAAACCAATGACTTTAGCGATCTCCGGGCGCATTTAACCAATGAACATTTAAGCGAAAATGAATTTAATGTAGTGCAAATTCGCACACAACAATATGAATTATTTAAACCCTTTTATCCCAAAATCAAGGCGATTGTATCCGCTACGGTGGATGGTCTACGCAAATTATACCCCAATGCTTTTATTGCTAAAAAAAAGCAGACCCTGGCAATCTTTGGTTTTGATTTTCTGGTTGATAGTGAGATGCGAGTCTGGTTACTGGAAGCCAACCATGCTCCTTGTTTCCCAACAAGCGATGAACATCCCCTGCAAAATAACTTATACTATGATTTCTGGCAGGCATTTATTGCCAGTTTTGTCACCCCCACTGCAAAACAACAACCCACCGATACTATCGAATACCAATTATTTGAACCAGTCGGGGATTCCTGAGGTTTTTATGTTGTCTGCATGGCCATTTTTCTATCAAAACTATATTTAGCAATGATTTAAAGTCAAAAGATTTTCTTCAATTTGGCCTGGGGTGCGTATATGCCGCATAAATAATTTTGGGATGCGCAACGGAAAAAATCTGGGCGATTTGATTCGGCTTAAGACGAATCATAGTTGACCATTTCCATGCAAAAACCAGAATTTTAGCAGGATGCAATTCTTTGCGACAATGCTTTTTTTATCTGAATGAACAATCTCGGTAGGTTAATACGAGGGGGGTAAACCACATCCATGTGGTTTGATCTTATCCATAAAATCCTTGAAAATTCCTTTTAAGACATCCTTTGTCATACCTCGCTCTTAAAGCATAGCAAAATATAAAAAAATCCCTTCATGAAAACTGCGTAATTTCTTGTAAGAGATTTCTCTATTTTTCATCAACTGATATGGGTCCGCATGTCTGGAACAAAATTAAGGAAAAATAAGAGCTATTCATCCATCATTTATAGTTAAAAATTCACTCAAATTAACCTATTTAAACCTACTCAATACCGTATGAATAGTGATTGCTACTACGAATTGTCTTAGGTCATTTTACCACAACTCTATCAGAATGACTTATCCACAAGTCCACAGGTCAGGAGAGCTTCACTTTCTCGTATAGGCCTGTGGGCCTTGTGGGTAAGTCATGACGCTCTCATTTAGGGTTTATGGTCTTTTCCGGCCATAATACACCTCTGCGGGCGTTAAATAATTAAAGGACTGGTGAAGCCTTCGGTTATTATAATACTCAAAATACTCCGTTAAGGCCAGCTCAACCTCTTCAATTGTATCAAAATCATACCGGTAGATTTTTTCTTGCTTAACACTACGCCACAATCGCTCGATAAATATATTATCTAAATAACGTCCTCGCCCATCCATGCTGATAGAAATGTGGTGAGATTTTAGCGTATTTATCCAATCTTTTGAGGTAAATTGAGAACCCTGATCCGTGTTAAAGATCTCACAACGCGAATGCAGCAAAGCGTTTCTAAGCGCCTCAATACAAAATTCAGCCTCCATAGTAGGTGAAATAGCCCATCCAATCACATAACGACTATACCAGTCCATAATAGCTACTAAATACACATGCTTTCCTTTCATGCGGATGTAGGTGATATCTGCGGCCCAAACCTGATTTGGTTTGGTGATATCCACCTCTTTTAATAAATAAGGGAACACCTCATGCTCCTTATTGGGAACGCTTGTATTTGGCTTTGGGTAAACAGTCGATAACCCCATCATTTCCATCAACTTTTTTACTCGACGTTTACCAACAGGATAGCCTACTTCTTTTGACAGCCATCTTGCCCGCTTAATTTTACCTTCACATGGATACTGCAGATAGTGCTCATCAAGTAGCGCCATAAGCGCTTCATCTTCGACAGAAATGGGCTTGGCACTATAATAATAACTTGAAACAGGCAAGTCTAATAGCAAGCATTGTTCACGAATGGTGAGCTCGGCAAGAGGATCAATCATGACGCGCTTTTCATCCAGACTAAAGTTCATGCTTTTTTTTTAGCCAAGATAGCTGCGCTTGAAGTCGACCAATTTCTTGATATAATGCCTCAACAAGCTGCTCTTGGGACTTGGCTTCTTTTTCATTAGCCCCAGAGAATAAATCGTTAATGGCTTTGATGGCCGATTGCTTCCAAGTTTTTACCTGCGTTGCGTGAACACCGTATTCACTGGTAATTTGCGCTTGTGTGAGTTTCCCCTCAATCGCAGCTAGCGTTATTTTTGCCTTCTTGGCCGCCGTATAATAAGCTCGCTTTTTAGACATTTTATTCTCCTCTTTGTATTAAGAAGAATAGCTCTTAAAAAACCTTTTTTTGTGTCCAGAAAACCGCGCCTATATTAAACGGCCTTTAAGATTCAGAAGCAATTTTTCTAAACGAGGCCACGGCTCATCGGCCATCTGTTATGAAGTTTGTTTTTTTGAAATAAAGATTGAGTCAAATATTCTAGCTTAAATCTGTGTTAATTCAGGTCACTTTTACTTGGGTGGTGTTTGCTTAAATTGAACCATATGGTTCTTATTTATCCAAAAACGTTCGCCTTCATAAAAACGGTCAGGATTAATAACCAATGTATTTGCGCAGTACTAATGCAGCATTTGCTCCACCGAAGGCAAAATGGTTGGATAGTGCAATATCCACTTTTTGGGCTCGGGCAAAATTAGGTACATAATCAAGATCACAATTTGCATCTGGATGATCTAAATTGATGGTAGGTAGTACAATATCTTTTTGCAGGCTCAGGGTAGTTGCGATAATTTCCATAGCACCGGCTGCACCAATGGCATGGCCTGTCATCGATTTTTGGGCTGTAACCGGAATTTCATAAGCGCGTTGGCCAAATACGGATTTTATACTTTCTGTTTCAATACTGTCGTTTAATTGAGTTCCCGTGCCATGAGCATTGATATAATGAATGTCATTTACAGATAATTTTGCATCATTTAATGCCGCAAAAATAGCGCGTGTTTGTCCTTGAGAATTGGGTGCTGTAACATGGAATGCATCGCAGCTTGCTCCAAAACCAATAATTTCTGCCAGGATTTTAGCCCCTCTTGCTTTAGCTTGCTGTAATTCTTCAAGAACTAAAATACCGGCTCCATCAGCCATTACCATTCCATCACGCAGTAAATCAAATGGGCGGCAGGCGTGCTCTGGATTTTCATTATTGGTGGACATCACCCTGAGCTTACACCAGGCAGCCATTATAGTTTCCCAGATTAGGGATTCAGTTCCACCACAAACTGCAGTGGTAAGATTGCCTTGAGAGATTTGTTGGTAGGCATTTCCTATAGCCTCTGCTGAGGACACGCAGGCATTGGATACAGTCGAATTAGGCCCGCCTATACCAAAGGCTATGGCTATATGATTCGCAACCGAATTTGGCATGCCACGAATGACACTTAGCGGAGGAATTTTTTTCCAGCTTTCAGTAAAGAATGCTTTATAACTTACTTCCAACTCAGGTTGGCCCCCTAAACTGGTTCCAATGTAGGTTCCTGAGGCAGCAAGTTCAGTGGCGCAAAGTCCTGCTTGTTTTATCGCGTGGTGAGCACAATACAAAGCGTATTGTGCTACTCGAGGATAGCGTTTGTTTTTATCAAATTGGGGCAGTTGATCAAGAGAAAAATCAGTAATTTCACCTGCAATCTGTGTAGTATAAAAAGAAGGATCATAGGATTGGATACGCTTAACGCCACATTGTCCCTGACTTGCAGCATGCCAAAATTGTTCAATGCCGGTACCTATGGACGATGTTATTTCCATACCAGTGATAACTACTCTTTTTTTCATTAAGGGTCCCTTAAGCTATGAACCAGAATTAGGCAGTTGAATCCACCACCAACAGTTAGGGTATTAACGATACATATTATGTTTCAACTGCTGGATTCTGGTTAAAAACGTCTTCCGCAACGCAGACATGAGCAATGTTAAAGGTCAGGTTTAAATTCTGTCAAGCCATATTTTTTATCTGTTTTCCTGGATTCAACGGTCTATTTTTATTTAATTAATTGATCTACGTCAATTGCCCAGTAATCGCAAGCATTTTTAGTAAGAAAACCCAGTCGTGTATAAAGCTTTAATGCTCTTTCATTATGAGTTTCCACGTCCAGGTTGAGATGAGGTTTTCCTTCAGTCAGTGCAAGATTAATACAATGAGTAATTAATAAAGTGCCTAGTCCTTGACCTTGTTTTTCCGGTAATATGGCAATATCAGAAAGAGTAGCTCCATTATCCAGCCAGCGAAGATGCGCTTTGCCTATTGATTTATTGTTTTGAAAAGCTAGTATGACTTGATATTCCCGGCCATCAATTAAATGTTGAAATCTCTCAAAAGAGTCTGATTGTTTATCGGGAAAACATTCCGCATCCAAAGAGCAAAGAAGCGACAGATCATCAACAGTAGCTGTACGAAAAACAAGGGATGGTTTGTAATCCAATAAAGGACTTAAATCATCACGCTCCATATAATATTCACTATGCAGATAAGAAAAGCCTTTGGCAACTAACCATACATTGTTCAGTTGGGCCGGGTTTGAAAAAATTAATTTATTGTAGTTTTGTGATTGAATGAGGGGCAGTATCGCGCGGATAAGTTGTCTGGCAATCCCGTGTCTGCGGTGAAGGGGATCGACCAGTATTGATATTTCAACCGCATCATCATAAAAAAAATAAGCACCTAAAAATCCAATTAATTGCCGTTGTTCGTAATACAATAAGCTTGCAGGGAATGCTCTGGGTTGACTCAATATGTGGGTGTACAAATTAGGGGTGCTGCCATCTGCCTTTTTACACAAGGCATGCAAGCGCTCTAGTTGCTCCAGTTGTTCTGCGTTTAATTGGTTCGTATTTGTCAGCATGATAGTTTTTATTGACCTTTATATTGCTAAGATTAGCTTGTTTTACTGTGATTTGCCTACTTTTTGTTAAAAAGGTAGAGATAGTTTCCGTAGCCTCGCTGCTCCATCTGATCTTTAGGCAGGAACTCCAAGGCTGCTGAATTGATGCAATAACGCAGTCCCGTGGGTTGGGGGCCATCGTTGAAAACATCGCCAAGATGAGAGTTGGCATTTTTAGAGCGCACTTCCTTGATGGAAAAAAAAAGCCAATGTCTTTTGCTCTTCAGTGCAATAAATTGTTTGTCTATGGGTTTAGAAAAACTTGGCCAACCCGTTCCGGAGGAGAATTTATCGGTAGAGCTGAATAAAGGTTCTCCGGAGACGATATCGACATAAATGCCTTCTTGTTTGTTATCCCAGTAGGCATTGTTAAATGCGGGCTCAGTTGCTCCTTTCTGGGTGACTTGAAATTGGAGAGGTGTTAATTCCTTAAGCCTTTGAGCTTTATCAATAGCAGGATAGGCTTGAGCCATAAAACTCACACAAAGCAGACTGACTAAAGCGAGCAGATTAATTTTTTTCATTACTCCAAACCTCCTTTACTCGCGCATCACGACCGCACCGATAACGATAATATTTATAACGGATGGGGTTTTTCTGATAGTATTTCTGATGATATTCTTCCGCTGGGTAAAAGGGTGTTGCAGGCACTATTTCCGTATAAATATCAGGGAAAAAGTGCTTTAAATTTTTTCTGCTTTCCAGGGCAATTTTTTTTTGTTCCTCATTCAGATAAAAAATGGCACTGCGATATTGGCGCCCAACATCGCAAAATTGTGCGTCCTTAGCTGTCGGATCTATGTGTTTGAAAAAATAATTGACTAATTGTTGATAGCTTACTTTATTCGAATCGAATGCAACAAGCACTGCTTCTGCGTAATTAGTTCTACCCCCAGAAACAAGCTCATAGGTTGGGTTTTTTAGGGTATCTCCATCGTATCCAGAAGTTGTGGATATCACTCCTGGCAGATGATCAAAGTCTGCCTGCATGCACCAGAAACAACCCCCAGAAAAAATAGCCTGTTCAGTTTGAGCAAAACTAGAAGCCGCATGAATAAGAAGAAGACAACCAAGCAAACGAAGCATCAATTATTTCTCGATTTATGATTAAATATCTATTTAGTATAGAACAGTGGTTTCATTTGCTGCTTTTTAAATTCAATTATCCGGATCAACGCCGTTAAACAAACTAAAAAACAAAAAAACGCAGCCAGTATACTAAACGCATTCGGCAACAAGACCATAGTGATAAAAAAAATGAATGCCTTGGCCCGTTCCATTAATCCCGCACTGTAGTGAAAGCTCTTGTGAGAACTATTGTTGGTAAAAATACCGACCACCAGGAAACTGGTAATGCAAAACAAGATACTGCCTAACATCAGAATAATCCAAAGAGCCCTGGCTGGATTAAAAAGATAAAAGGCAAATAGCGTAGCAAATTCAACTAATCTGTCGATGACAATATCCATTGCAGAACCGAAATCGGAAGTTTGGTTTTGATAACGCGCCAAAGATCCGTCAACAGTATCTAAATAGCCGGAAATCAACAGACAACAAATCGCCATAAACGGTTTATCCAGTAGCAGAAAAGGAAGAAATAACAAACCAAAAAAACCGGAAATCCAGGTAACGGACAGTGGCGTTATGTACTGCCCCACATAAGGAATTATGGGGTCTACAAATGCTCGCTGATAATAGTTTCTCAAAGTTTGTTCTAACATACTCGTTACATGTCCTTTAAACACGATTAAAATTTTTTACGGCACTTCTGGTACATGCTACTCATTCTTCGCTCTACTCGCCCCCTCGACACTCCTAGGAACGGTTTAAAATTGGGTAAACTTTACCCTGACAGATTAGCAATTATAGCCTGAATGAGGACGAAGTGGTAACCCGGGATCTTACTTATTCCCCCAAGTACAACTGCATCTGTCCAGACTGCTTGCGGGGAGAGCGTATTGAGCCAATTGATAAAAACTCTATTCCATTACTATTTCATGGGGTATAGTTTGAAAATTTCGTGATATGAAAGGTACCTATGTCTACTTCACTATTCTGGTTCAGACAGGATTTACGCTGTCGGGATAATCCAGCCTTAGCACATGCCTGTAAAAATCATCAAAAAATCATTCCTATTTATATCAAGGATCCTAAGCCTGATTTATCCATGGGTGAAGCCCAGCAATGGTGGTTACATCATTCTTTACTTTCTTTAAAAGAAGATTTAAATAAAGTAGGCCTGGATCTTTGTTTCAGACAGGCTGAGCCCTTAATTGTCCTAAAAGAATTAATCGCTCAATATCAAATTGAAGCTGTTTATTGGAATCGTTGTTATGAACCGATGCACATTACCCGCGATCAGTTAATCAAAGCGGAGCTCAAGGCGATGGGTATCAAAGTAATTAGCTGTAATGGCAGCTTGTTACAGGAGCCATGGGATGTCTTAAATCAAAGCGGTTCTTTTTTTAAAGTATTCACTCCATATTGGCGACAGTGTTTGCGTCAAGTCCAGGAAAGGCCTCTCATCAAGATTTCTGAATGGCCATCAAATCAACCCGTTTATTCTGAATCCCTTGCAGAATGGAATTTGTTACCACAGCAGCCAAACTGGGCTGAAGAGTTTTCGCAACACTGGCAGCCGGGAGAAAACGCAGCCTTGGCTAAACTGGATCATTTTATCGCCTATCAGCTGCAATGGTACCAAGAGCGGCGTAATGAACCAGCAACTTCAGGGACTTCAAGATTATCGCCCCACTTGCATTTTGGTGAAATTAGTCCTCATCAGATTTGGCGGGCATTGCAACAAGTGATGCACGATCCGGATTCTGATTCGTTGGCAACCCAGGTCTATTTGTCCGAACTGGGATGGAGAGAGTTTTCTTACTATTTGCTATATCATTACCCCCAATTAATGGAAACCAATTTTAAAAGGCAATTTGATCGTTTCTCATGGCAAGAGGATGAAACTAATTTAAAATTATGGCAAAAGGGATTAACAGGCTATCCAATAGTTGACGCAGGTATGCGGGAATTATGGCGTACAGGTTATATGCACAACAGAGTGAGAATGATAGTTGCTTCTTTTTTAACTAAAGATTTAATGATTGATTGGCGAAAAGGAGCCGCTTGGTTTTGGGATACTTTATTGGACGCAGACTTGGCCAGTAACTCGGCAAGCTGGCAGTGGGTAGCGGGATCAGGCGCTGATGCAGCCCCTTACTATCGAATTTTCAATCCCGTGCTTCAGGGCGAGAAATTCGATCCACAGGGTGAATATGTTAAACGATGGATACCTGAACTGACCTCAGTATCAAAACAATGGGTGCATAAACCCTGGCAGGCTCCCAAAGGCTCATTACCTTTGGTCCTGGGGGTGGATTATCCACTTCCCATTGTTGATCATGCAATAGCTCGTCAAATAGCTCTGGCAAGCTATCAGAAGCTTAAACCATGAATTTTTTTAATTTACCCCGGGTGTATTTTTAGCTAATCAAAAAGAAGGCGACAAAAACCAGACTTAAAATGACAGCTAAAGGGTTAATTTTTTGGCGGGTTACTCCTTTTAGCAGGGTGTGTAGAATAATGCCCCAGCCTATGCCATCGGCAATAGAGGCGGTAAAAGGAATCATCATTACGGTCACCATGCATGGCGCTGTTTCACTGATGTCATCTAATTTCATATCGGTTAAATGTTTCATCATGCAACAGGCCACATAGAGTAGAGCCGGACCCACCGCAAAACTGGGGATTATTTTCGCCAGGGGGAAAAAGAATAGCATCAAAAGGAATCCTGCAGCGATAACCAAGGCCGTTATACCTGTACGCCCCCCAGCCTTTATGCCGGTTGCAGACTCGATATAAGGAGAGGTGCTTGCACTACCAAGAAGTCCTGCTAAAGCAGACGCGGCGGCATCTGCAGTTAAACCCTTACTAAGACGTTGATGATAATCTTTTTGCTGTCTAAACACCGTGGGATTAAGTAAGCCAATTAAGGTTCCTGTGGCATCAAATATGGCAATCAAGAAAAAAGTAAACGTAGCCTTTAAGGATGCAACACTGGTAATCCCTGAAAAATCAAGTTTCAAAAAAGTGGGCGCCATAGAAGGGGGCAGTGCCATTAAACCTTGCCAGGAGGTTAATCCCAAAAGTAGGCTCAAGGTGCTGATACTCAGGATACCAATTATAATCGCGCCCGATATGCAATAGTAATCCAATGCTAATATCAGTAAAAAGCCTAAGAAAAACAGGCCACTTTCAGGGCGTTTAATATCGCCCAGACGCATTAGTGTATGTTGGTCCTCAACAATAAGTTGGTTACTTTCCAAAGCAATTAAGGCGATTAATAAACTGATGCCTATTAAAATGGCAATTTGTAAATTATGAGGAATCGCTTCTATTAACAGGCGCTTGAGCCTTGTCAGGGTTATAAAAAAGAACAGCAGGCCGGAAAGAAATACCATGGCCAGAGCATGCTGCCAGTCTATGCCCATTCCCTGGACTACGCTGTAAGAAAAATAAATGTTCAAGGCCATGCCAGGTGCAACGCCAATAGGGGTATTAGCTATCAGGCCTGTCAATACACAGGCAAAGGCAGTAACGAGACAGGTAGCTGTAAAGACAGCACCTTGATCCATCCCCGCTTCATGCAAAATCGTTGGATTTACGAAAGCGATGTAGACCATAGTCAAAAAAGTAGTAGTGCCAGCGAGGATTTCTGTACGTAGTGTAGTGCCCTTGAGAAAGTACGCGCTTAAAGTATTCATCAATAAGAGAGCTCTAAAAATGGAAGTTGAGTACGGCGATCATGATTTCCATAGCGATTAAAATAATAATAATGATTTCTAAATTATGACCATGACGGTTTTCCAGGTAGCCGTTAAACATATCAAAAATCTCATTTAGAGTATCGAGTCGATGGTTGATGGCATTAACCCGTCTTTGTATGTGTAAATAACGCTCAAGCATAATAAAATGCTCTTCAAGGGTAGGATGCTGCCAAAAATACTTCGGATGATAAAGGAAATTACTAATTAGGTTGAGTTCACTTTTCGCACCTAAAATTTCACCTATAACCTGCTGAATTTGTTTGCGACTGATGGGCATTTCACCCTTATGAGACAATGTTTGAATCATGGGGTTATATTTTTCAATTAATGCATCAATAATGGTTTCAAAGTACTGCAATTTGGCGGATTGAGAAAAACCGTAGGAGAGACTTAGTTTCAGTTCATCACTGTCATTATCCATAGTCAAACAGTCTACATCAAAAAAATCATGAGGCTCAATTGCTGTTTTATCGGCTATTTGATAATGGAATTCATCGTGGACTAAAAGAGCAACGGGTTTATCGATAAGCAGTTTAATGGTATTTAAATAGTCGTTAATTTCATAACGTTTAACACCCCATGAAACGACGGTGCCATTTTTAAAAATAAATACAATATGGCTTTGATTATTACGTGGGCTAAGTTTTATTACATCTCGGGACTTCACGGAAATATATTCGTTAGAAGAATTTTTAAAAAAACTGTCCAGGCGTGTTAAATCAATTGATTTGGCGACACAAAAACTTAAGCATTCCATGATAATGATACCCGCGATATGAAAAGGCGCTTGCGGTCCAGAACATTTGAGGAAGGCAAACGCCATCTAATAGGCGAAAGTATACAATAAAAGCAAAGATATTACACGCTATCAGCAGTTTCCCGACCGGTGTATGCTTTTTTTCTATCCGTTGCACCACTTAACCATTGAGGACATACTTCCAGTATTTCAGCAATTTTATCAAGTTGATCGCTGCCTGGGAGTACATGGCCGAAAATTAGAGAGTTTGCCAAATGACGAGTGACTCCAAAAACTTTGGCTACAGCCTTTGTTTTTTCGCTTAACTCTTCTGGAAATCCAAGGGTTGCTAATTCTCGATTAAAGCGTTGTGAAAACACCTTGCTGTTCATTTTCTCACTCCATGAAAAAATAGCTAATGCAGCATAATCCTAATGATTGCTGTCCCATAAATATCAGTATCAATCCTTGATCCTGATAAGAGTGTTATAACTTATTTTTTTTCAATAGCAAAGTCTTTTTTTAAAATAAAAGTAACGATTTTTCATGGGCTTATCAAGTGATGCCGTAATTTCTCAATAAGTCCGGGAAAACCTAATTTTTCGACGTCCCGCGGCTTGTCCGCGGGATCCAGTCCTGGCGAGGAATCCTGGATCCCGCGGACAAGCCGCGGGACGTAGGCAGAGTATTTTTCCCGGACTTATTGAGAAGTTACGTGATGCCTTAATAATAGCAAATTAACCTGGAATGCTCATCCCGGATCAGATTTTGACAATGAACCGGTTTAAATACTGTTGTTGATGATATCCATTACTTCGCTGGCATAAGCTAATCCCTGGAGATAGGATTGAGCTAAGTCTTTATGGGCAACAGGTGCTTTATCTAATTCATTAAATTTGGCCTCTTCATAATCAATAACCAATTTTAAAATGTGTCCTAACTCACCTTTTTGATGCAGCAGCGCTTCGTTTAAAATCTCACTTAATTTGATTTTATCCAATAGTGAGTTCATGGGTTCATTGAGAATACCATCCAGAGTAGAAAGTATTCCCACCGTATAGGCCTGAAGGGGACTCCCGCAACCGATTTTTTTGGTCAGGTCTTCACACATTTTGGCTCGAATCAAAGTTCGCTCGAGAAGATCGGGTGATACATCATCAAGGCTTGCCAGGAGGAGCAGGCATATCCAATTACGAATTTGTACTAACCCTAACTGGTTAATAGCATCCATTAGGGATTCAATTTTTTTACCAACATACATTGCGGCTGAGTTGGATAATCGTAAAATACGATAACTCAGTTTGGGAATTTGCAGAATGATTTCTTCTACTCTGCTCAGCGGAACATCTTGATTATTTAATTCTGATAACAACTTTAAGAGGTGAATCTTATTTTCAGTCATCACCCGACCCTTATAAGGGTCGGGTCTATTGAGAAAGAAGCCTTGAAAATATTCAAACCCCAGTTCGATGCAATCATTGAACTGAGTCATATTTTCAATCTTCTCTGCTAATAATTTTCCTTTAAAACCCTTTAGAGGAGCTAACTGTTCAATAATCTGTTGATTCGTGAGGTTCAGCACATCTATTTTAATGATGTTGGCCAGCTCAACTAAAGGGATTAATTCTTCGCGGAAGACAAAATCATCCAGGGCAATTTCATAGCCCTGGTGACTGAGTTCGGTTAAATTAGTAATTAAAGGGTCGGTTGCGGCTACTGATTCCAATACTTCAATAACAATTCGACTCTTCGGTAATAACAGGGGGATTTGCTCTAATAAATGATTGTAAGTGAAGTTTATAAAAGCCCGTTTGTTACCAATTATGGTCTTGATATCCAGGTTGGCAAATAACTGAGTAATAACCGATGAGGTCGCTGTGTCGCCAGACAGCGGATTAAAGTTATCTACATTTGCAGTAGGTGTGTCACCTTCACGATATAAAAGCTCATAAGCGAACACAGAACCATTTTTATTATAGATACCTTGTCTTGCTAATAATGTTTTTATTAGAGGTAGATTCAATTTAAAAGTTTTTAGTAGGTCTGTATGTTTATAGTATATATCAAAAAATAGAATGGACCTATGAACTACATTGATATTTCAAACATCAACTAAAATAGGTTGATGTGAAACAAGAAGGTTAGCCTCCCGTCATCTCACAACAATAGTGGGGATGACGAGGGGATTAGAGTTGATCATTTAGGCACATTTCACTGCTAGTTTTTTGGGGATTCTTCCGGATCATCCTCCTGCGTTTCAGCAGCAGTAGTAGTAGTAGGATCAGGTTGAAAAAAAGTAGCATAGGGGTTTTTTGCTTTTATAAGGCCGATTTCTTTTTCAAATCGCTCACTGTTGGTTTTAAATAAATCAAAAGGTTGTCTTCCAGTAGCTTTATACACGATAGCGGCAACTACAAGTCCTGGGATAATGCCAGTAGCTACAGTAGCTGCGATAATGGCAATGCCTTTAAGGAAATTAGTAGCAAAAATACTGTGATCTCTTTTGATTAAATCTATATTTTTAATGGCTCCCTCTCCCTCTTTTGCATTGCGTTCCAAAAAGGTATAAAAGAATTTAATCTTTTCCTGGGGTTTTTTCGTTTCGTCTGTTAGTGTTGTTGTCAATTGCGTTAAAATCTCTCTGATTGATGACTCTTGGGTAAATTCACTTGTGTCCAAACTTAGATTATTCTGATAATCATCAGTGAGCTTGAGAAGCTTTGCAACGATAACCTGACACTCTTGTTCTTCTGGATTGATCTCAGGATTATCCCGTTGATAACTGGCAGATTTTGTATCCACACTTAAATCCTGCTCTTTATAGGCTGCAGGGGATAAGGCGCATTGTTCCTTAAATACCCGCCCAATATTGTCAGCTGCATAACGGGAAGTAGCTTTGCCGCCATGACCATCATAGATTCCTAATATGAATGGCGGGGTATCTTTAGTCAACTTTTGTATTGCAACTGAAATATTATCGGTGGAGCCAAGAGATTGAGCGTCGAGGGCCAGTGCTTTACTTAGCTCTTGTGGGGGCTTGTTTGCTGGTGATTCCATTCTTTTCAACAGTTTAAGCAAATAATTCTCATGTCCTTCTTTAGTTTGATCCTCCACAGCTCCGTCAGTAAAGCCATCACAAGTAGAAATTATTTGCATGGAGCCAATATCGTTTTCTTTGATATGCAGATCTTTTGCGATTTTTTCTACATTGGTGATATCAATATGGGATTCAGAACAGACTCCAAACTCTTTTAAGTCCTTATCACCAATTGCTCGTGAAACCGCTAAAACCCCGTTTACCCTTCCATCAACAACGCAACCGTTCTTGGCCTCAATTCGCTGTTTTTCAAGATCATCATTAGGCTTATGGGTTACGCTGTTTAATCTGATAACGCCCAGAGCCTCCCCTTGTTTACCATATACCACGGCAAAGCTAACTGCGTCTGCCAGGGTTGCCGTAATTAAATTTCCTTGTCCGTCATAAACCGTTGTTGACGCCGTTGAACCAAATTTTAGATCGGGTTTATCCAGTAATTGATGGCTTGTCCACAGGCGATGCCCCAGTTCTCTTGGCGTTAATCGTGTCGTTTCATCTGCAGGCGTCAATTCACTTTCAGTTAGTACGTGCCATGCCAAGGCATCTTCCTGGAATGTGCGATGTGGTTTATTACATAGTTCAATATAGCCAAAACCATACTCGACATTTTCACCAGAGGTATCCCTGTTATCGTCGTAGTGTTCGGAAATGATGTCAGTCATAATATTGCTCGTAAAATTGGGTTATTGATATTATAACATAACTTGTTGCCATATTGATTCAATTTAAGACATTTGTTACTGCGCAACTCATTGATGAGTTATGGAGAGGCTGAGGGCTTTGGATGTTTTTGATTTACGAAGAATATCCCCGATTTAATGGTTCTATTATTAAGCCAACCTATAACCGGTCACTAATTGGGTACAGGTTTGGCGAATGGGGATTGGTTATATTAATCGTGCACTGCTTCTTTTTTGGCAAAATAATTTAAATCCAACTCACGTGCGGCCTTAACATCGTCAAGTCGTTTCACTGGTAATGTATGAGGCGCTGCTTTCAGCAGGTCAGGATTACTCATCGCTTCTTGTCTGATCTTTTTCATGGCACTGATAAAACCATCAAGCTCCTCTTTACTCTCGGTTTCCGTAGGCTCTATCAACAGGCATTCTGGAATGAGTAAAGGAAAATAAGTGGTAGGTGCATGGACCCCATAATCCAATAATCGCTTTGCCAAGTCCATTGCGGAAATGCCACAAGCTTTCTTTTCTGGGCTTAGGGTGATAATGAATTCATGAGAAGCTCGTCTGGTGGGATATGCCGGGGTAAATCCCGCCCTGGCTAATTCTTTAAGTAAATAATTAGCATTGAGGGTGGCGTATTCTGATACCCGCAATAAGCCGTCTTTACCCAGTAAGCGCATATAAAAATAAGCACGTAACAAAATTCCTGCGTTACCCATAAAGCAAGACAGACGCCCTATACTTTGTGGATAATCGTGCCGCGTTGCCCATTGATACCCCGAGTCGGTCTTTTTTACCACGGGAAGTGGCATAAAGGGAACGAGACGTTTGCCGACAGCAACAGGGCCAGCGCCAGGCCCCCCGCCACCATGAGGGGTTGCAAATGTTTTATGTAAATTTAAATGCATGACGTCAAAACCCATATCTCCAGGTCTTACTTTACCTAAAATTGCATTCAGGTTAGCGCCGTCATAGTAGAGTAAACCGCCGGCTTGATGTACCAAAGCAGCTATTTCTTTTATCTGGCGCATAAATAATCCCAGGGTTGAGGGATTGGTCAGCATTATTCCAGCAGTTCTGGGACCTATTTTGCTTTTTAGTTCTTCCAGATGAATATCGCCATCGTTGTCTGTAGCAATTTCTACTACCTTAAATCCGCACATTACTGCAGAGGCGGGGTTGGTACCATGGGCGGCATCAGGGATAAGCATTTCATCTCGAGCGGTATCACCTCGTGATTGATGATAGGCTTTAATCATGGCCACCCCGGCAAACTCACCTTGTGAGCCTGCCATGGGTGTAAGTGATACTCCTGCCATGCCAGTAATTTCTGCGATATTATTTTGTAAGCGGTAAATAGACTCCAGAAATCCCTGGCTTTCTTCTTCCAGTGCCAGGGGGTGGCGGTTGGTAAAACCGGCAATTGAAGCCGCTTTATGCACACCACGCGGATTATATTTCATCGTACAAGAACCCAGCGGATAAAAATTAGTGTCTATGGAAAAATTTTTATGCGAAAGACGGGTAAAATGTCTCACAACTTGTAATTCAGAACAGGCCGGCATTCTTGGTGGATTTTTTCGCTGAAAAGCTGCCGGAATGTCATATTTACTGTTCAAAATTTTCGGTGCTTGGGCTGTTGCCTGACGTTTTGCTTTCGATATTTCAAAGATCAACATAATTTGCCTTCCGTTTTTTGAATAAGTTCTTTGAGTTCGTCTCTGTGTTTAACTGGAGTGAATTCAATAAATTGGTATTCAGCAATATCTGCCAGAAAATAAGGATCTTCTTTAAATACAGATTCTAAATAAGCCCGGTCATTAGTCGCGGCAATAATAATTCCACCGGTTCTTGGCTTCATCGGACCGGAAGCAACCAATAAGCCTTGTTTGTAATAATAATCAAGGAACTCTCGATGAGCTTGCAGGTATTTATCCACTTCATTAACAGGCGTCAAGTAAGTTAATTGAACTATGAACATGAGGCACCTCGTTTATTCATAATGGCTTTTAATGCATCAGCATAATGAGTGATATCCTCAGTGGAACGCATCTCCGTAGCACAAACCAGCAACGTATCTGTCAGTTGCGAATAATGAACGGCAGGGGCGTAGCCTCCAGCAATTCCTGCATCGGCCAATAGAGCTAAAACTTTTTCTACGGGTTGATTAAGCTTGATTAATGCTTCATGAAAATAAGGGGTATTAAAAACCAGCTCTACTCCTTCAATTTGGGTTAATGCGTCAACCAGCTCATGAGTGTTTTGATGACATTGACTTGCTACCTGACGCAAGCCTTCAGCACCCAACAGGCTCATATGAATAGTAGCTGCTGTAACCAGTAATCCCTGATTGGTGCATATATTTGAGGTTGCCTTGCCGCGTCGTATGTGCTGTTCTCGTGCCTGCAGGGTGAGACTAAATCCGGGTTTGCCATCTTTATCGACAGTGCAGCCGATGAGACGTCCTGGCATTTGCCTTACATGGGCAAGACGCGTGCTTAGAAAACCAAAATAAGGCCCTCCAGAAGCCATTGGCGAGCCTAATGGTTGCCCTTCGCCACAAACGATATCAACACCATGCTTCCCCCACAATCCTGGAGGTTTTAAAAGAGCCAGGGATATTGGATTAACACAAGCAACGCTAATCGTTTTATTTTCATGAGCCCAGTCACTAAGCTCATCAATCTGTTCCAGGCAACCGAAAAAATTGGGTTGGGCAATCACCAGGGCAGTTATATCTTCTCCAGCATATTGCTCTAGTGCTGATAGTGGGGTGATGCCTTGTTGTTCATCAAATGGCAGGGTGGTGATTTCAATATGCTGATTACGTACTATGGTCTCAATGGTTTCACGATAAAAGGGATGAACGGTACCTGCAATCAGTACGCGACTGGTTTTGCTGTGTTTGTTGACTCGAACCGCCATTAAAACGGCCTCAGCTAAAGCAGTAGCCCCATCATACATGGATGCATTTGCGACTTCCATGCCAGTTAATTCACAGATCATGGTTTGATATTCATACAACAACTGTAAGGTGCCCTGGCTCGCCTCTGCCTGATAGGGGGTGTAGGCGGTCAAAAACTCACCTCTTGATGCAATATCCCACACCACTGCAGGAATATGATGTTCGTAGCATCCGGCACCAATAAAACAAATACCATTTCTGTTCTTGTTTGCTAGAACATGCGCTTCCTTGAGCATGCCCATTTCATTAATGCCGCTGGGCATATTTTGAAAGCCTGCATACTGTAATGATGGGGGTATCTCATCAAATAAGGCTTGGGTATCGTTGACGCCAATTGACGTCAACATCTCTTTTGTGTCTTCAGGGGTGTGTGGAATAAACGGCATGATTAATGTTCCTCAGCTATCTCATTTTGATATTGGTCAGCAGTCAACAGGTTTTCCATTTCACTCGGTTGACTGGGCTTTATTTTGACAAGCCAACCTTCGTTGTAGGGATCGGAGTTGACTACGGCTGGATTATCTCTGATTGCTGTATTCACTGCCGTAACCACCCCACTAATCGGGGCGTAAAAATCAGAGGCTGCTTTTACCGATTCAACTACGCCTAACTCCTCTCCTGCGGTGACTTTATCGCCCAGTTCAGGCAGTTCAACAAACACCATATCACCCAGCAGTTGTTGAGCGTGATCAGTAATACCCATAGTGACTTCATCTGTTCCTGTTTTTAACCATTCATGAGTTGCGGTAAATTTCAAGTCATTCATTTTATTATCCTTATTTGATGTCGCTTTAATTTATTTGCTAATGTCAAATTGCTTTCCCATGTTTAACAAAGCGCGGTTTTCCTGTTTTTGCAGGAATTAATTTGCCGCGTATATCAATCAAAACGTGGTCCCCAGTGGTAACAGGTACACGGGCTAGAGCTATCGACTGTTCTAAAGTTGGAGAGTATCCGCCGCTGGTAATGATGCCATCAGCACACCCTTCGACAATAACTTTTTGGCCATGCCGCATGATTCCTTTGTCTAATAAGGTGAGTCCAACCATTTTTCGCGCAATACCTTGTTGTTTTTGTGAAAATAAGGCACCCATACCAATAAAATCACGCTCTTCAGGCTCCCATTTGACAGTCCAGGCCAGACCCGACTCGAGAGGAGACGTAGATTCATCCATATCCTGCCCGTAAAGAAGCATACCCGCTTCCATGCGAAGAGTATCACGAGCAGCAAGCCCACAAGGCTTTACTCCTGCTTGCAGTAGGTTGTTCCATAATGAGGTAATGAGTTCTTGAGGAACTATGATTTCCAAACCATCTTCTCCGGTATAACCTGTACGGGCAAAGAACCAGTTTTCCACCTCAACACATTCAAAGTTAGCTAGTGTAGATACGGCATCAATTTGCGCCGGGCTTAGCACTTTCAGGGTTTTGGTTATAGCGGTTGGCCCTTGAACCGCGAGCATTGCCAGTTCAGGTCTTTCTTGCAAACCAATCGAAAAACCCTCGCTCTTTTTACGAATCCAGGCTATATCATTTTGACGAGTAGCGGAGTTAAGAACCACTCGGTAAATGTCAGAAGCTCGTTGATAAACGATTAAATCATCAATGATTCCACCATGTTCATTACACATGCAACTGTACAAGGCTTTTCCATTATGGGCTAAGAGATCGACATCATTAGTGAGCAGTTTACGAAGAAACTGGCGACCACCGGCACCAAGAACATCAACAATAGTCATATGAGATACATCAAACATCCCTGCATCTTGACGGACAAAGTGATGTTCGTTTAATTGAGAACCGTAATGGAGGGGCATATCCCAATCATGAAAATCAACCATTTTAGCGCCGCATGCCAGATGAGTGGCATGAAGTGGAGTTTTAGCAATCATTGCACATCCTTTTTTTAACACTGATTGATGTGATTATACCTATTGAGATTTATTTTGCGAGATTTCCGCTTTGCTTTTTCAATGATTATGCTTTGAACGCGCTGTATTATATACTGTATATTTATCTGATTGGTTATAATAATGGCACTTAATTCTGGGCGATGGATGCTCGATATAGGATGGTTATTCGTTCTGTTAATTCTCCTGTTCCATTTTTTACGGGATAGAAAAGCGCTGCTCCAGGCTCAATCCTGGTTAAAAGTCAAAGGCCATATCACAAGTTGTCAATGGGTAGAACAGGGGAACAGTATCTGGCCAAAAATCGAATACTCCTATCAAGTGCATGATCAAACCTTGATTGGCGAGCACTTGTTTTTGGATACTGCGCATAACAGCCCCAACAGCAAATACTCTCGTCTTATCGCCTATAAAGCAGCGGTTGCTTATAAAGAAAACGCAGAAATCGAGGTTTATTATAATCCCAATCGCCCAGAGCAGTCGGCACTGGATGTGGCTATGCCGACAAAATTGAATGTTATTTTACTTTTAATTGCGGCACTGCTGTTCATTCACATGGGTATTATGGTTTTTCGACTCCTGGGCTAGTTACATCCTTGCTCTCTTTATTAGGACATTGGCAAGGCGGCTCGGTTACCGTAGATTGCAAACTGGTGATACTTAATCCCCGAACTCCCTGACTTGCCGCGGCTGTGGTAAAGCGGATAACTACTTTTAGATTTTGGCGTTGTTGGTATTGAGGATTTTGATACACGACTAATATCGGCATAATGGCTTGCCAATGAGTGGGGTCAAGGGTAATAATTTTCGGTGGTTGCGTTGCCACAGCAGTGACATCGTAGAAATTTTGTTTCACTGTCTCAGGCAGTTTCGAGGCATTCAACGCTTTGCTATAAGCTATCCATCCATCAGAAGTAAAATATTTGGCAATATCCTTTTGTTGTTTAAGATACGTTTTATAGTTAAATGTATAGGTGGCAATAATGGCTTCATTGGCCCAAACCGCTACTTGGGTGCTGTCCGGGGTTGCATAACCCAGCTGAGAAAAAATATAGAATATAAGACCATAAAGCAGAGGGATTAGTTTGTTCATGAGTACCTAAAATTATTAAGCCATTTAGTTAATTGTAGCTATTTTTTAATGACAAAAAAATCCCCGGTTACGTACCGGGGCAAAATTTTTGTGTCTGAAACCAGGTTGTTTCAGACAGCACCCCGCATAAAGAGGGGAAAGCGGGGTCTGAGCATCCGGGGGGAACGCTCATAGATTTAGACACGTGCTGGACAATAAAGTTCAATATTTATTCATAATTTATTTTTTTTCAAGGTCATACCGACCTATAATACGCTCTCAAGACTTTAACCTGCTCACTCATCCTTTAACTTGTTCGAGGGATACGGGAAAGCTCTGGATTACTGCGCTTTCTGGTATCGATAAGCCCGTATTTATGGTATTTTATAGTGTTAATGTTAAAAAAATAATGTGAGAGAGTATGGTACCTAACAGTCGTTTTTATTTCGCCAATCCTGATAAAGTCGGGCGATTTATTAATCGCTGGGATATTCTTTTACTGGTTATCATTTTTGCAATTTTGTTTTTTCTAGGTTGGGCGGGTTCACAAATGGCGACCCCTTATCAGTTGGGCGAACCTATACCCATTTCACTGGCTCCTTCCAATCTTCCCTTCTATGCGCTGCGTACTGTGTTGCGCCTCTTCATTGCATTGATTTTTTCTATAGTGTTTACTTTTATTATTGGTGCATGGGCGGCTAAAAATCGACGTGCTGAACAGGTTATTATTCCGGCCATTGATATTCTGCAATCCATTCCCGTGCTGAGTTTTTTGTCTATTACGGTTACCGGGTTCATTCATCTTTTCCCAAATAGTTTACTAGGCCCTGAGTGTGCTTCTATTTTTGCTATTTTTTGTGCGCAAGTGTGGAACATGACTTTTGGGTTTTATCAATCTTTAAAAACAATCCCACACGATTTGAAAGAAGTCTCTTCTATGTTTCGTCTTTCTGCATGGCAGCGTTTCTGGAAAGTTGAAGTTCCGTTTTCCATGTCAGGACTATTATGGAATATGATGATATCCATGTCTGCAAGCTGGTTTTTTGTGGTTCTGTCTGAGGCCATTTCAGTTGCTCATCAAAATATAAGATTACCTGGCGTTGGATCCTATATTGCTCTGGCGATACAGCAAAAAGATTTACATGCAGTGGGTTATGCCATATTAACCATGGTGATCGTTATTTTTTTATATGATCAGATATTGTTTAGACCATTAATCGCCTGGTCTGAGAAATTTAAAGTAGAACCCTCACCAGATGAAGCAGAATACCAGTCCTGGTTAATTGATTTGATCCGGGGAAGCCGATTAATGAAACGATTTACCAAGACCATAGCAGTATTTACCGATGGTTTTGTTAATGCGCGTTGGCTCAGAATCAGTGAACCAAAGGCCGTAAAAGAAATAGACTTTAAAAAGCAGAAACGTCTGGACAGGTTTTGGGGTGCCTTCATTTTATTATGTATTCTCAGTGGGAGTTGGTTTTTATTAAGGTTCATCCTTGCGGAATTGAAAGCCACTGATATTTTGCATGTATTTTTGCTTGGAGCCGCGACAGGGACTCGGGTGATCGTTCTGATTATCATCAGCTCCTTCATATGGATTCCGGTGGGCGTATGGATAGGCTTAAGACCGCGTATAGCCCAAAAAATACAACCAGTAGTGCAGTTTGTTGCCGCCTTTCCTGCGAATTTATTTTATCCTTTATTTGTAATCGCTATAGTTAAATTTAATTTAAGTGTGGAAATTTGGGTAACTCCGCTCATGATTCTGGGAACGCAATGGTATATTTTATTTAATGTGATCGCCGGGGCTTCTAACATTCCTCGTGATCTGTATCTTGCTGCGGATAATTTCGGTTTAAAAGGATGGATTTGGTGGAAACGATTGGCATTGCCCGGAATTTTCCCTTTTTATATTACCGGAGCAATCACCGCTGCCGGAGGGGCATGGAACGCAAGCATTGTAGCTGAATATGTCAGTTGGGGTAGTGTAACCCTCAAAGCCACAGGTTTAGGGGAATACATACAAGCCAGCACAACCGCGGGAGATTTTCCCCAAATTGCTTTGGGTACGGCAATGATGTGTCTTTATGTATTGGCCTTTAATCACCTGATTTGGCGTCCGCTCTATCGCTTGGCGGAAGAGCGATTTAATTTTAATTGAGGCTCCAATGACTGAAACTATTATTTCCATAGAAAACTTAAGAAAATCGTTTAAAAAAGCATCTACTCAAGATCTGCTGGTTCTTGAAGACGTTAATTTTAAATTACAAGAAGGTGAGATTGTTGCCTTATTAGGTAAATCAGGATCGGGAAAATCTACTCTTTTACGAATCATTGCAGGACTCGTCCCCCCTTCCAGTGGAACGGTGACTTATAGAGGTAAACCCGTAACTCGTCCCGTTGCTGGAATCGCCATGGTCTTTCAATCTTTTGCCCTGATGCCTTGGCTCAATGTTTTGGAAAATGTAGAGCTTGGCCTTGAGGCCCAAGGAGTAAGCCGTGATGAGCGGAGACATAGAGCTATTGAGGCCATCGACATCATCGGTCTGGATGGGTTCGAGTCGGCTTTCCCCAAGGAGTTATCTGGCGGTATGCGCCAAAGGGTAGGTTTTGCTCGTGCCTTGGTGATTAATCCCGATGTTTTATTGATGGATGAGCCTTTTTCTGCTCTTGATGTGCTTACTGCGGAAAATTTAAAATCAGATTTATTGGAATTATGGAAAGAAAAGAAAACCAATACTAATGGCATTTTATTAGTGACCCATAATATTGAGGAAGCAGCAACTTTGGCTGATCGCATTGTTATTTTTGGTAATGATCCCGGATATATCCGCGCTGAACTACCGGTTACTTTGCCACAGCCCAGAGATCCCGAGACTCCTGAATTTCGTGCTTTGGTGGATAAAATATATACCTTAATGACTACCGGACCTAAAGAAAAAGCCAAGCGTGCTCAACGCGAACGTCAAATAGGTTTGGGTTATCGCTTGCCCGATGTAGAACCTTCGGAGTTGTCTGGCTTGATTGAGACCATGAAGTCTTTTGAGGAACGTATCGACTTGCCTGAGCTTGCTGATGAACTCATGATGAATATTGATGATTTGTTTCCTATTCTTGAAACTTTAGAAATACTTGGTTTTGCCAAGGTATCTGCTGGGGATATTCAATTAAGCGATTTAGGAAAACAGTTTTCTGAAGCTGATCTGCAAGAGCGTAAACAGTTATTTGCACAACGACTATTGGAGAAAGTACCACTTGCTCGTTACATTCGTCGTGTTCTGGATGAAAAAGTAGGGCATAGAGTATCTGAAGAACGTTTCTTAAGTAAATTGGAGGATTATCTCAGTGAGAAAGAAGCCGATCGCGTGTTACGTACGATGATCGATTGGGGGCGATACGCTGAGATTTTTGCCTATGATTTTAATACTGGAATTTTAAGTTTGGAAAACCCGGGTAAAGGTTTTTAGTTCAAAACCCGTATCAGCGCAATATAATGCAGCATAATACGGGTTATTGATTAAGCCGGTTTTCTCAACAGGTAATCAAGGATCAGGAACAAGCGTTGTGGACTTCCGGCCATTTGTAAATCTGTTTTATATTTATTATTAATCACAAAAGCAGGCACAGCATTTATTTGATAGCCCGCCATTAAACTCATGCCACTGCTGACGCGCATATCAATAGTTGGTGAGTTCTCAAAAGCACTCTTGGCAATTTCTCTATCAACACCCTGGTTCACAAAAAAATCGATCATTGATTGTTTGGTGTTCAAGGGTTTTTTATCTTCCTGAATGGTTTTAAATAATGCCGGGTTCAGTTTGTCTGATAAAGCGAGAGTTTTAGCGGTGTAATACGCTTTGGCATATAATTCCCACTCAGGTTTGAATACTACAGGGACACGTTCCAGCTGAGCATTTTTTCCCATGTTACCTGCCCATTCATTAAGGGGAGTTTCCATACGGTAACACCAAGGGCAACCGTAACTAAAAAACTCAGTAATGACAGGAGTTTTGCTTTTGGTAACTTGGGGGTTAGAAACCACCTGATAATCTTTACCTTCTCTAAAATCTGCTGCCAGAGCTATAGCCGGTAAAAGGAGTATTAACCCGATTAATTTTCTTAACATGTTTTCAGTTCCTTAATATAGACCTTCAATATAGTGCGCTACTGCCTCCATATCATCTTGATTCATTCTGTTACAGATGTCTTGCATGATATGGTTTAAATCATTTGTTCGCCTGCCCTCTTTAAATGCCTGTAACTGCATTATCGTATATGCTGCATGTTGTCCTGAAAGTACGGGAAATCCTGCTTGTGCGTTACCGGTACCTTTGGGGCCATGGCAGGCAATACATGCTGTTATATGTTTATTAAAATCGCCACCTTTATAAAGCTGCTCGCCGCGCTGAATGTATTTTATGGGCGTTGAGCCTTGGGCGATGGGTATTTTAGCATAATAAGTTGCCAAGTCATCTATGTCTTGTGAGTTGAGTGTAGCAATTATGGCGGCCATTGTCGGTGCATTGCGTTGAGTACCTTCTTTCAAATCATTAAGTTGCTTAATAAAATATTTCTCATGTTGTCCGGCAAGATTGGGCCATTCGGGATTGGAGCCAACCCCTTGTTGCCCATGACAGGCGGTACATCCCAAGGCTTTGTTTGTTCCGGTTTGGGAATTATCTTGGGCATGAGTTATAACTGGCAAGCACAGGATAAAGATTAGTGCTAATTTTTTCATCGATTTCTCATCATAAATTCTTGAATTAATGGTACACTGCTTAGGTCCAAATCCCAAAATGAAATTAGATCTTATGCCAGTAAATCCGTATTCTAAAGCAGTTTTTTTAAAAAGCGCTGCTCGCGTTGACCAATTACCTGAAGATTCCGGCTATGAAGTAGCTTTTGCTGGACGCTCCAATGCGGGAAAATCCAGTGCCTTGAATTGCCTGACGACAATTAAAAGTTTAGCAAGAACCAGCAAAACCCCGGGCCGTACTCAATTAATTAATCTTTTTACCTTAGACGAAGAGCGCCGTCTTGTTGATTTGCCTGGCTACGGTTATGCAAAAGTTGCCTTACAAGTGAAATTGGAATGGCAAAAACATCTGGCCCATTATCTTGAAGCAAGAAACAGTCTGAAGGGTTTAGTCCTGTTAATGGACATACGGCATCCTTTAAAAGAGCTGGATCAGATGATGATTGACTGGGCTTTAAATCGTCAGCTACCAGTCCATATCTTATTAACTAAATCTGATAAACTAAGTAAAAGCGATGTAAAAAATTGTTTACTGAAAGTGCGCAAACACTATGATCTTGCCAAACATATCATTACCGTGCAATCGTTTTCTTCTTTGAAAAAAGAAGGAGTTGATGAGTTGATTTCTTCATTAAATCAATGGTTTGAATGGAGTTAATTCAACAAGCTTTGCTGGGTACAAGCCTCATAGCCATCAAGCTAAGGAAAGTCTCTGTCGTTGCAAGCGTAGCGAAGCAATCCACGGAGTTTTATTTGAAAATCGTACGAGATTGCTTCACTACGCTTGCAACGACAGTTAATTTTAACTGATTTCTCCAACTCCAACAAAAAAGTGGGAAAAAGTAAAACTTTCTTCTTCAATAAAAAAAGATATGGAAATTATCAAAAGAGGTATTAGTAACTGCTTGGTTTTTAAAAAATCTCCCACAATCCACATGGTTAATTAAATAAATCTTTAATAATACAGTTGGGTTCTTTGCTATACTCATCGTTAGTTAATATAGCTACTATACGAGGGTATCGTTATGCCAGCACTTTCTATCCATGCTTATACTCGTACTCATTTAGAATATGCAAAAATACATGAAGATGCAATATGGCGATTTTATATAGATTTTTATAGACAAATAACTCCTAAAGGTAAACGGGAAGGAGACAAGTTGTTTGATGTGGATGAGCCAGGATATATAAAGGCAATGCTTAAAGCGCATCAATACATGAATAAAATAATTCATGAAAGCCTTACTGCAGAACATATATTAAATTTATATCATTGGGCAATGGAGGGTGTTAAAAAAACTAATTTAATGGACTTTGATGAATTTGGGAAGTTTAGAAATAATGATGTCAGCGGATTTTGGTTGATGCTAAACTCTAAAGGGAATGAATTATCAGGGAATGTTTCACCTGAGGGTCTTAGAGAATTCCTAAAAGAAATTATTCAGAATAATAATCCTAACAATTATAAAATTTACAAAGCAGATCTTGATATCCTAAGTATTGCAGTATTGAAGTGTAAAGAAGGAGATAATGGCTTAGATAATGCGGTTGATTATCTGCACAAAGAAATCCTTGCCGGGAAAACACGGTTTGTTTCCCCCTCAATGTCACATAGTGAGATAAAGAAAAAAGTTAAGCAATATATTGATGAGTATCATTTAGAGTTGAGTAGAGCTCTTAGTGAAGAAAAAAAATTAGAATGCGTTATTAAGTTATGTCAAAATTTAGAGCGACTTCATCCTTTTATCGACGGTAATTGTCGAACTCTCGTAATGTTAACTTTAAACTGCGAATTAATAAAAGATGGCTTTCCGCCAACAATGCTAGAAAATCCAAATCGATTCGATTTTTTTTCTATAGACCAATTAAAAAATGAAATTAAGCTTGGTTGGGAAAACGCTAAACAATTTCAATCTCAAGTTACACTCTTGCCGACCTATAAAAAATTGTATATTTATGCAGATGTATTGCATAAAGAGTATAAAACCAGTTTTTTCCCTAAAAAAGAAACATTTTCTAAAGCGCAGAAATTAGAAAATTTGCTTCAGAATCTCAAAAAACTCTCATTAGAAGATGCCATTGATGCAATAGAGGATAATTTAAATATTATTGGCAAAGGTAGAGGAGTTACTACAAAGCTTTTAAACTTATCCACTCCATCAAAAAAAATGCTAATGGAACTTGTTAAAGAGATTAAAGATTTAAAACATCAAAATGAACATATTATGACTCAATAATTTGTTATTTATTGCAAAGCATCATTTGAACAATAAATTGGACAATCTTAAGCTAAAGAATGAGAATAGTAGTTAAAATGTTGTTTGCTGGCATAGATCGTCCATAATCTGTATCCTAGACCACATAGTATCCAGAGGATGTTTAATCACGGCACAAAGGCTTCTTATTAAGCAGGTCTATTTTTTATCGATACAGACTGATCAATTCAATCTGTCTGCGTTCTTCGATGGTCAAGTGAAAATCATCGAGATGTAAATCTTCATCCATGTGCTGAGGATTTGTAGTTCCCGTCAAAGGCAATATTCCTATATCTTTTGCAAAGCGAAAAATAATTTGGGGAATGGATTTTTTATATTTAGTCGCAAGGGATTGGATGAGGGGCAGTGAAAGATAGGGATGATTGGCCGTTAATAGGGAAAATCCTTGATAAACAAGTTCATGCTCAGCACAAAAATCTCTAATCTCCTGATCCCACTGATTGAAGGCAAAACATCGATTTTGGACAAAAGTTGGTTTAATTGAAACTTCTTTATAAAGTTCAACCAGTTGGCTTATACTGACATTTGAAATTCCCAAGAACTTCACCCTGCTTTCATGAACCAACTGTTCCATTGCTTCCCAGACTTCCCAATCTGTAGGACTAAGTCCTTTACTGTAGTACGGTCCA
Organism: Legionella antarctica; assembly: GCF_011764505.1. NCBI lineage: Bacteria > Pseudomonadati > Pseudomonadota > Gammaproteobacteria > Legionellales > Legionellaceae > Legionella > Legionella antarctica. The sequence goes on from NZ_AP022839.1 coordinate 229,046, forward strand.
TGAAGAACATAAGAATCAATGTATTCAGTTTGTAAATGTTTAAGCGAACTTGCAAAGGATTGAGTGACCTGGTTTTTAAAAGGATCTTGGTCGTTATACGGTTTGCGCTCATCTTGACCTGCGGCAAAGGTGAATTTTGTTTGAATAAATAAGTCTTCTCGCTGCATAGGACTTTTATTCAAAAATTGCTGGATCCCAAGTCCCACTCCTTCTTCATAATAATGTTTCCGTTGATTCGCAGTATCAATGCCTGTAAAACCCGCTTGTAAGGCATGAGCAACCAATTCTTGAGTCAGCCCTTCTTTCCAGGCTGTTCCATACAGGAAGGGCGGTATCATGTGCTGGTTAATCACTCGTTCAGACTGTTCATTTGAGCGATTTGAGATTTCTGTTCTCATGTTATTTTTGCATCTCCTTCATCAACTCTTCAATAATATGGGGATTGGCCAAGGTAGATAAATCGCCCAAGTCTCCAATCTTCACCACTTCCTGGCAAGCGATTTTACGTAATATACGGCGCATAATTTTACCGGAGCGCGTTTTAGGCAAATCGTTGGTAAAATGAATGACATCTGGTTTTGCTATAGCGCTTATTTCTGTTTTTACATGATTGATCAGTTCTTCTTGTAAGGTGGAGTCCGCATGGTAGCCGTGTTTCAAGATAACAAAAGCGTAAATTCCCTGACCTTTAACATCGTGGGGTATGCCTACCACCCCCGCTTCAGCAACCATAGGATGACTGACCAGTGCGCTTTCAACTTCAGCAGTTCCGAGGCGATGGCCAGAAACATTAATGACGTCATCCACTCGACCTGTAATCCAATAATCACCATCTTCATCACGTTTTGCACCATCTCCAGTGATGAAGTACCCTTTGGATAAGTAGGTTTCACAATAACGTTTATGATCGCCGGCAATCGTTCTTGCCATAGAGGGCCATGGGTATTTAATGGCTAAAAACCCTTCCCCTGCCCCTAATAATTCATGACCACGATCATTGAGTAGTACGGGAACGATACCAGGAACCGGCTGGCTTGCTGCACCAGGCTTTATAGTGGGATCAGTAATTCTGGGGCTTATCATAATGGAGCCGGTTTCAGTTTGCCACCATGTATCAACTACAGCACATCTGCCTTGTCCTACTTTGTCCTGATACCAATGCCATGCTTCCGGGTTAATAGGCTCCCCGACACTACCCAGTAAACGTAAAGATTGTCTCGAACTTGAACTCAGCCATTGATCGCCTGCTCGCATCAGCGCGCGGATGGCAGTAGGGGCGGTATAAAATACGTTAACCTGATGCTTATCAATGATATGCCAATTTCTTGCTGCATCCGGCCATGTGGGAATGCCTTCAAACATTAAGGTGGTAATGCCATTACACAGAGGGCCATAGACAACATAGCTGTGTCCTGTAATCCAGCCGACATCAGCTGTACACCAGAATACCTCACCTTGCTGGCAATCAAATATTAATTGATGGGTATATGCTGCCTGGACCAGGTAGCCACCTGTGGTATGTACTACTCCTTTAGGCTGTCCCGTACTGCCTGAGGTATAAAGTATAAAGAGTGGATCTTCTGCACCCATGGATTCTGGAATGCATTGAGCTGTGACTTGTTGTTTTAACTCATGCCACCAATAGTCTTTGTTTTTATCCAGCGTGATGGGGAGATCACCGGTTTTAACAACCAGGGTTTGAATGCTTAAGTCGTTACAGGCTTCGTCTGCCTGTTCTTTTAATGGAACTGTTTTGCCACCACGCTGTAAGCTGTCAGCAGTAATAAGGCACTTACACGCTGATGCAAGCAGGCGCTGTTTCAGGGCATGAGCAGAAAATCCTGCAAATATAACGGTATGAACTGCACCGATGCGGGCACAGGCAAGCATGGCAATTGCGGCTTCAGGTATCATCGGTAAGTAGATAGCTACGATATCGCCTTTACCAACCTTTAACCGTTTAAGCACATTACTCATTCGGCAAACTTCATCATGCAGTTGGGAAAAAGTCAGTATTTTTTGCTGTTTTCCATCGTCACCTTCCCAAATAATGGCGGGCTGATTGGCTTTATGAGGTAGATGTCTGTCCAGACAATTAGAACTGACATTTAACCTGCCGCCTTGAAACCATTTTACATCACCATGCTTTAATCCACCGGCAAGAGTAGTACTCCAGGGATGCATCCAATCTATGGTTTGTTTGGCAATTTCAGCCCAAAACTCAGTTAAGGCTACTTCGGTATCAGTCAGTTTGGGGTATGATAAGTGAGCTGAATGCATGCTAGACCTCTTTATCTTTAGCAATCAGTTTAATGATAGCTGAAAAATCTGCATCTCCCAGTCCTTGATCAATAAAATGTTGATACAGCTCAGTTGTTTTGGCGCCTAGTGGTGTTTCCAGGTTTACTGTACGAGCGGTATTCTGACTTAAGTTCAAATCTTTTAGCATCATTGCAGCAGCAAATCCGGCTTTATAATCATTATTGGCAGGAACATTTTCTAAAATACCAGGGACGGGGACATACTTGCTTACTACCCAGCACTGGCCTGATGCACTATTAACCACTTCATGTAATTTTTGGTTAGTAAGACCTAGTTTTTCTGCCAACGTAAACGCCTCTGAAACAGCAATCATGGAAATACCCAATATCATGTTATTACATATTTTTGCAGCCTGACCACTGCCGGCATCTCCAGTATGGATGATTTTTTGCCCCATTAATGAGAGTATAGGCTTTGCGGCCGTGTAGGCATTGTCCTCACCACCCACCATAAAGGTCAAGGTAGCCGCAACTGCTCCTGCTACACCACCAGATACAGGAGCATCGACAACCAGAAAATGATTTTCTTTGGCTATCTGATGTAACTCGCGAGACGTTTTTACATCAATGGTGGAGCAATCAATGAAAAGCGTACCTTCTTTGGCTTTATTAAATAACCCATCTACGCCAGTGCAGACATGTAATACCTGTTGTCCTGTTTGTAACATGGTAATGAGAATGTCTTGATCTTTGGAGGTATCCTGTAAATTATGGGCAATTAAGCCGCCCGCCTCAGAAAATCGTTCCATCGCAGTCAGTTGCAAATCATATCCGGTAACGTGATGACCTGCTTTAACAAGATTGATGGCCATAGGTAAACCCATATGCCCCAATCCTACAAATCCTATTTTTGCCATTTAAATCTCCGTAATCATCCAGATTATTCATGGGTGGGCATTGCAAAAGCATTTTCCTTTAACACATTGACGGGCCATTTACTGGTTACTGTTTTGCGACGAGTATAAAAATGAATGCTTTCTTCACCATGCATATTGGTATCGCCAAAGGCAGATCGTTTCCAGCCCCCAAAGGGGTGGTTGGCGATGGGAACAGGTATAGGAATATTAATTCCTACCATACCCACCTGAACACGTTGGCTGTATTCACGCGCACTGAATCCATCCCGAGTGAAAATGGCGGTGCCATTACCGTATTGATTCTTATTAACGAAGGTAACAGCCTGTTCAAAATTTTGTACTCTGACGATCACTAAAACAGGACCGAAAATTTCATTTTGATACACTGACATGTGCTCTTCTACTCCATCAAAAAGGCATGGACCGAGGAAAAACCCTTGTTCATGTTGAGCGTGTTTAAATGTTCTGCCATCAATGATTAATTTGGCCCCTTCTCCTACGCCCTTTTCTATAGCCGTCAGGACTTTTTGACGATGAGCCTCACTAATCAGAGGCCCCATATCTGTGTTTGCAACATCACCAGCATCAATGCGCATGGCTCGAATCTGAGGTGCCATTTTAGCAATCAGGGCATCGGCAGTTTGATCGCCTACCGCAACGACCACCGAGATGGCCATACAACGTTCGCCTGCAGAGCCATATGCTGCACCAACTATGGCATTGGCTGCTTGATCCAAATCTGCATCAGGCATAACCACACAGTGATTTTTAGCTCCACCAAAAGTATGAGCTCGCTTACCATAGGCAGTAGCAGTGGTGTAAATAGATTGAGCAACTGGGGTAGAAGCTACCGCAGTAAAGGCTGCAATGTCGGGGTGAGCTAATAAATGCTCCACGGTGGTTTTATTGCCCTGTAAACAATTGGCAACGCCTGCAGGTAAACCGGCCTCGGTTAATAACTCCAGCAAACGAACGGGAGCAGAGGGGTCTTGTTCTGAAGGTTTAAGGATAAAGGTATTACCACAAGCTATGGCAGGGATCATCATCCAAATAGGAACCATTACCGGAAAATTAAAAGGAGATACTCCAGCACAGACCCCCAACGGTTGTCTTATCGTATGACAATCAATATGACTGGCTACATTGGCTGAAAAATCACCTTTGAGCTGATTTACCAGGCCACAATGTAATTCGACCACCTCGATGGCGCGAGCTACCGATCCTTTAGCATCATCTATCGTTTTACCGTGTTCACGAGTTACAATTCGGGCTAGATCCATTTGGTTTTTTTCTAACAAATCTCTGAATCTAAATAAAATTCGCGCTCTCTTTATCGCTGGGGTTTGCGCCCATTCCATCCCTGCTTCTTTTGCCGTGGCAACCGCCTTGTCACAGGTTGCTTTGGAGGCGACATGTACCTCGCCAATGGCTTCGCCTAAAGCAGGATTGTAAACAGGGTGGCTTTCCGTATTTGTTTCGTTAACCGCTTGACCACCTATATGGTGTGGCACGTTATATACCATTACTAAACTCCTTTTTAATATTTTTAATTTGGTTATTATTTAGTCACGGTTTTAAGGGTTGCGTGATATTGGCGGTTGGACTCATTGTCTCGAGACCATTGTGTTTCTATCACTTCAAATTGAATGGGATTACCAGCTTTGTCTAATGCATTTTGAATTGCATCATCAATTCCTGATTCCGAAAATCCTGTAAAAACTTCTATACTTTTCATAGACATCCTTTTAACATTCTTCCGAGAGAGATATAGTCTAGCATGAAGTAAAACTATTAAGGTAATCAACTTTTATTCCAAACAGGGTTAAATAATTCAAATGTTTTTATCAGGTAATTGTTTCGCTGAATTATTTATACAATAATGAATTACTTAAAGCAGTAAAGGAATCTAGCTATGGGAAAAGGCAGAATTTTACGCGTTTTGGAGGGTTTGGTATTACCACAAGAGGTAACTTCTACGTTAAGTGAACTCTTACCTGGTTATGTGATGGAACGTTATCAGCAAACTCCTGATTATCAGCAAAGTATTATACAACGTATCCACAGTCTGTACGAAGCTTTTTTATTTACTCTTGATGCTTACCCCCTTGATCCTAAATTCACACCTCTTAGCGCCGATACATTAAGGGGTTATGCTGAGGAATGTAAAAATGAATGTACGTTAAGAAAAGTATCACTAGATGACTTACATAAAGAATTAGAGAAATTTACAGCTAAATTAGTACATGTTTTAGCCGCATGCTGGCAATGGCCCTCCGGTGAGCCTGTAAAAGAAGCTATTGCATGTTTAAATGAGGCCGAATGTTATAAATTAATGATGAATCATGGTCGTCCCGATATCGCCACTTTAGTGGCTACAGAAATAGATGGCACTAAAGAGTATGTCTTACAATATGATGAGGCAATTCCTTCTCATTACGAGCAATTAATTACAGAGCTTAAGACAATAAAAACCAGCAACTACCCTAAAACACCCTCCTGGTTTCGTCGACTTCCTGAGTACCAACAAGCCTATTTCTGTAATTTGAAACTGGATGTATTCAGCCCAAAGGAGGTAGCTCAGGAGCTTAATCAATTTATTCTGGCATGGGGGGATATTAAAGGTAAATCCTTGACTTTGGCCACCGATTTAAAACAAATTCAAACGGATACTCCTCCATTTCCAAACTGGTTTAATCAATTAAGTGTACAGCTTAAAGAAATGGTAAGGGTTTTAGCGCTTAAACCAGAGAGTATAAAGCACAATTTAGCTCGATTTAAATCCATGCTCGCTGAAAGTGCGAATAAAAATGAATTCAAGAAAACGCTGGCTCTAGTGCCTGTTATCCCTCAATGGTATTGGGTTTTAGCACACCGCAAACAATGTTTTTTAGGACATGTGCTTAAAAATAGCGAAACTATAGAAGATGCAGTTTCGTCCCTATCAAGTCGTAATCGTGATTTGCCGGCTCCTTCAAATTTCGGAGCTCATAGTTTAAAAAAAATTAGTGCCAAGGGGGAAGTGGTTGAGCTTTTTGGAAGAAGATTTCGGTCAAGCCATGTCGCAACGCGCGATGGTTTAAAATTTCCCGAGGCGGTTCAACAACGTCATTGCGACTCAAATTTGACGAAGGTGATGGAACATGCCAGACCAGAAGTACCTTGCTTGATGCAGACTCTAATTAGCCCGATTCATGCAGTAGATTATGTACCTGGCATAGTTACCAATTATTTACCTGAATTACCCCCTGATCTTGAATTATATAAATTAGCTCGTGCAGCGGTTGCGCGCAGGCAACGTGTCGCCAATATCTGGCAACATAACCATCCCTTTAATATTGCCAAGCTCTATTATTATACCCAGACTACTGATCCTGAGAGTATATCCATATTAACCAATGCACAGAGCTATGTTGCCGCGACTCCCGGTTTAAAGGAACTTCTGGATGATTACAAAAATGTTCTGGAGTCTCCAATGCTGTCAGCCACTTTTTGGGACTACGATGGTCGAGAGTTGTATCTAAGCTCTCTAGAGCAATTAATTATTCTCACCATCGGTGGATTGAGTTATGGGTCTTGCGTCAGTGGCAAAGATAGAAAGGCAATAGAGTTATTACACACTGATGCCATGATTCTGTATGAATCAAGATATGGCAACTGGCCAAAATTTGGTGATCCTAAAGATAAAGAGGAACGAGGTCGTTTTGTAACTACGTTTGTCGATCTTTATATTTCTCGTCATCAGCACGAACTTGCCGGGCAAAATGCTCCAGGCTCAAAGGGAATTAAAACCCCTGGAATGTATTTACCAAAAGATATTGTTGAAGAAATTAATAGACGTTTAGCTTCAGAAAGGGCGATAGAATTTGATGATCGATTAGCTACGGATAATGAAGTAAAGTATATCAGCAAAGATTTGAAGAGAAATTTTTTACCAGAAAATGAACTGCTCTGTACATTGATGGCCAAACAACTGGGAGAACCTGGATGCACCAAACTGTATAATGCATTAGGTGCATTGATCAATGAAACGCAAAGATTTAGGAAGCCTAAAGGTAGTTGGACTTCTTCATGGTATAAAGATGCTGAATCAATTCCCAGAGGAATCGATGCCATTCGAACCGTTATGGCGGATGAGTATGCCGGCAAAAATAATGTTCAGCGGCTTACGAGAATATTTTGCGCTGTTTTAAGCCACCCGGAAAAGGATAACACCAGTACTCCTGCAACTAATTCGGTTTATGATAATCTGATCAATATAATAAAACCCAAATCAGGGAACAAGCTCGATGCTCTTGCCGATGTAGCAGTAAAAGAGTGGGAGTTATTGTTTGAAGAGTCCAAAAGAGCAAACCTGGGTTTAGTTTATTAGTAAGGTTTTGTAGCGTTCAAACAATAGCATGCCGGATTTTACTATCTGAAGTTTGGTATTTCTATGTGCTGGGCTTTCACAGCCCAATTTATACTTCGGTTAAAGTAAATGTTCCAGACCATAAATCAGAGTATTCAAATTTTGTACTTTTTGACAAGCTAGTACTACTCCGGGCATAAAACAATGGCGATCAATACTGTCGTGAGTAAGTGACAGGGTTTCACCACTGCTGCCGAAGAGAACCTCTTGACGAGCAAGAACCCCCGGCAAACGTAACGAATGAATATTAATATCATGATGTGTCCCGCCTCGCGCGCCTGGAATTAATTCTTTTAAATCCAGTTTATTCTTGGGTTTTTTTCTCGCCGCAGCAATCATTTCCGCAGTTTTTAGCGCAGTTCCTGAAGGGGCGTCCAGTTTTTGTTGGTGATGGGCCTCGATGATCTCTACTTCGGGCATGTACTCCGCTGCTTTTGCTGCAAAAATCATCATCAAAACAGCACTAATAGAAAAATTGGGAACAATAATACCCCCTAATTTTTTTGCATTACAGCGCTCAGTTAATTCCGTTATTTGCGAACCAGCTAATCCTGAGGTGCCAATCACCGGACGAGCACCCTGGTCAATAATAATCATGCTGTTAGCAAAAACACAGTCAGCACGTGTTAAATCGACAACGATTTGGGCATCCGTATCTCTAATCGCCTGGGCTAAATTGTCTTGTTTATTGAGCTGACCTACTAGTTTAAACTCACTATGATTTACTAAAGTTTCACAGGCAAGGGAACCCATTTTACCATTAGAACCATTAACTATGACTCGAGCCACCATGTTTTCTCCATTTGGAATATTTACAATTTAAGATAGAACACCCATTTCTTGGAATATTCGGGTTTAAAATTTAGCGTTCAGTTGACCTTTTTTCAGGATGAGCCATACGCCATGCCCATACCGATGCAAAGGGCCAACCAATTATTGAAGCTTGCATAATCAAGGCCAGGAAAGCACCTCCTGGGTTATCATAAAGTAATAGAACTAGCCATGGTAAAAATACAGCAAGAGTTGACATCAGTATCCGTTTCATCATGTCTCCATTCCCTATAAATATATTAATTATATGCTTATCATGCTTCATTGGCTAATTGGATGTACCGTCAAAATTTATTTGATTACCGCGAAATGGCAGAGAGTGCTTGCAAAAACTCATTAAACATTGTACATTGTGCGCTCATTTCTAAATCGAATAACAGTATTATTCCATTAGCTAATTTCCGGATATGACAACCAACATCGCAAGGTCAACAGACTTTTTCAAATCAAATAACTTTGGTTATTATCACACTACTTCACTCTTTTTAACAAAGGTACCAGAATGAGAAAACAGGAGCTGCATCCGCGCACCGCTGTCATTAATAAAAGCCAAAAAAATAAATCTAAAAAAGCCCGAATCGATGCCTTATCGTGGCTTGCGCTTAATTTCCCCAATGCATTTGATAATTCCGTACAGATAAGCCCCTTGAAAAAAGGAATCATGGATGACATCATGCTTCATGCAGACAAAGCTGCAGAAGCGAATATTTCAAAAAGCAAATTAAGAGAGGCGGTTGTTCTGTTTACCCGTCGTCTTGATTACCTGGCTTGTCTTAAGGCTCGGGAAATGCGCGTTGATTTGCAAGGAAATACGGTATCCGAAGTCACTACAGAAGAGGCAGAGCATGCTGCTGTTAAAATAAAAAAACGTATAGAAAAAGGTGTGCGAAATGCGCGTAAAATAATGGCAGAAAAAAATGCAGGGCAATCAATACCTCAACAACCAACTGGGAACGCAACAAAATCAACCAATCAACCGTCTTCAGGAACAGATGATTATTTACCAACCTATCCAGCTCGAGGCCCTGCGTATGGTGCTCAAAGTGTATCACCGCAACCAGCCCGATCCGCGGCAGTTGTTGTGAAACATAAAACCACCAGGCAGTACGATCCTGATGCTGTAGCTCGCTTGAAGGAAAAACTGGGTTTGTCTCGCAGTTTAGAAGAGAAAAAAGTAACGGCGGAGTAACATGAGAACTGGGACACTGATTTTCAGTTTGCTGTTTTCTCAATTGACCTTTGCCTCACCTCAATTTACGGTGTCTACTCCTGATTTTCAAAGTCATTTTGACTTTAAAGGTGCTGAGTTATGTGCTACAGCAAAAGAGACTTTAGCTTATTTAAATAAAGGATCAGCTTATGATCCTTTAGTGATTCATGCAGGCCAGGCAGTCAAAATACCCGTGGACAGAGTTAAAGCGACCTTGATATTTGTTTGCCAAAACCAGAATCAAATGAATAATCCAGCTTTTATAAAGCAACATTTTTATTTTATTCGCTGGTATCCTGATGTACATCGTGCAAAACGGTTGGCTGCGAATAAACCTTTGCTACAGAATTTACCCAAAGATCGTATTTTAATGACCAAGTATTATGTTCACTTAGCCAAAGCCAATACCCAGTATACCCCTAAAACACCCTTCGCCCTGTATGCATTACCTAAAGACGAGCAACATTTAACTCTTGAACAGGCTAATGAGCACCCCGATTTAACTCGATTTAAATACGGCAAGCAGTCTATATTAAAAGGAGCATTAGAAAAAAAATCGGTGCCAAAACTAGCCTATTTAAGTCGTGAAAACCTGGAGGCGGCCCTGTTGCAAGGGACAGTGGTAGCTGATTTTGGCGGTGTCAGCAACAAAAAAATATTTAACGTACATCGAAATAATAATATTGCATACAGCCGCACCAAAACCCCCTATGCTCAGGAGCGTTTTTGGTATTTTAAACAGGTTGCTGGAATAAAGGGTTATGGTAAAGATGCGGAATATAAAATAACGGTTAATCCTGGTGTTACCTTCGCCGCTGATTTGGAGCAGTTGGGTCTTGGTAAAATGTTGATGATTCAGTATCATGATCAATCCGGTGCCGTTATTTCTAAAGCAGGAATTCTTGCTGATACCGGTGGGGCCTTCGCGGATAATTTATATCAAGTGGATTACTTGACAGGAAGCTACCCAGGCAAAGAGACTTTTTATAAAGCCTCTCGTCATTTACCTGATTATGTAGACGCCTATTTTATGATTTTAAAAGAAAGTAACAAAAATAAATAATTAAAAGTTTAACTGTTCTAGAACCTCGCTTTACATTGATTCGGGTGCTACACGAGAAGTTTCGTTGAGATTTTTTTCGTTAAATATAGTCTCCAGCTGTCTACAAAATAGCTCCCTTTTAGGTGATGCTTCAAAAGGATTTAGATAGTTATAGAGGCTCTGAACGTAATTAGCTGTTTCATCATCAAGTTCACTTAGCTTGACAGATACTCCTGTTGTTTCAAAACTTTCATTAATGAATTGTGTCGCAATGTATTCTTTATTATCTTTGAATTGGTGATATAAATGCTCAATGCCTCTTTTTTTATCCAGCAAAATTGCCGCTTTGAAAAGTGGAAACTGTTTAAAATTGTCTTCTGCTCTTTTCTCTAGTAATAATGGAGCTATTTTATCAAGTTTCTCTATCGTTTCAAACACTTCGTATTTTATGTGGGCTGATTCAAGGAACGACGCAGGAAGGGGTGGTTCATCCGGGGTATTATATTGCTGAAATACTGCTTTTACGATCTCGAAAGGATTCGCAAAAGAGTTATCTGCATCATTTTTTTTCTTATCTGCAAACATCATATTACAAAGACAGCGGCCAAAATCAATTAGGACAACTTGCAGGTGATTGGATTTTTCAACTAAACCCCAATTTTCACCCCCCCTATCATCTCTGCCAAGTAGGGCCAATAATACAGCGCATACACCCAACCCACGTATTCGTTTATGTTGTGCGGGAAATCCATCGTGTTCTGCAAAATCGATTAATCCACCTGCGTCAATTTTAAATCCAAACAGGGTTTGATTTTCATAATGATAACTTGCTTTCCATGAATGAAAGTTATCTATAAAATCAGGCCCTATCAATGGAGCACGGGTATGGGATTCGTAGTAGCGGTTATATTTTGGCGTGCAATGGGGATCAATATCGCGAACTATCTCGGAACAAAATATTTCCCTGGATATGGCAAACTCTTCTTCAGACGGCTCAATTTCATCGTCAAACAGCATATTTGGTCCATCGCCACAGGGTTTCGGAGCGGAGCTTTCATTATCATCTTCATCGCCGCAAACACCTATTGCTGTATCACTTGTAACGGGACTGTTATCTTGCCTGAAATAAAGTGTCTCATTACCGTCGACATCACCCGTTTTCAGTAAAACCTTTTTGTCTCCATTTTCTTTTTTGGCAATACAGACAACCGTATTACCCTCGGGGGCGTCACTAAACCGAATATATCCAGTTGTTTTTTCTGGCATTGTTTTAGATAATTTAAAAAACTTCAAGGTACACCTCAATGATTCGTTTAGGTTAATTTAAATAAGAATGTTCAATTAGTGCGTGAGCAACAGAATAAATCTGATACAGAGTAGCAAGATTACGGACATCGTCAACTGATAAATTGGATTGATTATTGTTATCTGTAGTGGAATTCAGGTGGTGGTTTTAGCACATTACTGCGTTATTTTTTATGTTTGAGCCGTTCAGAATAAATCTTTTGACGTACAGCGAACAAGCCCAGGGAGTGTTCAAAAATAATAAGATCATGTTTTTTCAGTGAATTAATCTGTACACCTTACGAACTGTGCATATGGCGCACTCCGTAGGGCCGTTAGATTTTACGAGGATCGTTCAGTAACAAGCCACGGCACGTTGAGATTTTGAGCCACATGATAGACTCCTAATGCTTATGAAGGTCCAGAATGTTCATCATTTATTTTCTCGCCCGGACATTTCTCGTTCGGCCAAGGATTTGTAGTAATATTAAGCTTCTCAAGTAGTGATTTGCGCAACGCTCTGCTTGTAGTTGCGGTTGCTCCGGACCAAAAACCAGTGACGCATGTAGTGGTGTCACATCCCCCTCCAAACGTCACAAAATTCTGATCATGATTGATTTTACAGCTGCATATCGCTTTCTTTTTATTCATGGGATTGATAGTACATGGGGCATCAAGACAATCCGTCCATGGTTTGCCACGTGGGCAACTCATGCTTTTCCTGTTGTTAAATTGCTTGAATGAAAAAGTTGATGTCAGGTGTTTTATTTTAAAGCCTCCTTTTTGAGGCACACGTTTTGCACACGTTTGATAGCCGACACTGTCTCCTGTCTCAATGACGCAAGAACAAATAGCATAGTCTGGGTGTCTTGGATCAGGAATACACGGAGCGGAAGTACAAAGAGCATACTCTTGGGAACAGATAATGGGCGAAGCCTTCGAGACGGCATGCGCAGTAACAGTAAAAAAGGCTAATATTAAAAATAACATCAAATAACGACTGTTCATTTTTGCGTCCTTGTCACAAATTACCGCAGGGTTTCAACGCCTGCATAAGCAAGTCTACTTCTCTATCTTAATAATTTCCATGGAGTTGGTTCCTCCCGGGGTTCCTATTTGTCTGCCTCGAGTTAAAAGAACATAACCTGGTTCTTCTAGATGGCCTGAATTTACCAATTCAGCAATGATTTGTTGATGCAAATCTTGGACCTTAAATTCATGATAGTTCATGTATATCGGGAACACATTATTGACCAGACTCAGCCGTCCTATAGTTCGTTTATTAGCTGATAAGGCAAAAATAGGGACGGTACTGTGCTGTCTTGAGACCCATAGGGCAGTATCACCTGACTCAGTAAGAGTGATTATGGCTTGAATAGGAAAATGATTGGCTGCATGCATCGTGGCCATTGCAATCGCCTGATCTGCACGCTTAAAATGCTGGGTTTGCGAATCGGAATCATAGAAAAAACTGGCATGCTTTTCGGCGCTCAGGCATATTTTATTTACCATAGTAATTACTTTCACAGGAAAAAGGCCACTCGCTGTTTCTGCAGAAAGCATAACGGCATCTGTACCGTCGAGGATTGCATTAGCCACATCAGAAACCTCTGCACGAGTAGGTTGCGGATTATTGATCATGGACTCCATCATTTGAGTTGCAGTAATCACCACCTTATCGAGCAGACGGGTTTGTTCTATAATATGTTTTTGGATCGCAGGAACTTCCGCCGCACCAACCTCTACTCCTAGATCACCACGAGCTACCATTATTGCATCGGCTTCATGAATAATTTCAGTCAGGTGTTCAAGAGCTTCTGTCCGCTCAATTTTAGCAATGATAGGCGTTCTTTTTGCCCCAAATTCATCCATCAAGGATCGTGCATGGCGAATATCCGCAGCATCTTTTACAAAAGATAAACTGATGTAGTCGACTTCTGCTTCGACTGCGGTGCGCATATCCTGAATATCTTTATCAGTTAATGCTCTCGCGGCAAGTCCGCCTCCTTTTCTGTTTAATCCCTTGAGATCGGTTAATACACCACCTTCGATAACTCTACAGTGAATTTTAGAAGCAATAATTTGGATGACTTCCAATTCAATTACTCCATCATTGAGTAGCAGATAATCACCCACCGAAAGCTCATTAGCCAGGTTGGGGTAGGCTACCGAAACTGCCTGGAGATCGCCAAGTGCATTAGTGGACGAGCAATCAAGAATAAAAGATTGACCATCTATCAAAGTGATTGATTTATTTTTGAAACGCCCTATTCGAATTTTAGGACCTTGTAAGTCAGCCATAACAGCAAGGGGATGATTTAACTCTTCAGCAATTTTTCGTACTAATGCAATCAGTTCAATCGCTGAAGAGTCAGCATGAGAAAAATTAATTCGCACCACATCGACCCCTGCACTGAGCATAGCGCGCAGCGTTACGGGGTCATTACTGGTTGGACCTAATGTAGCAACTATCTTAGTTCGACGTAACATCTTTAGCTCGCTCCTGCAAAATGGCGACTGCTGGCAAGGATTTTCCTTCCAAAAACTCCAGAAACGCCCCACCTCCTGTGGAAATATAAGAAATTTGCTGATTAAGATCATAAAGATCAACAGCAGCCAAGGTATCGCCACCTCCTGCTATGGAGAATGCATCACTTTCAGCGATTGCAATGGCCAGGGCTCGAGTTCCATAGGCAAATTGCGCAAACTCAAATACACCTACTGGTCCATTCCAAATAATGGTTTTAGCCAAATCGATGATGTCGACATAGTCACTAATTGTAACTGGCCCTATATCAAGAATCATATCGTCAATTGCTACATTTGCCAAAGACTTATTAAAAGCAGGGCAGTATTCATTAAACGTTTTACCTACAACAACGTCTGACGGCAGGGGAATATGACAGCCTTTTTCTTTAGCCAAGGCAAGTATCGCTCGCGCCTCGTCTAATAACTCGGGCTCAAAAAGAGAAACACCAACTTCAAAACCTTGGGCTTTGAGAAACGTGTTGGCAATACCACCGCCTGGAATCAGGTAGTCAACCTTACCCACTAATTGTTTTAACAAACTGAGTTTGGATGAAACCTTTGCTCCACCAACGATGGCTACGATGGGTTTTTGGGGATTTTTCAGAACGTGTTGCAAGGCATCAAGTTCTCTTATCAATAAGGGACCCGCCACTGCTACTGGCGCATATTGGGCAACCCCATAAGTCGATGCTTGAGCTCTATGAGCGGTACCGAAAGCATCCATAACAAAAAAATCACACAACCTGGCCAGTTTTTTGGCAAGAGTGGGGTCATTATTTTTTTCACCGATATTAAAACGCACGTTCTCACAAATAACTAATTCGCCGGGTTTTACTTCTATGCCGTCAAGGTACTCAGTAACAAAACGTACAGGATAATTCAGATTTTGTTTTAAATAATCGGCAACCGGCTGCAAAGATAAACGGCTTTCAGAAGTGCCCTCTTCTGGACGGCCAAGGTGCGAAAGTACCATAACTGCCGCCCCAGCATCCAAAGCTGCCTGCAGGGTAGGTAATGCTGCTTGCAGTCTTTGGTCACTGGTTATCATCCCATCTTTAATTGGGACATTTAAATCTTCGCGAATTAAAACCCTTTTGCCTTTCAGGTCTACATCACTCATCTTAATAAGATTCATGGACTATCCCTTAACAATTCATCATTTGTTGTGCCGTATCAATCATACGATTAGAAAAACCCCATTCGTTATCATACCATGCCACAACTTTTACCAAATTACCCAAAACCTTAGTTTGAGTCGCATCAAAAATAGCTGAGGCAGGGTTATGATTAAAATCACAAGAAACCAAAGGATCCTCGTTAATTTGTAAGATGCCGCTTTTTGCCTTTCGTACCAAATCATTAACTTCGGCTACTGTTGTTTCTCGTTGGGCTGTAAACGTTAAATCAATTACAGATACATTAAGAACAGGTACGCGCATGGCAAATCCATCAAGTTTTCCTGCTAACTCAGGTAACACAAGACCTACAGCAGAGGCTGCACCGGTTTTAGTAGGGATGATAGACTGGGTTGCGGAACGGGCACGACGTAAATCCTCATGACTGCCGTCCAGTAACATTTGATCATTAGTATAAGCATGAACCGTATTGAGCAAACCATACTTAATACCCAAGGCGTCATTAAGTGGCTTCACCACTGGGGCCAGACAATTTGTGGTACAAGAAGCATTGGAAACAATGATGTCAGAATTTTTGAGTACGGAGTGGTTGACGCCATAAACTATTGTAGCATCAACCCCTTTTCCAGGAGCTGAAATTAATACTTTCTTGGCACCCGCAGTAATATGCTGCATGGCTGACTCTCGATCAGTAAAAAAACCGGTACACTCTAAAACCAGATCAATATTAAGTTCTTTCCAGGGCAGGTTTTTAGGATCACGATGGGCCAGAACTTGAATACCATGCCCATCAACAATCAGCATATTACCTTCGATACTGACCTCAGATGCAAAAGAACCATGAGTTGAATCATAGCGGGTAAGGTGGGCCGTTACATCGGTACCCGAAAGGTCATTTATTGCAACAATTTCAAACTCATTTTGTCTGTTGGTTTCAAAAATCGATCTTAAAATGCAACGACCAATCCGGCCATAGCCATTAATTGCGACTCGTATTGCCATAGTACTTCTCCGAGTTAAGGTGTTCTCGCTATCTTGTTATAACTTACAAAGTTTAGCGCGTTACACAAGGGTTTGTTTAGTTAATACATCCAGGGTATGAATTATTTTTTCTACAGTAATTCCTAAAAAGTTAAATGCATGGTCAGCCGGGGCTGAGACGCCAAAACAGTCTAAACCGATTACTGCACCGTCCAAGCCAACAAATTGATACCAATAGGCGCTACTGGCAGCTTCGATTGCTATGCGTATGCGAACGTTTTCTGGTAATACTTGATTCCTGTAAGCATGGTCTTGCGCCAGGAATCGTTCCCCACAAGGCATGGAAACGACTCGAACTTTTAGTCCATGGGATTTACCCTGTTCTGCAGCAGCAATTGCCAATTGCACCTCAGAACCGGTTGAGATGAGGATAGCATCAGGTTTGCCATCACAATCAACTATAATATACCCGCCTTTTTTAATTAATTCAGCAGAATCTGAGTGGTGTGGCAAGGCAGGTAAATTTTGTCTTGAAAGTAATAATGAACTGGGGCCATTATGATGTTCCAGAGCCTGTTGCCACGCAACGGCGGTTTCCAGCAAATCAGCAGGCCGCCATACAGTCATGCTAGGCGTCATTCGTAACATCGCAGCATGCTCTATAGGTTGATGAGTTGGACCATCTTCCCCCAAGCCAATTGAATCATGAGTAAATACATAAATGACTCGCTGCTTCATCAAGGCACTCAGACGCACCGCATTACGTGCGTAATCAGCAAAAACCAGAAAGGTTCCACCGTAAGGAATAAATCCCCCATGAACTGCCAATCCATTCATTATTGCTGCCATACCAAATTCGCGCACGCCATAATAAAGATAATTACCAGAAAAGTCGTTGGGGGAAATGGCTTTGCTACCCGACCAGTCTGTGTTATTGGAACCTGTAAGATCGGCTGACCCGCCAAACATTTCCGGCAATAAATTGGCGAAATGCTCAATGCATTGTTGAGAGGCTTTACGGGTGGCAATGGCTTTGTCTCTACTGAGACATTGTTTTAAGAAAGAGGCGGTCTTTTCATGCCAATTATCAGGCAGATCCCCGTTAATGCGCCGTAAAAACTCATAGTTTTTTTCAGGATAAAGCTGTTGGTACTTCTGTTGCAGCGTCAACCATTCCTGCTCCTCCTTTTCCCCTTGTTTTACGTGATTCCATTGTTGATAAATGGTATCAGGAATTTCAAAAGGAGCATGCTGCCAGTTAAAAAACTCACGAACTTTAGTGATATCATCAGCACTTAAGGGGGAGCCGTGTGATTTCTCACTACCAGCAACAGAGGAACCTAATCCAATGACGGTCTTACAGATGATTAAACTTGGTTGAGTGGTGTTAGAGCGAGCTTTAATGATGGCTTGCTCTATAGCATCCATATCATGGCCGTTTATTGCATCAATGACTTGCCAGTTATAGGCCCTAAAACGAGAGGCCGTATCATCGGTAAACCAGGATTCAACTTTGCCATCAATTGAAATACCATTGTCATCGTAAAAAACAATCAGTTTGCCCAAGCCTAAAGTACCCGCCAGGGAACAGGCTTCGTGAGAAATACCTTCCATCAGGCAACCATCACCAACAAAAGCATAAGTATGATGGTCTACTAAATGAACCTCATCGCGATTGTATTGGCTGGCAAGAATTTGTTCTGCAAGGGCCATGCCTACTGAATTTGCCAAACCCTGACCCAAAGGGCCGGTAGTCGTTTCAACGCCAGGTGCATGTCCCCGCTCGGGGTGGCCTGGTGTTTTAGAGTGGAGTTGACGAAAGTTTTTTAGTTCCTCAATAGTTAAATCATAACCAGTCAAATGTAGTAAGGAATAGAGCAGCATTGAACCATGACCATTCGATAATACAAAACGGTCTCTGTTAAACCAATAAGGGTTTTTAGGATTGAATTTTAAGAATTTTTTCCATAGCACGGTAGCTATGTCTGCCATACCCAAAGGCATTCCTGGATGACCAGATTGAGCCTGATTAACCGCATCAATACTTAATATGCGCAAGGTATTGGCTAATTCTTTAGAAAGATTCATGCATACTCTTCTACTTTTAAAATAAGGGGCTATTGTCTCTCAGAAGGCATAAATCAGCAAGAAACAGTTTGACTTTACTCACGACCAATGTAAATTTTATAGCGTAATGTTTATAAAATTTTACTTTTTGTTTACTTTTTGCCATAATGCCGTGGTTTTTTAACTTCAAAGTTGAAACTGGGGTTTACGGACAGCAAATCTAGAACACAAATAAATTGATATCCCAAGAATAAGTTTAGGAAATCATGACGGCAGTTATTAAACATTTACGAATCAATTTTGTTCAACTGCCTTATCCTGCAGCGGAGCACTCATTAAATTGGACCTTTGGTACCAGCATTAAAAAGCTAGGACCTGATTTTTATTCCAAAATAGTCACTAATCATCTCATGTTGAATTTGGAATACAGTATCTTATGCACTCAATTAAGACATAGTTTCTCTTTTCCTGAGCAAATCAGTCGGGATCAAGTCATTGAGCAGTTAACCGCAGCATTAATGCTTGCTGAATTATTAGAACATGTTTATTTACGTTATCTGATTGTTCCCCGAGAAGCGGCACGTCTCCGCAGACATCAGGAAGTGTACCGTAGTTTATTAACAGACATGGGCGAATATAGCTTTACGCCTCAACCGATTGCCTGCATCAATGTAGGCTTATCTTTGTCCCAGAAAGTACGAGAAGAAACCGCCCTGCTCAACTGGGTTAGACTGTTGTTAACCCGCATGAAACGAGTTTTGAATCTTCTTGATAAGGTTGGAACAGGTTCAGAAACCTATCGACGCTTTGTAGGTCTGTTGGATAAATATACTAATCCTTTCTTTGCTTATATGACTTGGTGCTTTTTTCTGCCACGATTTCTAACTAATCTTATTGTCATCTCCAAACATACACCTGCCTGGCCCTGGATGGAAGATGAGGAAAAAGAGCTGGATTGGTGGACTCGCCTGGTAGCACAATTAAAACGGCGTTGGTTTGACTTGGGTAATGACAGTGTCTGGATTACCATTGGATTATTAAACTGCTTTGTTTTTGTTGGCGTTTGGGCTCCTGTTGCTGTGTATGCATCCTTATTTGCTTTTGCTTTTGATGTAGTTAACTGCAGTGTGCGTGCGTATATTGAATTAAATCGAATAGTTAAACTACAAGATGAGTATAGGCAACTGTTACAACAAGAACAGAACCCTGAAAACATAAAAGCAATCAAGGATTATCAGCACTTCATCACCCTGCGCCTGGAGTATGAAAAAATGCGCTTAGGATTGGCAGTAGCCAATCAAATGGCGGTCTTTACTGTCATGTGTTTTGCTATCCCGCTTTTGGTAACCAACCCCGTAATTCCCTTAATTGGGGCTTTGCTATTAATTGCGATTTGGGTGGTCTGCTATTCCTTGACCCAATTCGTAGAGACATACAGACCCAATGATACAGTAGAAAAACCGTCCAATATTGCTACATTGGGGTTTTTTGCTGCGAAACCTAAAGAAGCCTCAGCCTTGCCTACTCAGCAAAAATCAACCCCCGAAGAAGACTATTCCGAGTTGAAAGAGTATTCATTCTGTTTCTAAAGTTATAGAGCCATTATCAATTGAATGTTATGCTTTAATTATACATTCATTTCAGAAGGTGTAACATGTTAGCAACTATTGGATTACCCCAATTCAGCCATATTGATATCAATGGATTCAAGGCTCATCTGGAAGCCATGTTGGAATATCATTTAGCACAAATTCAACGATTAATCAGCGAAAACCATTATTATACCTGGGATAATTTAATGTATCCTTTGGATGATTTAGCTGACGAGCTTGAGCGCTTTTGGTCTCCCATGTCTCATTTGCATGGAGTTATGGATTCGCCCGCATTGCGAGAGTGTTACGATGCTTGCCTTCCCTTATTATCTGCCTATGAGGCGGCAATTGGCCATAACCATCAATTGTACGAGGCAATCAGATCGATTGACACGGAGCACTTGGAGCCAGCACAGCAAAAAATTATTGCAGATAACATTCGTGATTTTGAATTATCTGGAGTTGGCCTGTCCAAAGAGGATAAAAAACGATTTGAAGCCATTCAAGCCCGTTTAGATGAATTATCAAATCAATTTAGCAATAACATTCTTGATGCCACTCAAGCCTTTACCTTGCATATTACCGACCCTGAACGTTTGCAAGGACTACCTGAGCATGCTTTAAACACAGCAAAAACACTGGCTGTTGAAAAGGGCTTGCCAGGGCATGAGTTAACTCTTGAGTTTCCTTGCTATCAAGCGGTGATGTCTTACGCCGAAGATCGCAGCTTAAGAGAAGAGATGCA
Organism: Legionella antarctica; assembly: GCF_011764505.1. Taxonomy (NCBI): domain Bacteria; kingdom Pseudomonadati; phylum Pseudomonadota; class Gammaproteobacteria; order Legionellales; family Legionellaceae; genus Legionella; species Legionella antarctica. Next base: position 250,049 of record NZ_AP022839.1, read on the forward strand.
TCTGGCTTATGTAACCCGCGCTTCCGATACAGGTCCAACTGCGGAAAAATATGATAATACGTCATTGATCAATGAAATTTTGGCCTTAAGACATGAAAAAGCTCAGTTATTAGGCTTTAATAATTATGCTGAATTGTCTTTGGCAACCAAAATGGCAGAGTCACCCAAACAAGTTATTGAGTTTATGGAGGATTTGGTCAATAAGGCGCTTCATCAAGCCCAAAGTGAATTCAACCAGTTGACTCAGTTTGCTACAGAGAAACTTCATCTGAATAATCTACAACCTTGGGATGTTGGTTATTTGTCGGAAAAAAGAAGACAGGATTTATATACCTTGTCTCAGGAAGAGTTGCGCCCCTATTTCCCCCAGCCTAAAGTGATGCAAGGTTTGTTCAACATTACTAAAAAATTATATGGAATGACCATAGAGGAAATTAAGGAAGCCGATGTTTGGCATCAAGACGTCCAATGCTATGGTGTGATTGATGAGCATAATCAAACACGTGGTTTTATTTATACTGATTTATATGCCAGACCTCATAAGCGTGGTGGGGCATGGATGGACTCGTTACAAAGTCGCAGAAAACTAGAAAACGGCCACATACAACGTCCCATCGCTACGCTGACTTGTAATTTTGCCAAAACGTCTGTCGATAAGCCTGCAATGTTATCTCATGATGAGGTAATTACCTTATTCCATGAATTTGGCCACTGCCTGCATCATATTCTGACTCAGGTTGATTTCCTTGGTGGGTCTGGCATTAATGGTGTGGAATGGGATGCGGTGGAATTACCCAGCCAGTTTTTTGAAAACTGGTGCTGGGAGGAAGGGGCTCTTTCTTTGCTGACTTCCCACGTAGAAACAGGCGAAGTCCTTCCTGCCCCAATATTTGAGCGATTATTAGCAGCCAAGAATTTTCAATCGGCAATGGCCATGTTAAGACAAATTGAGTTTTCTCTATTTGATTTTCGTATCCACCAGGAATTTGAACCAGGTAAAGAATCACTTATTACCGACGTTTTGACAGACGTACGATCTAAAACCAGTGTCGCTCCTATTGCTCCTTATAACCGTTTTCAGCATAGCTTCAGCCACATTTTTGGAGGTGGCTATGCTGCAGGTTATTACAGCTACAGCTGGGCTGAGGTGCTATCCAGTGATGCCTTCTCCCGTTTTGAAGAGGAAGGGGTGTTTAATCAAAAAACAGGACGCGACTTTCTTAAATTCATTCTGGAAGTAGGTGGCTCCAAGAAAGCAGCAGAAGCGTATAAAGAATTCAGAGGACGCCCAGCAACGGTAGATGCCTTGCTCAGACATAATGGTATTTTGTGATAGTAATTAAAGTAACTTGACAAGAGCTATCAATCTATCGCAGCTTATCTTTACAAATCTTAGATATATAGATAAGAATTTAATGAGAAGCTGCGAATACCTCTTCATTTTATGTTATACTTAAAGTGTACAGAATTGGGGGCGACCTGGCTTCGACGTGGGTTGCAAAACCAGAGGTGCATGCCGAGAATGAGAACTCTCGTAAATCAGGCTCAAATAAATATAAATGCAAACGATGAAAACTTCGTAGAAGCTAACTTTGATGACGCTATTGCAGCCTAATCAACCTTAGTGGAAGCAATGTGTACTGGCCTAAACCCCAGTGCCCCGTTGACCGAGCTCGCTTATCGGTATCGAATCAACGGTCATAGAAGATAAGCTAGTGTCCTAATCCATCCCGGGTTAAGATGCGAAACTCAGGGAATCGCTGTGTCCTATCCTGCCCGTCGGAGAGTCCACAGTTAAATCAAATGACAAGGCTACGCATGTAGAACTGAAGGCAGAGGATTTGCGGACGCGGGTTCGATTCCCGCCGCCTCCACCAATTTAAGATTCAACAACACTCCAAAACAACCTAAAAACCCTGTGATTTTAACAAGTTACGGGATTTTTTGTGCCTATAACGCTCTACGACGTCCTATAAGATCCCTCTTTTTTAGTAGTGCTATTAGTAGTACCATAGCGATACTTCTAAAAGCGGTACTACTAATATGGCCAGAATAACCAAACCTTTAACCAATACCGAAGTAAAACAAGCAAAACCCAAAGAGAAGGTTTATTCTCTTTCGGATGGTGAAGGCTTACAACTTCGAGTAAAGCCCAATGGCTCCAAACTATGGCTATTTGATTATTACCGACCATTCACCAAGGTACGTACCTGCCTAAGTTTTGGTAGTTATCCTGAAGTAACTATTGCCGACGCGCGCAGCAAACGTAAATTCGCTAGAGAATTATTAGCTAAAGACATAGACCCAAAAGAACACCGTGACGAAAACGAACTCAAAAAAGAACGAGAACATGCAAACACCCTTAAACACATTGCCGCACAATGGCTAGAAGTCAAAAAGTCTAACGTATCAACCGACCACGCAAAGGATACATGGAGCTCGCTTGAGCTGCATATATTCCCCAGTCTCGGCAAGCTACCCATTCATAAAATTTCGGCCGTCAAAACAATCGAGACTATCAAGCCAATCGCTGCCAAAGGCAGTCTAGAAACAGTCAAGAGGCTTTGTCAGCGACTTAATGAAATAATGATATTTGCTGTCAATACTGGAATACTCACGGCTAATCCATTAGCAGGAATCAGTAAAGCGTTCCAAACACCGACAAAACAACATCTCCCAACACTCACGCCAGATCAATTACCAGAATTGATGCAAACAATATTCACTGCAAACATTAAGCGCACAACACGTTGTCTTATCGAATGGCAGCTACATACGATGGTGAGGCCTAGCGAAGCCGCGGGCGCTCGCTGGGAGGAAATCGACTTTGACAGTCAACTCTGGACAATTCCTGCTGAGCGAATGAAAAAGAAAAAGGAGCACATGGTTCCTTTAACCGACCAATGCATTGCCTTACTTGAGAGCATGAAACCTATGAGCGGGCATCGAGAACATGTATTCCCAGCAGATCGCAATCCACGCACCCATATCAATTCGAGCACCGCTAATGTCGCTCTTAAACGGATGGGCTACGGAGGCCAACTGGTTTCCCATGGTTTTAGATCATTAGCAAGCACCACTCTGAATGAGCAAGGCTTTGACCCCGACGTGATAGAAGCCGCCTTAGCTCACACGGGTAAAAACGAAGTGCGAAATGCCTACAATCGGGCAAATTATCTGGCACGGCGAAAACCAGTTATGGAGTGGTGGAGTAATCATATCGATCAGGCCGCGACAGGGAGCATGAGTATCAGCGGTAAAAAAGCACTCAAACTCGTAATGAGCCAATGACTAAGAGCGCTGGCTCGCCATCTCCCTAGCCAGTGCTTTCGCCAATTCAGCTACCCCACCAGCATCTACCTTATTTATACGCGGCTCTTTCAACTGTTTAAAAATATCCGCCTGCCTCGCCTCTTGCACTTTACCGTAACTGTAGAATGTAGTTAATACACCCTCGTGCCCCAAGTTTTGGCTCCACGCTTTAAACTCTTCAGCAGATTGACACAAGCTTTCACCTAACACTGCTAAGGTGTTGCGAAAACTATGTGGGTTAAAACTAGGCATTTCTGCTCGCACAAAAGCACATTTGAAAATCTTGCGTATGGCCGCAGCACTAGCCCAATGCTCATTCGTTAATCCATTAGCCTTAAAATCATTGTCCTCGCCTTGACTCATTTTTGTTTTGGGAAATAGCGGGGCATCATTACCCATCAAGCATTCATTTTTTAAATATGTCACCCAATCAAAAACAATAGCGCGAACATCATCACCGACAGGGAAAAAGCAGGTTATAAAGGTTTTACTGAACTTTGTGTTCACTTCCCTTGCATCTTGATATACCGTATCGGCATTAAAATCGACGTGCTTTAATTTCATCGAGGCTATGGCACTATCTCTGGCGCCAGTTAACAAGGTGAAAGCAATTAAAGCTCTATCTCGCTTTTCAATGAGAGTGTTACTGGGCATCACTGTCAGCACATGCTTAATTTGCTCTATTGTTGCTACAGACTGTTGGCGTTTAGCTGTAGCGGTACGAGTATCCTTTTCCGACAGGTTAAAGTACTGCGCGTCAGAATACTTAATTCGCGATTTATAACCAGTTTCCTGTGACAGCCATTCGACAAAGGTTTTTAAATGCCTCACCGCACCATTCAAAGTGGATAGGCTTAACGGCTTACCCGTCTTATGGTGCTTTTGACCAGCTAAGTATTTTTTAAAACCAATCGCCTGTTCAAAGTGAAACGCCTTAAAATCTTTGTATTGATTATAAGTTTCAAAGCGGGCGATCGCCTTAGCCACCGCGTCTATCGATGCTTCATTTTGCCCCTTAGCTTGTTTTAAAAAGACCAAGTATTTGCGTTTAATTCGTTCGTTATTCGTATTATGTTTTCTCATGGTTTCGACTCACTATTTAAGGCCACTGTTTTAGAGAGGGTTATCACTATCGTTTATATGCTCCAAACCCTTCGGCTTTACGAGGTCAAAAATCAGTGCGTATTTCTCTAAACTGGCATAACCGATAAACTTATTTACTACCCCTTCACACGTAAAACAGAAACCACTCAATCGCCCTTTAGTTGCCGTCAAGGGTAAATATTCCACAAAATTTTCAGCGGTTGGAGTTGGTTTTTTACACCGCATACAATAGAACTCATTTGGCTTACATTTCTGTTTTTTTGCTTGTCGCTGCATTTGTAAATATAACTTCGCATCTGCCCCTAAAATTAAGTACGGCCGCATATCTTTTAGGCAAGGCAAGCCGTTATTTATCCAAGCGGCGACCGTATTTTTATGCACCCCGTAAACAGCAGCCAACTCTTCATAGCTGTAACTGCGATTGATCTTTACTTTATTGGGGTTGTAATTAGCCATGGTCGTTAATCCGACTAGCTTCAATTTTTTCTAATACCCACTCATCAATATCTTGTTGTAACCAACCCACCGAACGCCCGCCTAAAGAAATAGAATCGGGGAACTCATGGTTGGCAATGCGTAAATAAATTGAGCTACGTGATAAACCCGTTTGCTTAATAACATCTGGGAGTCTTAAAATGATATGTGACATTGTGGAACCTCTTTAGCGTTGTTAGGAATGAGGTTCCATAGTGATTGGGCGATTTGGGCGAAAAAAGGCTGATAACAAACGCAGCTACCTATGTGTACGTTATACATACCCTAATAGATTCAATGGATGGGGCTAAACAACAAGGTTATAATCAATCGTGAATGATCATTTTTTAACGAACAAATTCTCTGTCAATCAATAGGTTATATTGTGTGAAAAGTTTCCGCCCAACTTTTTTAGTTTTTCATATTTCTTCTGATGGTTTCTGAGTCTTTGCCTTTACCCATAGCCATCTTAGATATCTGTTTTGAAATCCAAGAGTCAGATTGTTTTGGATTTTCTCGCTTTAGTTTTTTATATTGATCTTGCCAATCACCATACATGGCTTGGGTAGCCAGCTTTCTAGTTTGCTGTTTATCCGAATTGGCAGTGTAAACTTTACTTTTACTCAGTGGGTTGGCGTTGAGTGCATCATTAATTCTTAGGGTATCAATGACTAGCTGACTGTCTTCGACATACAGTAGTTCGCTAACCAGTATCGAGCGCTGATTAATAACAACAGAAAGCGGGTTTATAGCCAACACTGCCGCCCGCCGCCCTTTTTTGCTGTTAAGCATACCAAGGGTATAGCTGGCTGTTTCATTTTGATATTGAGGCTTAGCATTAAACCCCAACAGTTTTGTAATCACAGCAGCCACTTGCTTGATATTAAGCTGCCACTGATTAAGCCGTGCCAAGCTAACAGCGATACGCCCCATTTGTTCTTGTTGCTCGGGATGGTCACACACAATAAAGGCTCGAAGGGTATCTTCGGTAAACGCTACCGGCATAAAACAGCCATACTCACAACCAGTACATTGAAGTGATTGTGCCTGTACATCCTTAACCAGCAGCCTAGCCTGTTCTAGCGTATTTAACAGACTGCTAGGCCATTGCTGAACTTCATCAAAGCCAACGTTTAAGGAATCGCCAACCGTGCTTAAACGGGTTAATGCTTCGCTTAATAGTTGGTTTTCATCTAGCGTCATTTAGGCCGTTACCGCTTTTGGCTCAAGGCCTGATAGCACAAGCATTTGTCGGATTTTTAGATCATTGCCGTCGTGGTTTAGCGCACATGAATTTGGGTAGGTAATATTCACACGCCTAGATTTAGCCTTTGCACCACCCACTGGCTCAAAGGTTACTTTTAAACTAAGTTGGGTTACGTCATACGGGGATAGATTCAATCGCTCTAGTAAGCTATGCACCGACCTATTATCTTTATATGGATCAGCCTCAACCACAATACGCTTTTTCCGATCTCCTTTTAACGTTACCCGTAGGCTAGTAACTAATACGCTAGTAATACCTGAGGTTGGCTCAATTTTGAATTCAAAGCCATTCTCCAATACGGGGTTTAGCTCATAAACACGTCTGTCCTTTTGCCATTCGGACAAGCCATCAAGCTTTAAAATGTGTTTAGCAAATAGCTCTTGTAAATCGGGTACTGCTTTGCCATTTTTAGGGGCGTATATATCTAGCGAACCTTCAGCTTCACAATACACAAAAATAATCTCAAATGCTGGGTGATGCGCTTGGTTTTTTAACGCTCCTTCCACCCATTCAATAGCAGTTTGTGCAAAGTCCTCTGGGTAAGCAAACAAATACTCTTTTTGATTGCGGCGATATGACTCAACAATACAGTTTTTACCCCGTCCCTCCCTGCACGAAAAATAGCTACTAATGGCTGTTGCTAGGGCGTCAGTATCACAATCTTCAAGCTGTGGCGGTAAATTCAGAAAATCATTGCGTTTTTTCCAATACGACGCACTTATGTTATCGGCGTGCAAAAACATCGCGGCACCCCGCCAATAACTAGGTTTGTTGAGAAAAGCCCAAATAGCCTTGGCGTGAAAGCCGTCTATAGCAGCGATTTCCTCAATAAAGGCGTCGTCATTATGAAAGCTTGCCTCGTCAACCAGAGCTAAAATACCACCCTCACAGGCCAAGGCATTTACATCTTGAAACTCGGCCTCTATATTCGTTATTTGGTTGGGGAAAAGTTTGTTAAAGGCGCTTTGCAGGGTATCGGAATCTTGTTCTTTTAGTTGACTAACATTCACATCAAGCTGAATGCCCTTGGCTTCAAAAAATTTAGCTAGATACAAATTAGGCGTTTTTCTAAAAAACTGTCGGTTTGAATATTGTGCTGCCATAGCGTTAACATCCTTTTTTATTCGCTGACGTTACACGTCTTTCACGATGACTTGACCGTTCATTAGCATGGGGAGAAGCCAGTCACGCAACTCCGTTAGCTCCTTACTTTCCAACTCTAAAAGATCTTGGCGATCAAAAATACAATTAACTTTTGATACATAGCTCTCGACAATATCGCATTCGGGCAAGCAAATTTTTACGGTCTTTAAAACTGAGCCTGAAACCTCTTTAAACGTTGACCCTGAGGAGTATTGAACAATAGCTTTCATAGAGTTTTTAACTGCATAATAAATGTAATGCATTGAGTACCCTTTATTCGGAATAAAAGATTTAAAACCTTGATTCGTCGTTAAAGGTTCGCGAGCTATTGCCATATAACCAATCGGTGCTCGCGAACTCATTAATATTGTGTTTTTTGGGTACAATTTCAATGACGCAGACTTAACTCCTTCAGCACTTACGTCTTGCCCACCACGAGCAATAAATTTGTTTCCGGTATTGTTAGACAAATCCTTTGGGGTAATCCAAGGAGTTCCTTTTTCTTTGAAGTTTTCAGCTTGCTTTGTCGATGGTGTACTACCACCTACAATTTCTCCCAGATCATGTAACGTACCGTCAGACCAGCTCTCAGGAATTTCACACTTTAATGCTTCGTTGTAGACCATTTTTCCACCCGAGGATTTGTAGGGCTTGCCGTTGGCATTGGGGAAGTCGAATTGTACAAACCAATAGTCGTAGATGAGCTTAGCCATGGCTTCTAGCTCGGTATTTATTTTGTTGTTTAAAGATATTTTTTTGTCTAAATCTCGCAAAACTTTCGAAATTTTCTTCTGTTCAGTTAATGGAGGAATACTTATCTCGAACTCTGAGCAATCAGGCACTTTTATATGGCTAACAGTGGAGCCGGTATTATTATGACGCCTGAACTGATATTGTAAATCTGGAGAAAGAAAGGCATATAGCAGATAGTTTGAATCAAGCCTTTGAGGATTAACTCTGTATTGCATGATTCTTTGGCCAAGAAATACAGTGTCTTGAAAATTTACTAGGCCAACTTCACCCATCGGAGCCTCGCGAGTTAAGAGTATGTCGCCTTTGTCAACTGTTGCGCGGCGTGTCCATTTTTCATACGTGTCTTTAGTAACATTACGGCAGCCACTCAGATTGACAACCCCATTTTTGATGTTAGGAGAACGAATCATCTTAAAAGGTGTTTCATATTCAACTGTTGGGGCTGTTTTGTTAACACAATCCACGATTATCTCGCATAGCTCAGAAACTTTAACTCTTGGCCAGTTAACAATCATGCTTCAACCCCGCCAATTGTTTTTTAATATCCCTTTCAAGTTCGTGTGATTGATTGAACATCTGATCCAAACTCTCAGTGATATTTTTTATCTTCTTATCAAACTGATCTGGAGTAATATCCACAAACTCAACCTTCATATCAAAATACTGCCCCGCACTTAAGGAGTAATTTTTCGCGGCAATTTCGTTATAACTCACCACCATCGAAAAATCATCCACAGCGTCTTTGCTATTAAATGCGTTGATGATTTGCTCTTCTTCATCGTGACTAAGTACAGTCTTCTGATTTTTACCTTCTTTTACCGTAGTACCTAGGCTGGAGGCATCAATCAGTATCACATCTGCTTCATTGGTTTTATCGATAAAGAGTATCGAGACGTTGGTGCCGGTATTGGCAAAGATATTGGAGGGCATACTCACTACTCCTGCCAGCATTTTTTCGTCTACCAATTTTTGACGGATTCTTTTATCAATACCACCTTGGGCGGTAATAAAACCTGTAGGCACAACAACGGCAGCTTTGCCCTTATCTTTTAGCGAATAGATAATATGCTGTAAGAACATTAAATAAATCGCCATGGACTCCTTTTTCTTAGGTGGCACTGGGGGAACACCGGCAAAAAAGCGATCGTGGTTTTCTTTGCTTTCTAAGTCTGCACTATAATCAGAAAAATCGAGTTTGAATGGCGGGTTGGAGACGATGTAATCAAACTGCTCTAGGCTGCCATTGTCTTTTTTATGATAGGGCTCCAGTATAGTATTGCCCTTAATGATGTTGTGTATGGAGTGCACTAAGTCATTAAGTATCAGGTTTAAGCGCAATAACCCTGATGATTTTTGCGAGATATCTTGCGAATAGATGGTGCATTTGTCTTCACCTATCTCATGGGCGAGGTTCATTAACAAGGTGCCCGAGCCTGCCGAAGGATCATAGCAGGTCACATTTTGGACTTTTAGGCCTTCCTTTTTTGGCACTAAACAACGCGCCATAATTTTAGCCACCGCGTGCGGGGTGAAGTACTCGGCATATTTGCCGCCACTGTTGGTGTTGTAATCTTTAATCAGATATTCAAAGATGGCGGCATAAAAATCAAATTTCTCGTTAAAGATATGTTCAAAGCTAAAGCCTGTGAGCTTATTGACAATGGCTTTACAAAAATCATCGCGTTTGTCAGTGACGTATTTACTTAGGTTTGTCAATCAGCATCCAATTTTGACCCTCAAACCGCATCCAAAATTGACCCTCAAAAACATATCACATTGATTATTTACTTTACTGTTTTAGCTTCGATTTTTAAAGCGATAACTTTCATTTCCAGTCTCAACAATAGAGCAATGATGAGTCAATCTGTCCAGCATGGCTGCGGTCATTTTTGTATCACAAAACACCTTTGGCCATTCACCAAAATTTAAGTTTGTTGTAATGATTAATGATGTTTTTTCATATAATTTGCTAACTAAATGAAACAACAGAGCTCCGCCCGCTTCAGAAAATGGTAAATATCCAAGCTCATCCAGGACAATAGCATCAAAATTTTGCAGGCGATTAGCTAGCCGTCCTGTATTAACTTGTTTTTTTTCTTGTTCTAATTTGTTGACCAGATCAACAACATTATAAAAACAAGCCCGCTTTCCTTGCTTAATTAAATTAGTTGCTATAGCAATAGCTAAGTGCGTTTTACCAGAGCCCGTGCCACCCACAAAAATAATATTGCGCCCAGCATCAACAAAGCTCCCTGCGTGCAATAAACTTATTTCTTCTTCATTAACAGGATGTTGCGTAAAATCAAATTGGCTTAAATTACGATTGACCGGGAATTTTGCGACACTCAGTTGATAATTAATAGCACGCGTTTTGCGTGTTATTTGTTCTGCTTCTAATAGCATAGATAACCACTCATAATGAGTTAGTTTCACCAAAGGCTTCGACTCTTCATAGGCTAGCAACCTATCTAACATGCCTTGTAATTTTAATATCTTAAGCAACTCAGATAATTTAGTGAATGGCATGATTTGCTCCCGTTAAGAGTAAATTATATTTATGACAATTACTTGTGGGTTCTTCCTTTAAGATTAATCCAGCGGGCATTGTCGTTGCTTGAGGAAGTGCTGTAGGCCGTAATCGATGCAACGCATTAAGAATATAATCACGGCTAACCACCTGCTCTGTTAGCGCTAATTCACAGGCTACACTCACCGCCTCAATGCCATGCTCACTCATTGCCAACAGCACCTCAACGCATTCTCTGTCACCACCACGGCGCTTCATGAGAATGCTTTTGATTTTTAAAATGGCTGGTGGTAATTGCCAGTCTTTGAATGGAGCACCATTGCGTAATGCCCCTGGCTTGCGCTCCAGTAAAGGTAAATAATGCCATGGATTAAACAGTGTTTTATTGCGGCCAAAGGTGCGTTGGTGGCAACCGATGGACTCATTACCTGAAAATACCTCTATAGTTAATGCGTATATCCTGAGCGTCACCATCTGGTTGGCATAGGCACAATCAACGCTATAACGATTTCTATCGCAATGAATCAAGCAGGTTGAATGTACTAGAGTTGAAACTTCTTTATACCCATCAAATGGATGATTTAACGCTCTAAAATGAGTTCTTTCTTCTTGAAATACAGCGTCAACAGTTAGTTCTTGTTGTTCTGGGTGATGCCTTTTCTCGGCCAATAATTGGCATTGCTGCTGAAGATGTTCATTTAATAACGACAAGGTTTCATATTTAAGACGTGGTTTAAATACCCAGTCACGTACATTATCAACTTGATTTTCAATCTGCCCCTTTTCCCATCCGGCTGCGGGATTGCAGGCTGTAGGTTCAATTAAGTAATGATCCATTAATGCCAAAAATCGCCGGTTAAAAGCACGCTCCTTACCCTTGAAAACACTATCTACCGCCGTTTTCATGTTGTCATAAATACCTCTTAGCGTTAAGCCACCAAAAAATTTGAAGGCTAAATTATGCGCATCAAATAACATTTCTTGAGTTTCTCGAGGATATGCTACAAGAAAAAATTTACGGCTGTAGCTTAAACGAAATTGAGCTACTTTGATTTTTTGAACAACGCCTGCAAGCTCTACAGTTTCTTCACTCCAATCAAACTGATAGGCCTCTCCGGGATGATAGTATTGTGGAATATAGGCTTTTAATGACTCTCGACTCGTACAGCGCCATACTTTAACAAAACGCTGGACACTATCATAAGAACCGCAATAGCCACTTTCTTTTAGTTGAGTGTAGTACTTCATTGCACTACGGCGTTCCTTTTTCGATAACTTGTGGTCGTTGTTCAACCATGATACCAACGTCTCTTTGAAGATATTCAGTGCAGGTAGTGGTTGAATGGAGCGTTGATAATTTTTCCCAGACTTTTCTGCTCGGATTACCCGTCTAACTGTATTACGCGATAATCCTGTTGTGCGAACAATTTCCGCAATAGTTAATTTTTGCACATGAAACATGCGCCTAATTTTTGCTTCTGTTTCCATGATCAACATCCTCTAATTCCCTCTAGATTATTAAAATCTAGAGTACACGTTTTACTCGATTTTAGAGGGTCAAAATTGGATGCTGATTTACCCTAAAAGGGGGTCATTTTTGCATGCTGATTTACAACTTAGGTTTTCAAATAGAATGATTTTTTCACCGCCATTAGTCAGCACTGAGAAGATATCGCTGTTATCACGGGCAATATCAACTAAGGTGGTATCGAAAATATCGGCAAAGTTTGGTTCGTTTTGCCTGGCAAATAGCGTCGAAATAAAATGGTCAGAACTGATACGAGCAGTGCTTTCGCTTAGCTGCATCATTAGCATTTCGTATTCATCGTCGTTTAGGGCTTTAAGCGCGTCTTCCCAATTTTCTGCATTACCGATGGTGTCATCCAGTTGTTTAATTTCATAGACAAATTTATCGTTCAGGAATTTATACAAAAATACCTGCGTGATGATTTTAAATTCGTTGCCGTCGTTACCTAAGCCGTAGTTAGCGCAGACGCTTTTTAGATCGTCGATAAGCTTTTTGGTTTGCTGTGCAAATTGCTGCGTTGTAGACATTATTTTCTCTAAATACGTGGGCTAAAATCAGATGTTATATGGTTGTTGTGTATTATAGTCAAGCCGTTTTCATGCCACCCTACCATAGTATTCATTCATGTACTCTTTCACTATTAAGCGGTTGATTCGTTTGGTTGCAGTAGCCGTTAAGGGTATGTGCTGTTTGTTTTTAAATTGATCGATAACAACGCGCATAACCATTTTTTCAACAAAGCTTTCATTGTCTAGCATTTTGGCATTTCGCTGTATTTGATGGTCTACTTCGGTTTTTAAGCCTTTAAGGGCGTCAAAGAGTTTACTTTCGCTATTGGTTAATGGGTCTTTTTCCATCAGGCGCTTGTGCAATCGGGCATATTTTTCGTCGTTGTCATATTTAGCTCTTAATAACTGGTTTTTACGTTCTAACTCTTTGGCTTGATTATATATCTCGTTTAACGCTTTAATATTGCTTTCCATTTGCTCTTTAGTGACCTCGCTTAGGTTCTTCTTTTTAAATAAGCGTTCAAGCTCTTCTTTTAGGGTAATAAATTCGGGATCTCGCGGGTCAAAATTATCACCTAGGCCTTCGCGTGTTCTTTGAAGGGTGTCTTTTAGCTCATCAGCTAGAACCATCTCTTCTTCACTGATTTTAGTAAACGCGAAGATAACGTCTTCTAGGGCGACATTAAGTAGGTTTGAGGTATCAATATTGTTTTCTAGCGCTTCTTTGGTATTGATAAGAGCTAGGCGCCTATCGGCCTCTCCTGATAATACATTGAGTGTTTTAAAATCTAGCCTTTCCAGCATCTCAAAATCGCCGGACAAGCGGATAAGATTATATAGGCTCTTGGCGTTGTTTAAGGCGTGGGTGATTTTTAACATTTCATTACGCGAATTGATTTGTGTAATTTGATCCGAGAACACCTCGGCATTAATCGTGTCAAAATGGAACAAGACCTCTTTGATCTCTTGTATTTCTTCCAGAATTTCTTCTTGTGACTTAAACAGGTTGCTATAGTGCTCTATTTCATCGCCGAGTTCAGATTGTAATTCTTTAAAATAATCTTTGTTCGTTTTTTCAAACTCACTTTCTATGTCGGCAAAGTCCACTACATAGCCGTAGTTAAAATCTTGGTAGGGGCGGTTTACACGGGTGAGGGCTTGCAATAGGTTGTGGGCTTTAATTACGCGCCCCATGTAAAGCTTTTTCAGGCGTGGTGCGTCGAAGCCAGTGAGTAGCATGTTAAATACAAACAGAAAGTCGATTTTTCCTTCCTTGAAGTCTTCGACCAACTGTTCGCGCTCTTTTTTGGTGCCAATATCATGCAGGATAATGGCGGAGGTAGTCACTTGGCTGTCTTGTTTTTTCTTGGCGTTATATGTGGGTTGTGGTTCGGCGACCATAAGGTAAGGTGTTGGCTGCTCTTCTACTAATCCTGATTTGACGTATTGCGCTTGAAAAATGTCATACATCATTTTAGCTTGCTCAGAAGAATCACAGACTACCATGCCGCCGATGGTGTTGTCGTTCATGGATATACGGGCTTGTTCAAAGTCTTTGACGATGTAATCTAGCATAGGCTCAACAAACTTTTCGTGAGCGTAAACTAGCTTTTTATCTGCATTACCTTTTAGAATTACGATTTCTTCAAGGGTTTTTTGTAAGTTGAGTTTATAACTTGTTTCAATATCTTCACGAATTAAACGCAGGGTATAGCCATCTTTAATGGATGCGTTGTAGTAGTACTTGTGTATATAACCGCCAAACAGCAATTTAGAATTATATTCCTCACCCAATAATGGCGTACCCGTTAAACCGATTTTGATTGAATTACGGTCGGCTTGCTCCAAATTAGCTAAAAAGCTGCCTTTAGGATTATAGCTACGGTGCACTTCATCTAAAAAGAATACCCGCTGAATATTGAGGTTATAGTCGCCGTTGTTAATGACGCTGGGGTCATCTTTAAACTTTTGAATATTGACGACAGTGATTTCGGCTTTGCCGCTGTTATTGTGTATGGCGGCTGGTTTTTTGATATCTCTGGCAAAGGCTTCTCGCGAATCGATATTGTGTACGACTAATCCACGCGCCTTAAACTCTCGCCCTGCTTGGATAAGCAAATCAAGCCTATCCACAATAAAGTAAAACTTGGCGATGACGTTTTTATTTTGAAAGTAGTGTGAGAGATATTTAACGTTGTAGTAAGCTAGTGCCGTTTTACCGCTGCCTTGGGTGTGCCAGATAATGCCTTTTTTAATACCTTCGTCGAGCTTTTGTTCTATGGCTTTAGTGGCGAACATTTGGGGGTAGCGCATGATGTGTTTTTGTAGACCAGTGCGTTCTTTAACATAGGCCAAACCAAACTCAAGTAAAAAGGCTAGGCGATCACGTTGAAATAGCGAGGTACAAATACGGTTTGTGGGGGTGTCTGGGCGTTTGTTTTTAGCAAACTCTGGCGATTGTTTTATACTCAATAGGTTATTGTCTTTGAGTATAGCGGTTTCCTCGTCATCATCGACCGTAGCAAGTAAGGTATCTAAGTCAAATTTTTGCTCTTCTCGGAAATAATTAAATGTGGGCTTTTGATAGGACGCACTAGCATAAAACGCACCCTCAATAGGCATGGGCGAGCTATCGTCATACTCCATGTTGTTGGAGAACACCATTAATTGGGTAAGATTAACGAATTTTCTAAACTTCTTGTTTTGAAAACGAGTTTGCATACGCTTGTGCTCGGCTAAGATACCGTCGCGGTTGTTTGGCCGCTTCACCTCTATAAACGCCAGTGGCAACCCATTAATCAATAAAATAATATCTGGTCGAAATTCATCATCGTCTTTTTTATAAGGTAACTCGGTGACAATATTGAAGGTGTTGTTATTAAGGTCTTCCAAATCAATGAGACGTATGCCGGATTTATCTATGAGCTTTTCATAGAAGGCTTTGCCTAGGTCTTCATTTTCAAGGGTAAGTGACACATCAGTAAGATATTGCTTGGCTTCTAGGTCGTTTAGCGTGGGATTGATACGTTTGATGCTTTGTAAAAAGATGCCTGTAAAGATGTTGGTTGATTCGTCCCACGTGACCTTTGGATCTTTTAGCGACAGATAGCCATAGCCCAAACGCATCAAATGCAGGATTGTAGGTATTTTTACGCGTGAATCTTCGTTGAACTTCATCTTTTAAAGCACCCTTACTATTTCTATTCCGCTAATAAAATTCATAAAACTCATCATTCACTTATTCGTTTATCGGCAACCGTAACGGCACTCTCTAGTACTGCATTGTTTTGATTTGATGTAAAATCAGAATCAGTGGCACTTGGCACGGTCACCAATTTATGCTGCCTTGCATAATTAACCACTAAAGCCTCTATCATCGAGGCAATTGAGCGACATTCACGCTCAGCACCTAAGCGCATTAATTCCTTAATTTCAGGAGTAGTACGAATCGAAATACTCATTTTCTTGTTTCGAGCCATGCGCAGTCCTATAGGGTAAAGTATGCATATAATGTACTGCCTTTTGCATTACCAAGCAATAACCGGCTCTTGATTATGACTAAATTAAATAACGGTGATTATGTATTGTTTTTTTGCTCATTGAAAAAGTCATACTTTGCCACCATTTAGACCAGATAACATAACAAAATAGGGGAATACTTAGAGCGATGGGTAACTGGTTTTTGACTGGCCTTGGTTGGTTTGCATCTTCAGCAGGATCACCCCGTATTCTAAATTCTAGAATATGGAATGAACGTGTGAGGTTTTTTTAGGAACTCGAATTATATGCCCCAAATTGGCGATAACACCCTGAAGTTTAAAAGCTGATAGCGTCGACGTATTGGTTGTGGAAATACTGAGTTGATATTTGAGGAGGTCAATGCCAAATAGTTCTAAGCAATAATCAAATACCCATTGATTCAATTAAGGTTATCGTTGAAAATCATAACCATTCTTAATTCCAATAAAAATCTTATGAAAATAGAAGTCATTAATACCTTAACCAATAATTTTGAGATGCATGCCCAACAAACTGAGGAAGGCGTAGAGTTTTGGCTAGCTCGAGATCTGCAACAATTATTAGGTTATGACAAATGGGTTAATTTTTTAAATGTTATTTCTAAGGCGAAAATAGCTTGCGAAGCATCTGGCCATACGGTATCTGATCATTTTGCCGACGTCGGTAAAACGATCCAAATGCCCAAAGGTGCTCAAAAAACAATTGAGGATATTATGCTTACGCGCTATGCATGTTATCTCATTGCTCAAAATGGTGATCCTAAAAAACAAGAAATAGCCTTTGCTCAAACCTACTTCGCAATACAAACAAGGCGAGCAGAATTAATTGAGCAACGACTTCTAGATGCAGAGCGCGTGTCTGCACGCAAGAAATTATCAGATACTGAAAAAGAGTTGTCCCAAGTAATTTATGAGCACATAGGGGGAAATCAGGATTTTGCTATTATTCGTAGCAAGGGAGATCAAGCTCTATTTGATAAATCAACCCAAGCTATGAAAGCGCAATGGAAAGTACCAGCAAGTCGTTCCTTAGCTGACTTTGCTCCCACCATCATTTTAAAAGCTAAGGATTTTGCTGCGGAAATTACCATTTTTAATGCAAGAGAACATGGTATGAAGACTGATGATATTTCACGCGAGCATATCACCAATAACAAAGCAGTACGTAAAACGCTTTTAGAACGCGGTATTCGTCCAGAAACCCTTGCTCCTGCAGAGGATGTTAAAAAAGTTGAACGACGTTTGGTCTCTGAGGATAAAAAATCTTTAAAAAAACCAGACGGACTCTAAGCATGCGGATATATTTTTATCGAGTAAAAAAATATCCCCAGATCATGCATTTAATAATGCAAATTAATGCGCCAGTCTTTTAGAATCAGGGTGATTTTCAACCAAACGTGAAGAGTACCAAAAAACCGTGACTTTTCCTTTTAGTAGTACCGATAGCAGTACCGACACAATATAAAATATTTTTATGTGTTAAATATCAGAAAGATAGGCCGCAAAAACAGTTCCCGCCGCCCCACCAATTTATCATTCAAGAACATCCAATACCATCTTATAACCCTTGATATAAAAGGGTTTATGCCTTAATCTCCATCCCATAATGTTTAATAAGTACCCCCAACAGCCAATACTTTATTGGGGTATATCTGGGGGTACTTCGACAAGTTGTGATGGAGATACCCCCAAATGGCACTAACTAATGTCAAAGTACGTACCACCAAAAGCCAAGAAAAAGCATTTAAGCTTTCAGATGAGAAAGGCTTATATCTTTATGTTACCCCGAAGGGAAGTCGCTACTGGCGCATGAAATACCGCTTTGGTGGCAAAGAAAAATTGCTTGCTTTAGGAATATATCCCGATGTCTCGCTTGCCAAAGCTAGAGAAAAGCGTGATGAGGCTAGAAAGTTACTTGCAGATAATATTGATCCTGGTGAACACCGCAAGGTAATGAAAACTGCTACAGCAGATCGGGCAGCAAATAGTTTTGAACTTGTAGCCCGTGAATGGTTTGCCAAGCATTCAGTAAATTGGGTTGCCAGTCATGCCGATAAAATCATTCGTCGTCTAGAGCGCGATGTTTTCCCATGGCTAGGCGTAAAGCCCGTAGCGGAAATTACATCCCCAGATTTATTAGCAGTACTTCGGCGCATAGAAAACCGTGGAGCAATAGAAACTGCACATCGAGCAATGGGGAATTGTGGGCAAGTATTTCGTTATGCCGTTGCAACTGGACGAGCTGAGCGTGATCCTTCTCAGGATTTAAAAGGTGCATTACCTCCAGTTAAAGGTAAACATTTTGCTGCTCAAACAAATC
Organism: Legionella antarctica; assembly: GCF_011764505.1. Taxonomy (NCBI): domain Bacteria; kingdom Pseudomonadati; phylum Pseudomonadota; class Gammaproteobacteria; order Legionellales; family Legionellaceae; genus Legionella; species Legionella antarctica. The sequence continues at coordinate 268,504 of NZ_AP022839.1, forward strand.
CAGAACAATTCGCACAATTACTAAGAGCCATTGACAGTTATGAAGGAACCTTAATTGTACGCTGTGCTCTACGTTTGGCGCCCCTTATCTTCGTTCGCCCTGGTGAGTTACGTCATGCTGAATGGTCAGCTGTTGATTTTGAAAAAGCAGAATGGAGCTATATCGTTACGAAAACTAATACCCCCCATGTTGTACCTCTTTCAAAACAATCGTTAGCTATTTTACAAGAATTGTATCCATTGACAGGGGGTGGTCGATATGTGTTCCCAAGTGCGCGCAGCAGTCATCGACCCATGAGCGATAATGCAATTTTAGCAGCACTTCGGCGTTTAGGAATAAGTAAAGAAGAGGCTACAGGTCACGGATTCAGGGCTACTGCAAGAACACTGCTTGATGAGGTATTAGGAGTGCGTCCAGATTTTATCGAACATCAACTAGCACATGCTGTTCGTGACCCTAATGGACGCGCCTATAACCGTACTGCTCATTTACCCGAGCGAAAAAAGATGATGCAAGATTGGGCTGATTATTTGGATTCAATAATAAAAATAAACTAAGGGCTAACAATGATAAACATTCATGATCTTTTCCTGATAGAGAGTATGGAAGAGGCTAAAAAGATATTACGTATGGGGTGTAATAATGAGTTGCAGCTATATGTGATCAATCAGCATAATAATTTACCTTACAAACTTACATTAGGTGATTTAGATAAAGTTCGTTCTTCCGTTCCAGAAAGAATTGAAATTGTCGTACAGTTTGAGGAATGCAATCCCTTCACAAAAATATTAGATTCTTATAATTTACCGCAAAATGTTAGCTACCTTGATTTGAGAATTGAAAAATCAAAGTACAAAGAAATTGTTGAATCAAAAACTCCTTCAAAGGAGGCTAAATCTTATATAACCCCAGCGTTAGAATTAATGTATAAAGCAATCGATGAGTTTTGGCTGAATTTTGACCCCAGTCATCCTCCAAAAAAAGAAGCAATTATAGAATGGATTGAAAAACAGGGTGCTACTCAACGGGTTGCTAATGCAATTGATACGCTTATCCGTCCCGAAAAATACAGATCAGGCGGGAACAAATAAAAAATTTTTTATTTAAAAAAACTGGTGGGTGTACACCCATCAGAATCCTTGATGCATATCGAATTATACAGGGAGTGTACACTATAAATTTAAATAAGAGTGCAACCCTTTACGCCCCTCTTATGCCCTTACTGAAGGTCTAATTTTCAGTTCTAATGGCGTTTTCCATGGCAATTCAAGGAGCGCCTAAATGCCAGAGTTATCCAATCTCAAATATCAAACCAAAATACTCAGATTACCAGTTGTGAAAGAATATACGGGTCTATCACGATCATCGATTTACCTCAAAATGGCTCAAGATAATTTTCCAAAATCAATTTCTTTAGGCTCACGAAGTGTTGGATGGATTGAAGAGGAAATAACCGCTTGGATAGAGGAACGTATTCAATCAAGCCGAATGAATGGGGGTGATAAATGAAGATAGAAAGAAACCCTCAATTCGTTGGCGCAACGAGGGCTTACAAAACAAACGTAGATAGCAATTTAAAAATTATTGGGCGTAAATTTGATCGTTCATTACTCCCAACACCTGCCGCCTATTATAGTAAACAATTTCAAAACTTGAAGATTAAATCTGAGTGGGTCAAGGTTCGATGCTGCTTTCATGATGATTCAACTCCAAGTCTAAGCATTAATATGGTTAATGGACATTTTCGGTGCTTTGCATGTGGTACAAAAGGAGGCGATGTACTCGATTTTCATAGGCTTCGCTACAAACTTGGCTTCACGGATGCTGTTAATCAATTAGGAGCGTGGGGCCATGGATAAAGAAACATTAAAGCCAATAGCAAAAAAACTTGCTGGACACTATGCCAAAAATGAGCTTAATGAAGGGTATATACCACAGGCACTGCATGTGTACGATGACGATAAAGGGAATGTAATCTACATTAGGATTCGTTTAAAGCATCCTGACGGGAGAAAATGGATCAGGCCATTTCATTTTTGTGCAGACAAAAACGTATGGATTTTTGGTGAGCCTAAACTCAAAACACTAAAGCCTTTGTATCACTTAAGCAATTTGGTGAAAAATTCTCAAGGACATGTTTGGATTGTGGAAGGAGAGTATAAGGTAGACTGCCTTGAGCGCTTAGGGTTTATAGCCACGACATCAAGAGGAAGCAGCAGCATTGCCGCGGTAGATTGGGAACCACTTCGGGGTAGAAACATTATTATTTGGCGAGATTTCGATGACTCAGGCCTTTGTTATGCGCAGGAAGTATCTAGCCTTTTAGAATCGCTCAATTGTCGTATTAGGTATGTTGATGTAGCAGAGCTTGGATTGGCAGAAAAATGTGATGTAGTAGATTGGCTAAAAATGAATCCTGAGGCTAATCAAGAAACCTTATATGGACTACCTTTTATTGATGAGCTGCCAATTGAGATGGCGCAAGCACATGAATGGCCTGAACCATTGGCTCTAACGACAACAATAGAACAACAAGACTACCCATTGGATGTATTGCCATTAATCATTCGTGAAGCAGTGATAGAGGTTCAAAGTTACACAAAGGCTCCTATGGCTTTGGTTGCAGCATCAGCATTGAGTTCTATTTCATTGACGTGCCAAACATACATTGATATTCAACGTGATGGAAAATTATGCGGCCCAACAGGGTTGTTCATGGTCACTATCGCGGATTCAGGAGAAAGAAAGTCTACGTGTGACAATTTTTTTACTAAGGCTATTTACGAATACGAACAAAGCAAAGCAGTGAAAGCAAAGTCGTTGATTAAAAAATATGATGCACAAAAAGAGGCTTGGCAGGCGCAATGTGATGGAGTAAAGAATGAAATCCGAAAAAAAGCGGCCAAAGGAGAATGCACACAAGATCTAGAATCTAGATTGGTTTCTCTTGGATTTACAAAACCAGAACCACCGAAAGTGCCAAGACTTATTTATTCTGATGTAACACCAGAAGCATTGAAAAGCAATTTAGCGATGGTTTGGCCATCTGCGGGCATCATATCTAGTGAGGGAGGGATTGTTTTTGGTGCTCATAGCATGAATAAAGATACCGTGATGCGCAATTTGGCAACGTATAACCAAGGATGGGATGGAAAAGGCATTCCCACAGACAGACGCACGTCTGAATCATTTGGGGCACAAGAAGTTAGACTAACTATGGCTGTGCAAGTCCAAGAAATTACTATCAAAGAGTTTACTTCACGACTTGGCTCTTTAGCTCGTGGGATTGGGTATTTTGCACGGGTTCTCTTTTCATGGCCAGCATCAACACAAGGTCAGCGTTTTTTTACAGCAGCTCCTGAATGGTGGCCACATCTTGCCATATTTCAGCAGCGTATTACACAAATCCTAAATAGTCCGCCGCCTATAAAAAATGATGTGTTGACGCCTAAGCTCATGTCATTAGCACCTTTAGCAAAATTAGCATGGATTAAGTTTCATGACACCATCGAAGGTGAATTGCATCAGGGTGGGGATCTTTATGAATTTAGGGATGTTGCATCTAAATTAGCAGATAATGCAGCTCGATTGGCGGCATTGCTTAGCTTCTTTGAATTTGGTGATAGCGAAGAGGTTAGTGCCGAGTCATTTGATGGAGCAAGTTTGATTGCTCTATGGCATTTAAATGAATCCAAAAGATTTTTTGGCGAACTTTCACTTTCGCCGGAACTTGCCAGTGCAGACCGCTTAGAAGGCTGGTTAATCAGGTATTGCAAGAAAAATAAGGTGCACGCAGTACCCACATCAGCTGTTCTTCAAAATGGCCCATCCTGTGTCAGAAAGACCTCAGATATGAGATTAGCCTTGTGTGAATTGCAGGAAAGATATAGGGCGCGATTGAACATTGATACAACCCCAAACTGCATTGAATTAAACCCTGCGTTGCTTAACAAAAACGAGAGTTGAAAATGACTATTGCACGACTCGTGGGAGAAATTCAGCAACGAAGGATGGCTGCTAATGCTGCTAATGCTGCTAATGCTGCTAATGCTGCTAATGCTGCTAATGCTATAAAAAATAATAAACCTGCGTTAGCAGAATTAGCAATATTAGCGCCGGTTATTAATACACAGATTCAATCTATTGATATTTTTGATGCATTCTTTGGACAAGCAGAGCAAGCAGGTTTAGAGCTATTATTTGATGATAAACGATGGTTCAAATCATTTGGTTATGCTTGCGTTACTGTAACGCTATTTGAGCAATATATAAAATGTTGGCTTGATTCAATGAATGATGAAAAAGTAGACTTCAAGAAACAGAATAAAGGTAGATTTGCAGCAAATACTTATCTTCGTGAGGTAATGGAAAATGGCAATTAGATCAAAATCAGCAGACAGTCAACAAAAATTAAAACAGCAAAAAATTAATAGTTCTATAGTTCAAACAAGTTGTTTGGCTAGTGCTGCCATGGCAATTGATCATTTGCATGGTCGAGGTCGCTTACTTGATGCTCCAACAGTAATGGATCAGCTAGCAACCAGTGCTAATAAAGTAAATGATGGTAATCTTAAAGAAGTAGAGCAAATGCTAATGACTCAAGCTAAAACACTAGATTATATTTTTTATGATGCATTGAAGCAGTTGGCGGATGTTAATATGATTAATCAGATCGAAGTTTTTTCAAATATAGCTTTTCGAGCACAATCACAATGTAGAAAAACATTGGCTACCTTAGCAGAACTAAAACATCCGCGCCGTGCAACGTTTGTTAAGCAGCAGAACAATGCAATTAATCAACAAGTAAATAATGGAATAGAATCTGAGTCTGGAAATTTTAAAAAAAATAAAAAATTTGCAAACGAACTGATATCCGAGGTGACTAATGAGAAAGTGGACATTGGAGGAGCGATTAGCGCAGGCACAATTGATTCGTCTTCAGAAACCGTGGACGTACTCAACCGGCCCAAAGACACAAGAAGGTAAGGCTATGAGTTGTAGAAATAGTTACAAACATGGGGCTAGACGTTCAGATGTGAGGACTTTGTCGAAAAAAATTTCTCAGTTTAAGAGAGAATTAGTAAACATTTTAGAGTTTTTGTGAATTATAATTTGTAGTAATAAGCAGTGCGATGTGTTCATCCAATCCATTTTTTAGTAGGCTCTATTTAAAAGTATCAAATGATTCTGCTTCACGATAAAATTGTGGTTTTTCATCAAATGAACATAAATTTGCCATCTCAATTTGAATGAATGAATAATGCTTTTGCAAATTATTTACTTCAATTTTTAGCTGAGCCAGCCGTAAGTCGTTTTTGATAATACGTAGTTGATCTTCAGGTGGAGGAGCTTGTTTTACTTTTGTTATTGTGATTTGTTGATCAATGTTAAATTTAAATCTATCGCCATTTTCATCTTCTAAATATGATAAAAAAGTTTTATCTGTTATTTTGAAATACCCGAATAGAATTTTAAAAACTTTATCAATTTTTATTAAAGTAGAGCTAATCATACAATCTTTTGCTATATCATTTATTAGTGTTTTTTGTGATTTAAAATCCAAAACTCCTACTCGTGACACAATAAGATTGAACAAATACGCAAATGTAAAGTGACGCATTATTAAATTATAATTATCTTTAATTTCTTGCGCATAAGCGGTAATTGTTGTTTGTTGCAAACTGGGATTCGCTAGTAGTTCTGTTGCCAAACCAGATATTACTTCTCTCACGTGTAAATTAAACGAACTAAAATCATTATCGTATTTAAATAGCCATTGTTGGGCGATATATCCATGTTTTTTGAACAAAATAATTAAAATCTCTCTCTTGGATACCTGATAAAGTGTAGGTGCTTCTATTTTCTTTGCAATTTCATTTAGCGATGTGATAGTAGCAATTGTCACTGCTCCTACTTTAAGGTCATTTAATATTAAATTAATAGCATTTTCAAAATAGGCTAAATTTTTACTTGTAAGATCAATGGCGTTGTCTAAATGCTTCAATTGATCAAGTAATGATTCTTCATAATAAATACGTTGGATGCGAGAAACACGTTGTTGCTTTAAGTAGGTTTTAATTGCAAATATTGGGGCTAGGATTGCAGCAATAAAAATAGGTGATGAAATTATAGCCCAAATAAGATTAAGAAATGTACATGCGTAATTATATATCCATGCGCAAATAATCATGACATTTCCACTTCCATTGTTTATGTTTAATCATAGCACATAATGATATTTAACATTCTTTGAAAAGGATGTTAATGCTTCACATGGTCTAATATCACTGTTTTATCTGATGGAATTTAAATAAAATTAATAAGCTAAATTATAATCCGTTGTTTATTAAGCCATCGATTATATGTCCTAAATTGACGCTATATCCGTTTGTGCTATAAAATAAATAAGTCCCAAATCGGCGAGTTATCATGACCGTAAAATATAAAGACAGCGTAGAATACAAAGCACTTCAACGTATCAAGAAGATCCGTGGTAATGTGGTTCTGCGCCAGGATCTTACGGCTCTGGGTTCTTATCGTCAGGTTAGCCGTGTTTTTAAGAAGCTGGTTGATGCAAATAAGCTAATTAAAATTGGATCTGGTATTTACGCTAAAGCTTCTTTTAATGAAATGCTTAACAGACCTATTATTAAAGGAGGATTTAGTGAAATCTGTACAGAAGTTCTCGATAGAAAAGGAATCAAATGGGAGTATGGCACAGCCATTCAAGAATATAATGCTGGCTTGACCACACAAGTTCCTTGTCGCATAGTCGTAAAACTAAAGACTCGTTACAGAGGAAAAATATCTTACAACAAGCAAAGACTTCGTGTTGAGAAAGAGGTTAATGCTAGATAATGCCACTTTATAGTTGACTAAAAGCATTCTATATTCTAAATTCTAGAATATAGAATAAGGGCGATATTCAATGATTAAAGCACAAGACATTGTAGTTCTAGCTAAACTGTTAGTTTATCAAACAGATAAAAACTGGTCTCAAAATAGTATTGCATTTGAATTGTGTCTTACTCCTTCTCAAATTAATTACGCATTAAAACGATTAGTTGCAGTAGGTTTAATTACACCATACCACCCCCCAGCCAAGCCGCAACCCATAATTCAAGCCTGCGTAGAGTTTTTTCTTCATGGGTTAAAGTATGTCTTTCCTGCTAAATTAGGCGAACTAGTTCGTGGTATTCCAACTAGTTATGCTGCACCTAGTCTAAGTGATCAAATTGTTGCGGGTAGTGACCCAATTCCTGTATGGCCATATGGCGAAGGCAATGATCGTGGCCTTGCATTAAAGCCTTTATATTCTTCAGTGCCTGAATCTGTGACAAAGCACCCAGATCCGCTATTTTATGACTTATTGACGTTAATTGATGCTATCCGTTCAGGGCGGGTAAGGGAAAGACAGATTGCTGCACAGAAAATATCCACATTATTAAAACCAAAAAAGTAGGTACCGCATGAATAGAAGTTCGGCTCAAAGAAATATCGAATCCCTTTCTTTAATTGCGCATCGGCTTGGGGATTTATGTAATGAAGTAACTTTTGTCGGTGGCAGTATCACTGGCTTATTAATAACAGACAAAGCCGCGCCTGATGTACGTTTTACTGTGGATGTAGATTGTATAGTAAACGTTATCACTAGGCCGAGTTATTATGCTATTGCTGAGAAATTACGACAAAAAGGATTTAAAGAACTAATTTCTGGTGATCACCCAATATGTCGTTGGGACTGTGATGGAATTTTAATTGACGTCATGCCTATAGATAAAAGTGTGTTGGGCTTTTCTAACAAGTGGTATAAGGATGCGCAAGAAAATGCAATTAGCCACAATATAACTGACAATATCAATATAAAAGTTATTTCTGCGCCTTATTTTTTGGCAACTAAGCTGGAAGCATTTAAAGATCGTGGCAAGCAGGATTTTTTATTAAGCCATGATCTGGAAGATATTATTTCGGTAATTGATGGCCGACCGGAAATCACTAGTGATGTTTCATGCGAATCCGATAATTTAAAGCAGTATCTCGCCTCTGAATTTGCATTATTAATGAATAACGAGCAATTTCTTCAAGCCTTACCTGGGCATTTAAACTATTCACTAGAGTCTGAGAGTCGAAAGAAAATCGTTGAATCACGGATAAATACCATTATTGACGTGGTGAAATAAATGAATATTGCTTGGCTAACTGATATCCATCTCAACTTCTTAAAGGTTGAAGTAAGAGAGAAATTTTACCAACATGTCATTGAAACTGGTGCTGATAAAGTTTTGATTACTGGAGATATAGCCGAGGCAAAAGATGTTTGTGAAATTCTTCAGGAGTTTAGTACATATACAAATAAACCTATTTATTTTGTATTAGGTAACCATGACTACTATTTTGGTAGCGTTAATAATGTTCGTGAAAAAGTTCGAGCTTTATGTGCTCAGAATAAAAATCTTATTTGGCTTGGGGAGCCTAAAACTTTAGCATTAGCTGATGGTATTGTATTAGTAGGGCATGATGGCTGGGCTGATGCGCGTTATGGGGATTTTGATCATAGCTTAGTGAGTCTAAATGATAGCCGTCTGATTGCTGAGTTATACCAAGCTTTTTTATTGAATAAGTCTGCCTTAAAAAGGGAAATGCAAAAATTGGCTGATACAGATGCCTCAGTTCTCCAAGGGACATTGTGTGATGCAATTGACACTGATATTAAAAAAGTAATTATTGCTACTCATATCCCACCATTTCCTGAAAGCAGTTGGCACAAGGATAAACCAAGCGATGAAAATTGGCTGCCTTATTTTGCTTCAAAAGCCACTGGTGATGTGATTATGAGTTTTGCCAGAAAACATGCTGATATTCAGTTTTTAGTTTTATGTGGCCATACTCATACCGCAGTAAATATAAAACTTTCTGAAAATCTAATAATTAAATCAGGACATGCTGAATATAATCAGCCTGAAATTCAGGAGGTTTTTTCTTTTAAAAAGTAAATGCGTGGCGTAACCAAATAAAGATGAAATCCTATTTACTATAATTAATATTGTCCACATTGAGCACTAATCTAATGAAGGAATCGTACCTTATGATTGAACCTCAAGCTTGTTATTTGAATGCTCCCTCAGGCGAACAATTGCTATACAAGGTTATGACACTTGAGAATCTTTTTCGCTCAATAGCGAGTAACTACCTTTATTTTAACCGTGTTGATTCTTATAAAGACTTCAATGGTGCCGATCATCATGATGGTGAGCAACCACCTAATGAGCGTAAAGCGAACAAACAAACATACTGGGAGTCTAAACCAAGCCACACTTTAGACCAAGATTATGACAACGTTAGGCAAAGAACTTATGCATGTTGTTTTTCAGTCCAAAACACCGATTATATTTGGAGAAATTATGGTCAAGGAGGCAAGAAAGGCAAGGTTTGTCTAGTTTTCAATTTTGAAAAACTTAGAAACACTTTGAATGAAACTATCCAGAAATCGCAAATTATACAAACCCATGGGCCAACTTTGAGTAATTTTCTTAGCATTAACTATGGGTTAGTAAAGTATCTCTCTTGGAACGAAGTAGAGTCAAGCACAGAAAGGCCTAACTTGATTGAGTACATATATATGAAAGACAACAAGTACAAGAATGAACAGGAAATGAGAGTTTCTTTATCGGCTCTAATCCCTAGAACCTATGTCTTGAACAACGGAATATCACTTAACTTTCCAATATCTACCCACCTATCCTTTGACTTTAGGACAGCATTAGGTGATGGGACAATAAAAGAAATACTATGCAGCCGTGGCATATTATTTTCATCAGAAAACCTTAGCTAAAAGTTAAAATACATATTCCAATATCTTTTCAAAGGGGGTGCATTTGGGGGTATATTTTTATATAGCATGAAAATAACCTTTTAAATACAAAACATTGACCAATCAATTAAATAGCCGCCGCCCCACCATATTGAATACCTAAGACATCCAAAAACATCCTATAGGCCTTGATATAAAGGCCTTTTTTATTTATCCTTCGTCCAACAAGATTCATTAAAAGCCCCCAAGAGCCTACCGAAAAGTGGGGCTTATTTAGGGGCTTTATGTAATAGTGAAAAGACGAGGCCCCCATGACCCCTAACTGTTGTAGAAATAAAGAGTGCTAAACCTAAAGAGAAGCCTTACAAAATGGCTGATGAGAAAGGTTTATATTTATTAGTGAATCCTAACGGCTCAAAGCTTTGGAAATTTAAGTATCGTTTTTCAGGCGTTGAGAAAAAACTCTCTTTTGGTGCGTTTTCTGATGTGAGCTTAGCTGCTGCCAGAGAGGCTCGGGATGAAGCACGCCGACAATTAACCAATACAATTGATCCTGGAATATTAAAAAACTCGATTAAGCGCTCAAAGAAAATAGCTGATGAAAATAGCTTTGAAGCGGTTGCGCGTGAATGGCATGCTAAATTTACGCCTAAATGGAGCAAAAGCCATGGTGAACGTATTTTAATTCGCCTCGAACAAAATATTGCTGACTAAATTCATGAAATATTTCGGTGAAAGAGAGTCCTGTTACATCAAGCTCAGTCCAAATTTTATCAGTCAAATGATCGGCGCTAATTTCTCTAAGCAAGTGAACTGATAAATCATCAGGTGTTAGTGGCTCTAGGATTTTTACACTGAATTTGCCAGATTGACTTTTTGTTAGTAAAAACTTGCGATTCAATCCGTCAGTAGGGCAGATGCTGTCTTTATCAACCAACATTAAGTAACTTGAGATCCGGTAATTGGGATAGGCATGCTCAAGAACCCACTTTTGAAATGCTACATCAGCAATATACGGTTTCCATTCAGCGTTTATGGTTCCGTCTCTTTTCTCAATCTTTTTGATTTCCTCATTGCTGATAGATTTTGCTTTGATTTCAATTAATTTTAAATGGTTCTGGTGCTTTATGAGAATATCTGTGCGGACTAAATATCCTTGATACTGTATTTCTGCTTCAAAAAGCGTAATAGACTCATTTTCTTGTAGTTGCTTTGTTGACTCAGTGCTTGGTTTGCCAGTCATGAATATACCATCTGGGAAATAGCATCGAGCTAATGCCTCTACTTGATAGCCACCCTCAGCTAATGCTTTTAAAAAGGAGTTCTCCATTAATTGATTGGTATATTGCGGTTTATCCACATAATAGAGTTTTGTTGGGCATTCAAATGCCAATCTGAATTTTGATTTGGTTAACTTTGAAGCAGTCATGGTTTTCCCTTCCAAAGCAACATGCAAGTCTTTATGTAGTAAAGTATAGCTAATAGGGAGGGAATAACTTCAAAAGTGATATTGTTCGGGGTGTTAGCTAATAAACCCCGATGGGGCTACTGCCAGAATCGTTACACTTGCTATATTATGACTCTTCATTTTTATTGAGACTAGCAACAATAGCAAGTTTGATTGACTCTGAGTAATCATCTTCATAAATTAATGATTGGATTATTTTCGTTAATAAATCTTTTGAAATAACATTATCAGCTACCCAAACAGCAATATTTTCCATTTCTCTGACAAAACGTGAAACTACATAATCATAACCGTTTAATTCTAGAAAATAGGCTCCAAGAGCAATGCTAGAGCGTTTATTACCATCATTGAAGGCATGATGTTTATTAATGGAAAATACCAAATGTGATAATTTATGCATTATTTCAGGATAATAATCATCATTTTGTATATGTGATAACGGGCTTTCCAATTCATTCAAATTTTTAATACCAGGTAATCCCCCCGAATTTTCAATAATCCACGCCTGTACTTCAATCGCATGTTGAATATCGAAATAGAATAAGGGCAGCTTAGTTTCTTGATTCATTATTAGCGATCCTTCAACCGTTTGAAAACAGCAAGAGTTTCTGGATCGTTCAATCTTTCTTCCAGTGTTTTACTTGTCTCGCCTAAAAATCTTTCAAAATCAACTTCTGGAACAGATTGAATATAAGTTTGTAATTTATCATGCAATGCATCGCGAAAACATAAATCCCGGCTTGCCATTTTTGTGCGTGCATCATCAATCATTGGTTTTAGATAAGGATTAAGGGCTGCTTGTGCTATTAAACTATCTAGTTCTGAAGGTTCAAGCATACGTTGATGATCTTCATAGAATTTTTTCATTTCAGAAGCAAGGCCACTTTCAAAACTGGCAATAGCACGTAATACCTCAGCGTAAAATGTATCTCGTAAATTATCTTTTTCCGCTAACTTTAGAATTTTTTTATATTCATTGGCATTTTCATGAAAAATAGCCTGGTATACTTTATTTGTATATACAGCATACTTGAAAGTTCCCATTGATAAATAATTACGCAAAGCATCGGTGAACTCTTGTCGGTAGCTAAATTCTTGATAAGTAGCAGGAAGGTAATCTTGATCTCGTTGGTTGATATATTTAGTATGCCCTCCTACTCTTTCCGCCATCACGTCAATAACGATGTCTAAAACACGGGATCGTATAGTTTTAGCATTATCACTTTCGGTTAAAAGCATACTCAAATTAAGAACGGCGCGAAAAGAAAAAATACCAAGTATAGATGTTTTGGTACCCTCATTTGTGAGGGTACCAGCAGCTAATGCTTTAAAATCTTTAAGATTTTTCCCGCGAAGAAGCATATAGCCATTTGCCTTAAGTTCTTTTGCATGCGTAGAAAGATATCTTTCAATCGTTGCATCACTTATATCAAATAATTCTAAGATTTGTTGTTTAGTAAAAAATGTTTCATCTTTATATTGGATACCACCAAGGGATAAATGGTTTTCTGCTTGGGCAATAGCATAACGATTATTTAAGATATTTTGGCGTTCATGTGGCGATTTTGTTAAATCTTTATCCATCGCAAAGTTCCTCAAACAAATTATCAATAATAGCACTGCAAAAAAACAAGATCGTTACGAATTGTCGCCTAATCTTGTTGGAGCAATGTTTTCCTTAAAAGGGTTGCTGCCAGATCACGTTCTCTTGGGCGTCAATGAGTATGTTTTTAATCGGCTCAAGATAGGTCTTGTAATGAAGTTCTGATTTAGATCCCCAAATACCAAACCAATGTCGCCCTTGAGTTGACAAGGTGTTTATACGTTCTAAAGTGGAATCTAAATGCGCCCCATTCAGCTGCCCGGAAACCAAGTACTCCAATTCTTCAATAAAATTATTGATTTTGTTTTCAATATATTTATTATCAAGTTCATTCAATAGGCATAGGCGAATAATCTCGTGCATTAAATAGCTCTGAAGATACTCGTTAATCTCAATGAAAGATGATGTGCCTGTGTATACTTTAATTTCCGAGTGTGGAGTAAAAAACGTTCTAAAATAGTCTAGAGATTGCGGATCGAACCAGTTGAGTGAATATCGGTGACATTTTACTATCTTTGCTGTATTAACCAGAGTTTTAATTCGTGACACCAGTAAGTTAGTGTTTGATTCGGTGTTGAGCAAATCATCCGATATTTGCCCATATTCTTTAATTTTTTCCTGCAAGTATGGCTGTTCTATGCCAGCAGCTATTGTCGCTTTGGCTTGTAATCGGAACAATTCCAATTGAACAAATTCAAGCAAGCGTTGACCTAACAACACAGGGGGCAATAACGGCTCATCATTGGGTTGAATTTCTTTCAATGGCGACATTGGTAGGGCTGATTCAGATTTACATTGTTCAATAAATACTTCAATAGCTTTGAGTGAAGTTTCCGAATCATGTACGTAGACGTGAGAAATAGAATAAAACTCGTCAAACTGATTTTCATCTAACCACGCTTCCGGTAAAAACCCTTGGGCATCGTACAGATATAAACCATTTGGCAAGACAATGCCTGACAAGGCATGACCGCCAGGTAATTTTTTCAGACTAGCCATAATAATAAGGTGACTATAGAAAGGAACGTTATTTTTTTTCAAAATTGTTTTTAATGTTGAGAAAGAACAGTTCTTTTCCTCAAAGAAATACGCCTGTTTGCTTTCATCCAAAGACAGTATTCGCTTGTGCACTGCTGCTAAATAACCAGGAATAAACGGAGGAAGCGTAGGCAGAGGTGATGTCGAGGGAAACACTGGGCTTTGTAACAATAAGGCTTTATAAGCATGCATGGTTATTTCGATGCAATTGACAAAGCGACCGGGGTGCAGACCATTATTTGTGGTTTTCATTCGCTGTTCTGCTATGAGCTGCCATAACGGCTTATCATAGTCTATACCGCCATATACAAATTGTAGAATAGTCGCTGCAAAACTCATTAAACTTCCGATAGCACTAGAAATGGCCTATATTAACATTTTTTTCATTTCTTGATTCAGTTTTTCTATTATTTGTTGCTATTCTTCAGTATTCATTTTTTGGGTAATTCACTAATTGATTGAGTCCTTATTTACAAGTTGATGGCGTGCTCTAAAGAACGTCTCCCTCATCTCCCGACCATGGCCTAATTTTATCTACCATTTAAATTAATTTGTCAATTTTAGACCTTTGAAAGGAATAAATTATAAAAAAAAGATAAGTTTATTCGTAATACAAATATTCAGCTTCTCAGCCTTTGCCCATCATTTCAAGATGTGAGACGGATAATGAACTATCTTTAAGTGATATGGGTCCGCATGTCTGGAACAAAATTAAGGAAAAATAAGAGCTATTCATCCATCATTTATAGTTAAAAATTCACTCAAATTAACCTATTTAAACCTACTCAATACCGTATGAATAGTGATTGCTACTACGAATTGTCTTAGGTCATTTTACCACAACTCTATCAGAATGACTTATCCACAAGTCCACAGGTCAGGAGAGCTTCACTTTCTCGTATAGGCCTGTGGGCCTTGTGGGTAAGTCATGACGCTCTCATTTAGGGTTTATGGTCTTTTCCGGCCATAATACACCTCTGCGGGCGTTAAATAATTAAAGGACTGGTGAAGCCTTCGGTTATTATAATACTCAAAATACTCCGTTAAGGCCAGCTCAACCTCTTCAATTGTATCAAAATCATACCGGTAGATTTTTTCTTGCTTAACACTACGCCACAATCGCTCGATAAATATATTATCTAAATAACGTCCTCGCCCATCCATGCTGATAGAAATGTGGTGAGATTTTAGCGTATTTATCCAATCTTTTGAGGTAAATTGAGAACCCTGATCCGTGTTAAAGATCTCACAACGCGAATGCAGCAAAGCGTTTCTAAGCGCCTCAATACAAAATTCAGCCTCCATAGTAGGTGAAATAGCCCATCCAATCACATAACGACTATACCAGTCCATAATAGCTACTAAATACACATGCTTTCCTTTCATGCGGATGTAGGTGATATCTGCGGCCCAAACCTGATTTGGTTTGGTGATATCCACCTCTTTTAATAAATAAGGGAACACCTCATGCTCCTTATTGGGAACGCTTGTATTTGGCTTTGGGTAAACAGTCGATAACCCCATCATTTCCATCAACTTTTTTACTCGACGTTTACCAACAGGATAGCCTACTTCTTTTGACAGCCATCTTGCCCGCTTAATTTTACCTTCACATGGATACTGCAGATAGTGCTCATCAAGTAGCGCCATAAGCGCTTCATCTTCGACAGAAATGGGCTTGGCACTATAATAATAACTTGAAACAGGCAAGTCTAATAGCAAGCATTGTTCACGAATGGTGAGCTCGGCAAGAGGATCAATCATGACGCGCTTTTCATCCAGACTAAAGTTCATGCTTTTTTTTTAGCCAAGATAGCTGCGCTTGAAGTCGACCAATTTCTTGATATAATGCCTCAACAAGCTGCTCTTGGGACTTGGCTTCTTTTTCATTAGCCCCAGAGAATAAATCGTTAATGGCTTTGATGGCCGATTGCTTCCAAGTTTTTACCTGCGTTGCGTGAACACCGTATTCACTGGTAATTTGCGCTTGTGTGAGTTTCCCCTCAATCGCAGCTAGCGTTATTTTTGCCTTCTTGGCCGCCGTATAATAAGCTCGCTTTTTAGACATTTTATTCTCCTCTTTGTATTAAGAAGAATAGCTCTTAAAAAACCTTTTTTTGTGTCCAGAAAACCGCGCCTATATTAGTCTCTGGCAGAGGCAATTAATTGGTCGTTGAAAAGATATGGATACCCACTGAAACATCAAATCACAGAGCACTGGTTAATAATCAATCAAGACAGCTGGGAATATTAGCTTAATCACAGTATATTCAAGAAGTTGTTGAAACGATTGTTAATAAGGCAAAGAATTAGGTATATATGATTTTAAAGAAATGAATGATACATGCCGGGCCATTGAGTCGATGGCCTAACCGAAGCATGCTGGATAAAGGAGTACGACATGCCCCAAATGTTTAAATCCAAGGATGATGCAGATTCGATTTTATATTTTAAAATGTACAGTACTTTTAGAAGTCAGACGACAAAAGACTGCATTGCATTTGTTTTAATGCCAAATGCGCAGCAAAGACACAGAGTATCCCTACAATCCATTCAATTTGATTTTAATAAGTTCGGTAAAATACTTATGATTAGTTTTACCTATATAGGCCATATATTCGATATTCAAAAAAAGGTTGAAGAAACAATGAAGGGTATCGCGCTATTGTTGCAAGAAGCTCCTGTTGTTTTTAATGAGAGCAATATACTTAAGTTGAGTTTAATAGACAGCATGGCAACATCGTCTTGTTTGGCAAAGACTATTGATTTTATAGAAAAAACTTATCATCTACACACAGACTTTGCTCAAGATATAAAGTCACAGCTGATAAGTCAGCAATATCTGGCGCATGAGTTTAATCGTCTGCGGGGGGAGGTTTCAGAGGAAGATACCAGCTCTGATCCCATACGTTGCCTTGTAATGTAGGGCATGGAGACTTTCCTGCCGATTAACCCTTTACTCGGGTTTAATAGTTTTGCACACATACCAGGCGGAAAAGACTATTTAGTTTCTGAAACCTTAGGTCATAAAGATATTTATTATTCTAAATTCTAGAATATGCAATAAAGGGTGATGTTTAGGACATAAAAACCCTAAAAATGGTAGTTTGACCAAGCTTTTAGGCTATCAAGAGGATGAAAGCTGATCACAAAAAATGGCTTTTAATTGTGTTCCGCCCAACCTAAATACCAGCAGTTAGACGGTTTTACTGCAGAATTACGTTGCAATGCTGGTAAGGACGAGATATTTCCTTATCTCGATGGACTATCAAAATCTGCACGTGCTTACTTTAATTCTACTTTAGAGTCGATGGAATTATAGAACTCTGGCCACAGTCTAACAAAAAGCTCTAAATTCTCATTGGGAATAAGATCCATTTTCCCTATTGCTACATCAGGAGACATCGGATCTGAAACTACAGGCTCCATAAGCCCTGTTTTTTTTGCATCGATATATTCGGTTATTGCTTTTTTTGAAAAAGAAAAACCACTTGGAGAAATGACGGCCTCCTCAAAATTATCATGGGTGATTGCGTCCATTAATTCATCTTCGTCTATTTTCTTAAATATTTCTGAATACTCAGTGGGGGATGTTTCTAGTGTGGGAATTGACCTAATAATACTTCTCAATACAAAATTATTGTAGTAATGAGCCCCCTCCTCTAAATCAATACCCAACTCTTTATAGCGCGCAACTAATACATCACGTTCATACGTTTTGCCATCATCTTTTAAAACGACAGGATGCGTCATAAGAGGCAAAGCTCCTTGTAATCCGGCTGTTTCTATATCCTCTTTAGTCAATGGGCAAATCAAAATATTTACTAAATAATCAGGCAATGAAAAGTCTTTTCTTGCCTCTACATGGGGATTCTTCGCCCCAAGGTGGGTATTTTTCTGCACTAAAGGACTAATGTGATCAGCCATACTACAATTTTTAGTCTTAAGTATCTGTATTACAAGTCTCTCAATAAGAGCGACTTCATTCTCAGAAGTAATTTCTTGCCTTCCACCAGATTGTTTTACTATTTCATCAAATGCTGGAGATGCAAAAGCTTTACTATTGATCACCCAACCTTTGTTCACCGAATTCATATAACGAACCGGGTTTTGAATTAGCCATTGATCCAATGCGTGATCATAAACAATCGATTCAAAAGTAATGAGCCCAGCTACACTGCTGTCTCTTAATAGCCATAATTTTTGTTTGTCAACAAGGTTTTGTTTACCAAGTGCCTCTACTTGTTCTACTTTGGCTAATAGTAAAGATCTAGCTTGTCTTTCGTTTGTATTCTTGTGAATATAAATTAAATTCTCTAGAGACTGATCAAACTTTTCTAACATTTATTGTTTCTCCGCGCTAAATTTCAGGAATCAGGTCTTGCTTTTGTCTTAGAGACTAGAACAACTGTTTTGAAAGACAAAATAAGTTAACACTGCTGGATTGTTCATTTTATCAGCAGTTCCTTATGAAATTATTAAGGCTTAGGGATGGATAGAAATGTTAGCACAGGCTTATACAAATATCGTAGGGGTAGAAGGGGCTTATGCCCCTTTGTTGACCCGATATAAATTTGCTGAGTTATCACTATCTTTGTTGCGGGTAGTACCCATTTTGAGGTCCTCTTTTTAGTTGAGAGACGCTCTTGCTGTGAGAACCTCTCTTTAAGTGGGAAGCTGCCTTATTGTGGGAACCTACCTTTAAGTGCGAAGCTGCCTTATTGTGGGAGCCCACCTTTAGGTGCGAAGCTGCCTTATTGTGGGAGCCCACCTTTAGGTGCGAAGCTGCCTTGTTGTGGGAGCCCACCTTTAGGTGCGAAGCTGCCTTGTTGTGGGAGCCCACCTTTAGGTGCGAAGCTCTTTTGTCATGCGATCCAGTTTTCAGATGCGATGCTCTTTTGTCATGGGATCCGACTTTCAGATGTGATGCTCTTTTGTCATGGGATCCAATTTTCAGATGCGACGCTTTTTTGTCATGGGATCCGACTTTCAGATGCGATGCTCTTTTGTCATGGGATCCGACTTTCAGATGCGATGCCTTTTTGTCATGGGATCCGACTTTCAGGTGTGAGGCCCTCTTGTCATGGGATCCAAATTTCAGGTGTGAAGCCCTCTTGTCATGTGATCCAAATTTCGAATGAGAAGCACTTTTCAGATGAGAGCTATATTTACGATGTGAGTAATTTCTGTTATGAGACCAGAGCCTGTAGTGTGAGTCGAGGCGATGATGTGATCCATAACGATGATGAGACAGTAGGACCTCGTGAGATGAGGACCTGTAATGAGAAAGAGCACGATCATGAAATGGGGTTGATAGCGACTTATTATGCCCTGAAGGTATGTTATTGACGATAGGAGTCACAATATGCACTGGCGAAATGTATTTGACAATTTCCACGTCCCCAATTTTAGTGGCATCATTTTTTTGGGCCTCAGTATGGAGCTGAGTACCATTAGCCCCTGCATTGAGATCGGTATCAATCATATAGGTTTCACTGACATAAACAGGTTCTTTGGTATTTAATGGAATATAAGCGCCTTTTTTCATTCCCTGCAGACCATGTACTTCATCGGTGTCTGTATAATTTTGTGTTTGAGGATCGTAGCAAGGACCTGTTTCAGAGCACAGCGCATCTCCTGAAAACCAGACAAACTGGTTCTCATCCTGATCGTTCACTCCAAAGTCAGTGCCACCAGCAGCGTTAGTGTATTCATTGTTGGCTTTTGAAATGTTGCCGATATCATAACGTCCTTGCAACTCCCAATGATTTTTGCCATTTAATTTATAAAGGAATGCGCGCGCATCAAAGGGTTGGGAAAAGGGCTCATCAACTTCAAGACCTAAATTACGTAATTGACCATTCTCAACAACGATCATCTCGTTCTTATTGGAGAATGCAATATCCGATACGTAAAGTTCATTAGTACCAGTATGACTGGGAAGTACCAACTCATGTCGTACGTCCCTGGTATCAAAGGTACCATCTTTATTAATAGCAATGGACCAGATACTGCTTTGTTTATCTTCTTTGTTTACCATTGCAGAATAGTAGAGACGTTGGTTGCCATTTTTATCCGCGTGTACTCCCAAACCCCACACCCTTCTTCTTGGATCTGCCAGATTCCAGCACTCGGGTGAGGTATCAAATTGCTGCGGACACTGATTGATGTTTGCTTTGGAGGTGGGGTCAAAAGAAATAGCGGTCAATGGAGGAGCCTTGTCACCGGTAATACCTACGTAGCTGCTACGACCATCCTTACCGTGATCAAATAGTTCCAGCTCTTTACCTGTCTTTGCATCAATACGGTGAATCATACCGGTTTCCAGATCTGAGACATAAAGTTGTTTATGCTGCTTGTCATAAGTGATGTTACCCAGGGCTGCACCCGTATTTTTGCGGCCGTTTAGGGTAACCTCTGCAAAGATTTCAGGCTGATAATCGTTTGCTGCCTGCAGACGATAGATAGTTCCCGGACCACCATTAATACCCCACATACCAGGCATCCATCCAAGATTGTCTTTAGTTCGATGTAAGCCAAATTTTGATGTTGCAGTAACGTACACGACCGCAGGTTTGCTGTAGTCAATAGCGATACCAAAAATCTGTCCGGCATTTTTTGCCTTGATAGGCAAGCGTTGTGGTTCATCGATCCAATGTTGTCCTTGAGGAGGGGGCTTTGGAGCGCTGACATTGATGATACTGCCAACAGTGCCATCTACATTGATCACGGCCCTATTTTTGTTATCGTCCGGGATGGTTCCAGAAAAACGTGTCACGTAGGCCTCCCCATGTTGGAGAGGCTCTGCAGCATAGGTGCTAAAAGAAGCAATTATAATGAGAATTGGTGCACATACCCTAAGAAATTTATTCATGATTACACTTCCTTAGCTATTATTTTCTTCGCTTCCCTGCTTGTCAAAACAGGTGTAATAGGCATCGATATTATCTCCTGCCTTATTGGTGCATTCTGAAAAAATTGAAAGGTCCTGCTCATAGGTATAATGAATGTATGGGGTTATCAGTACTCGCGAAGCGCCATGATCGGTATTACCAAAGCGATCGATTTTACCTTTAAGTTCAGGGCTTTGATCAATGAATGCATTTTTTAAAACATCGCCTTTGATAAAGTTATCGGGCAATTGATCGAAGGGTCCGTCATAATAATTATTTACCATAGAGTTACCACTATAAACTCCGATGAGGATGAAGCGGTTTTTATAGTTATCTTTATAGAAGGAAAATCCGGTACGAGTGCCAATGATGATGTCTTTGTTCGTTTTGGAAGGGGTGAATGTCTCAGGAACATTTTCCCGGTCATTTAGTATATAGTGGAATTTTTTTATCTTCTGGTTGTAAACCAGATAAAGTTGGATGCCTGACTCATCATATACCGGACCAATAAATTGCTCATCTTCGCGAATTTTGCTAATTGGCGGTAGAACATTACTAAGATCATGGAGTTTAAAAATCACTGATTTGTTTCGGTAACTTAATGAGTATTTTAAAGGGGCAATTTTTTTTAAAACTACGCCATCTGTTTTTTCAAATTTTTTATAATGATTGATGACTTCTTCATTCCATCGATTAAAAGTAGAGAAACAGGCAAAATGCACTATACCTTTATCCCGATCCAGTGCATCCAAGCGTATATTGCCCGACAACTCGATGCCATTGTGATGAAATGAGTAATAATAATAGTTTTCGGTTGGGTAAACTGTAACTTCTTCCGGTAATTGCTCAAATACAAAACTGAATATTGATTCTGTAGAATTAACATCAATCGGTTGATCAGTTTTTAACATTTCAATATAATTTTGGTTGGTCATCAGGGTAGGTGATTGGCCCGCGTTTGCAATGAGTGGTTTGAGTATAAGTACGAAGGATAACGCTAAAATAGAGATAGTTTTAGCTAACATGTCATTCCCTTGCAATTGTTATTCCTTCTTTTGAGTATAGAACAGAGTGTGCAAAACTCAATACATTGGATTTTATTTTGACCAATGGCGGCCGCGAAATACAATTACCAATTGAGGTGATGCTCAAAAGTACTCTTGTGGAAGAAATGGGCACAGCATAAACCTATATTATGAGTATGAAAATGATTTCAATGTTTGCAATCCCTAATTGTGATACGGTAAAAAAAGCTCGCAACTTTTTAGAGAAAAATAAAATTGATTACCAGTTTATCGACTTTAAAAAATCGCCACCAACAACAGCACAAATAAAAGAATGGAGTGAGTACGCGGGTGAACTTCCGATCAACAAAAAAGGAATGACCTACCGAAAATACAAAGACCATTACGAAAATTTGACTCTATCCGAAAAAGTTGATTTTATTATTGCAAACACGTCACTTATCAAAAGGCCTGTTTTAGTTGAAAATGGCAAAGCAATCGCCTTAGGTTTTAATGAAGAACGATACAACGAACTCCTGGAAGGCATGGATAGTAATTCTTAATAGATGTGTCTTTGTCCTGAATCTCATTGACACATTCGGTCCAACAATCAAATGGTTTTTTGAAACACAACTCCCTTCTGGGTTTCTAGTGCTTTAAATTAGGGGACATTTTGGGTTTGGGCAACCATTTTTCAGTACATTATTACTGGATGAATTTCTCAAATTACTTAGGTTCAATCAAATAAATCACCCCATTAAAATCATCGGATAGATACAATTCACCATCGATGCCCTCTAATGACCAATCAAATCCAACCGAGTTACGTAGTCCTTTGGCATAAATCGTTAAATGATTATCTCCTGGTTTAAACCGCGATATAGAGGCTCTTAAAGAATTTCCTTCAATGCAGGACATTGCAAGAAGAGCCAATAGATACGTTTAAGTGTCCCTGGCTACTCCTGTTATCTTACATAGGCCCGGGCGACATAGTAGGATTCATCGGATTTGAGAAATCAGCCAGTAACTTTAAAATTAATACAATAGAAGCGATACTGACACTTACAACAGCAAGTGAGTAATGTGGAAACAGACCATGCATATTGCATAAATCATCATATATGCTGCTCATGGTTTCATAGACCGTTTTTCCTTGTTCAAGAATCTCTTCATATTCACTATCCTCTAGTGCTATTGTATCCACTTGCTTCATCATGTCGTGGTAAACAGTGAGTGGTGAGTATCGTTTTGCAGATAAGGATGGTGCTGCGGAGGAAAAATCATATTGACAGGTTGCTATTTGATAGTCAGTTAATTGATTGCTTGGCTCAATATATTTAGAGCGAATAATAGTTCCGCCATGCATAAAACCGGCAACGTGAAGTAAAAAATGCGCGAGCAAAGTTTTAGGAGTCAATTCTTCTATTTTCTTAAGATAACTTTTAGTTGTTTGGGCTATTTGGTGATCATTAATTTTGTCAGTATTCACACCTAATTGGTGTAAATCACTTTGGATTCCTGGAGTACGCCACAAGTGTTGAAGATAAGATAAAGCAAAAAATGGATTAATTTCTGATTTCCCTTTAAGAGACAAGGTTTGCAATTGTGTTTCTATGCCTTTAATAATCAAAAAGTGTTGGATTAATCGAGAGACATATAAGTCTTTAGGAATTTTTGTATTTTTAAAAAGATATTGTGTTTTAAATCGATGATGCTCCGCTTTTTTATGTTCGGCAGTAAGTGGGCCTGGCCGTCCCTCTTTGTACGTGGCAGTTAATAAGGCTTTGCTATAAAACATGAAGTACCTCTCCTTGATATAGAGACGCGCACTATGCCAAGGCATAGCTGCATCATACATGAGCTAATATGACAATGATGAGACTAATACTCGGCTTCATTAATTACTTCGGATTATATAATATCAAAAGAGTGGGGGCTACCGACAACCCAGAGAGATTAAATTCGGGTAACATTCTGAGAATAAAATTAATTTTAAGAAAAAGCACGGTAAGAACAGCAGCATTTTGGGATGCAGTATCAAAACGCCCCACCTGCGTTGTGGCAGAAT
Organism: Legionella antarctica; assembly: GCF_011764505.1. NCBI lineage: Bacteria > Pseudomonadati > Pseudomonadota > Gammaproteobacteria > Legionellales > Legionellaceae > Legionella > Legionella antarctica. The sequence continues at coordinate 292,389 of NZ_AP022839.1, forward strand.
CTTTGCGCTCATGATCATAGACTCCAATCGATGGGTTCACGACCATTTGCTTTTAAAAAAGAGTTTGCCTTTGAAAAATGGCGGCAACCATAAAAGCCTTGATGAACCGAAAATGGAGAGGGATGAGCTGCAGTTAATACCAGATGTTTTTTCTCACGAATCAAAATACTTTTATTTTTTGCATGAGCCCCCCACAATAAAAATACTAAAGAGTGCGAGCAATGATTTAATTTTCGAATGACATTGTCGGTAAAAATGGTCCAGCCTATTTTGGCATGAGACTGTGGCTTGTTCTGTTCGACACTCAACGATGTATTCAGCAGCAAAACTCCTTGAGCAGCCCATTTTTTTAAACAACCGTGATTGGGAATTGGCATATTTAAATCATTTTTTAATTCCTGGAAAATATTTTTTAAAGAAGGGGGCGGCTTAACGCCCGGGTTCACTGAAAAAGAAAGGCCATGAGCCTGACCTGGGCCATGGTAGGGATCTTGCCCTAAAATCACCACTTTAACTTGCTCATAAGCAGTTTCTTTAAAAGCATTAAACAGGTCATTTTTTTCGGGGTAAATGACTTTACCTGCTTGTTGTTCCTGAGTGAGGAATTGTAAAATAGATTGGAAGTAAGGCTGTTTCTTTTCATCGCCTATTATATCCCTCCAGGTAGTAACAGAATCTGGCATATTCATCTCGTAATTTATCATGGGCAAAATCGTAGCACGGATAGGCAATGAAATAAATTAGCCCGACATGCTGATTGGCTTTGCAGAGTCATTATTAGCAATTTATTAATTTGTTTTTGCAATGTCGGAGTTGCATATTTACTAAATCTTTTATAATTGCTGTACTCATTAATTTGCCTGAAAAATTTTAAAAAAACGCTCTGGTTATAGTTTCTAAAGTTCAGCTTAAAAGATAAATTTATCGAGCAATTTACTGCAAAATTTAGGACAATCAATTAACAATGATATTGAGATATGTTTAATAAACAAGGGAAGGCAAGCAATAGGCCTGAATAAGTAGCGGCAAGCCTACTGCGCTAAGAGAATAACTATAATAAACGGACTAAATATTTTATGAACTTATCATCAGTTTCGCACTATTCCAGCATGTTAAAGATAAAGAGTAACTTAAAGTGCGGGGTGTTTTGCTTTGTATTTTCTTTGAACTGTTTCGCCGCTAATAATGAGACTGAGCTTTCAAAAAAAATCGCTGCTATCGAAAAAAAATCGAACTCTATTATGGGTATTACAGCCATTTATATAGAGCAGAATAAGATGATTGTCCATAATAGTGATAAGCGTTTTTTTATGGCAAGTACAATTAAATTGCCAATTGCTTTAGCTTTTTTGCATCGCGTTGATGAAAAAAAAGATTCATTAAGTCGGGTTATTAAGCTCGATTTGCATAACTCAGTTCCTGGCTCTGGAACCCTATATCATTTATTTGAAAAAAGAAAACTCAGCTTGTCTTTGCAACAAATACTTAAGCATATGTTAAGTAACAGTGATAACAGCGCGAGCGATACTCTATTGCAGGCAGTAAATGGCCCTGATTATGTAACGAAACGCATGTATGCCCTCGGATTCAAAAATATTTTAATAAATCGTTCCATTCTGGAAATGTTCCTGGATACAAATCATGTAGACCATTCTTTGTTAAAAAAACCTCGACCGGTATTTTTTTGGCAAAAAACATTTAACAGCATTCCTCTTGAGCAAAAGAAAGTGGCATGGCAGCATTTTCAAAATGACGTGCGAGACACAACCACTCCTGAAGATATGGCTAAATTATTAGTGAAAATATATAAAAAACAGGCTCTTTCAGAATCCAGTACCAATATTCTGATGAAGATTATGGAGCAATGCAGAACAGGCAGAAGTAGAATAAAAGGATTGCTCCCTGCAAATGTAAAAGTAGCTCATAAAACTGGCACATGGGCGATATACGAACAAGATTATTTAAGATATGCAGGATCTAAAAAACTCTATCGCTTTGCCAGTGATGTTGGAATTATCACCTTGCCTCATAATAAAGGGCATATTGCGATTGCTGTATATATTAAATCACGGGAAGCGAGTGACTATTCACGAAGTCGCGCCATTGCTTTAGCTAGCCGGGCTGTTTATGATCACTTTATGAAACAATAAATCATAATGAAGCAAGTATCGATGAACTTAATAGGAGCAATTGGCCCTGTAATGAACAATTGGTAAATAAGGCTAAAGCTCATGAAAAAATATATCTGGTATCATCCATTGTATGTCCTTGAAACACCAGGTCAGGTTCTTAACGGCCAAAAGGCCAATGCAATTAGAAATAACTATGTAATCTTAAATGCAAACGAACTTTATAAAGTGAGTAATGCCGATCATTTAACCCTTGTCGGTCATTCAACTTCCCCGGGATTGACCCAGGATGGAGGGGATACGGGTCTTTATCTTCAGGGAGAAACTGCAATACAAATTGTCGATAGATTAACGAAGTCCGGTCTTTACTGCGCGCCTAAAGTATTATCTTTAGAATGTTGCAGGGCTGCTTTGAAAGATGGAATTGCTCAAAAATTATCGGCTCATCCTTTTTTTAAAAACAGTATTATTGAAGCTAATACAAGTGGGATTGGAAGAAATCCTGGTAATGCGGGTTGGGGAGAAATGGCAGAGGACATATTTGGTCGGGTGGTAATCAACGCAGTAAAAAATCCATGGCTTTTCTTACTCAGAGGATTTACTGTTGCAAGTTGTCTGATATGGGTCCGCATGTCTGGAACAAAATTAAGGAAAAATAAGAGCTATTCATCCATCATTTATAGTTAAAAATTCACTCAAATTAACCTATTTAAACCTACTCAATACCGTATGAATAGTGATTGCTACTACGAATTGTCTTAGGTCATTTTACCACAACTCTATCAGAATGACTTATCCACAAGTCCACAGGTCAGGAGAGCTTCACTTTCTCGTATAGGCCTGTGGGCCTTGTGGGTAAGTCATGACGCTCTCATTTAGGGTTTATGGTCTTTTCCGGCCATAATACACCTCTGCGGGCGTTAAATAATTAAAGGACTGGTGAAGCCTTCGGTTATTATAATACTCAAAATACTCCGTTAAGGCCTAATATAGGCGCGGTTTTCTGGACACAAAAAAAGGTTTTTTAAGAGCTATTCTTCTTAATACAAAGAGGAGAATAAAATGTCTAAAAAGCGAGCTTATTATACGGCGGCCAAGAAGGCAAAAATAACGCTAGCTGCGATTGAGGGGAAACTCACACAAGCGCAAATTACCAGTGAATACGGTGTTCACGCAACGCAGGTAAAAACTTGGAAGCAATCGGCCATCAAAGCCATTAACGATTTATTCTCTGGGGCTAATGAAAAAGAAGCCAAGTCCCAAGAGCAGCTTGTTGAGGCATTATATCAAGAAATTGGTCGACTTCAAGCGCAGCTATCTTGGCTAAAAAAAAAGCATGAACTTTAGTCTGGATGAAAAGCGCGTCATGATTGATCCTCTTGCCGAGCTCACCATTCGTGAACAATGCTTGCTATTAGACTTGCCTGTTTCAAGTTATTATTATAGTGCCAAGCCCATTTCTGTCGAAGATGAAGCGCTTATGGCGCTACTTGATGAGCACTATCTGCAGTATCCATGTGAAGGTAAAATTAAGCGGGCAAGATGGCTGTCAAAAGAAGTAGGCTATCCTGTTGGTAAACGTCGAGTAAAAAAGTTGATGGAAATGATGGGGTTATCGACTGTTTACCCAAAGCCAAATACAAGCGTTCCCAATAAGGAGCATGAGGTGTTCCCTTATTTATTAAAAGAGGTGGATATCACCAAACCAAATCAGGTTTGGGCCGCAGATATCACCTACATCCGCATGAAAGGAAAGCATGTGTATTTAGTAGCTATTATGGACTGGTATAGTCGTTATGTGATTGGATGGGCTATTTCACCTACTATGGAGGCTGAATTTTGTATTGAGGCGCTTAGAAACGCTTTGCTGCATTCGCGTTGTGAGATCTTTAACACGGATCAGGGTTCTCAATTTACCTCAAAAGATTGGATAAATACGCTAAAATCTCACCACATTTCTATCAGCATGGATGGGCGAGGACGTTATTTAGATAATATATTTATCGAGCGATTGTGGCGTAGTGTTAAGCAAGAAAAAATCTACCGGTATGATTTTGATACAATTGAAGAGGTTGAGCTGGCCTTAACGGAGTATTTTGAGTATTATAATAACCGAAGGCTTCACCAGTCCTTTAATTATTTAACGCCCGCAGAGGTGTATTATGGCCGGAAAAGACCATAAACCCTAAATGAGAGCGTCATGACTTACCCACAAGGCCCACAGGCCTATACGAGAAAGTGAAGCTCTCCTGACCTGTGGACTTGTGGATAAGTCATTCTGATAGAGTTGTGGTAAAATGACCTAAGACAATTCGTAGTAGCAATCACTATTCATACGGTATTGAGTAGGTTTAAATAGGTTAATTTGAGTGAATTTTTAACTATAAATGATGGATGAATAGCTCTTATTTTTCCTTAATTTTGTTCCAGACATGCGGACCCATATCAGCCAGCTCAACCTCTTCAATTGTATCAAAATCATACCGGTAGATTTTTTCTTGCTTAACACTACGCCACAATCGCTCGATAAATATATTATCTAAATAACGTCCTCGCCCATCCATGCTGATAGAAATGTGGTGAGATTTTAGCGTATTTATCCAATCTTTTGAGGTAAATTGAGAACCCTGATCCGTGTTAAAGATCTCACAACGCGAATGCAGCAAAGCGTTTCTAAGCGCCTCAATACAAAATTCAGCCTCCATAGTAGGTGAAATAGCCCATCCAATCACATAACGACTATACCAGTCCATAATAGCTACTAAATACACATGCTTTCCTTTCATGCGGATGTAGGTGATATCTGCGGCCCAAACCTGATTTGGTTTGGTGATATCCACCTCTTTTAATAAATAAGGGAACACCTCATGCTCCTTATTGGGAACGCTTGTATTTGGCTTTGGGTAAACAGTCGATAACCCCATCATTTCCATCAACTTTTTTACTCGACGTTTACCAACAGGATAGCCTACTTCTTTTGACAGCCATCTTGCCCGCTTAATTTTACCTTCACATGGATACTGCAGATAGTGCTCATCAAGTAGCGCCATAAGCGCTTCATCTTCGACAGAAATGGGCTTGGCACTATAATAATAACTTGAAACAGGCAAGTCTAATAGCAAGCATTGTTCACGAATGGTGAGCTCGGCAAGAGGATCAATCATGACGCGCTTTTCATCCAGACTAAAGTTCATGCTTTTTTTTTAGCCAAGATAGCTGCGCTTGAAGTCGACCAATTTCTTGATATAATGCCTCAACAAGCTGCTCTTGGGACTTGGCTTCTTTTTCATTAGCCCCAGAGAATAAATCGTTAATGGCTTTGATGGCCGATTGCTTCCAAGTTTTTACCTGCGTTGCGTGAACACCGTATTCACTGGTAATTTGCGCTTGTGTGAGTTTCCCCTCAATCGCAGCTAGCGTTATTTTTGCCTTCTTGGCCGCCGTATAATAAGCTCGCTTTTTAGACATTTTATTCTCCTCTTTGTATTAAGAAGAATAGCTCTTAAAAAACCTTTTTTTGTGTCCAGAAAACCGCGCCTATATTAGTCCTCATGGAACATATACCATTGAGGATGTTATAAAAACAATTTCGCCTTCTGATTTCCATAGACTTTTTTTTACTTATTATGATGCAGGCATCTTGGGTGGCCGAGTTGGCCGATATTGTTTCTTTTCTAAAAATGAAATAACTTTAGAGCAAGCATTGATTTTTGCAAATGAAGATCCAAAGTCAGCTACTTCTAAAGCATTAGATTGTCTCTGGGGGCAGAGCTCTTAGCTTGGCGGTGACCGTGCACCGCCCAACCTGTTGCTTTGTAAAATTTTTATTTTTGTATTACATCTTCATCATTTGATAAAAATTTATCCTGTCATTGACCGCGGGTATTGAATAAATCAAAAAAGGGGTCGCTCTTGCCCCCTCTATAAAACACCCAAATCATCGAACACAGGGTCTTTTAGAGCCTACTGCTTCATTAAAGTACGGCTGTCGCATGATTGCTTTGTCAAAAAATAGAGGAGCTAGTTATCGTTCTTTTTAGTCAAAAAATCATTCGAATAAGCTATATCTGCCCATACACTTCTTTTGTCAACTGCAGTGGAGGGATTGAGTCCAGAGAAAATGGAATGTTTAATTAGAGCGTTCTCTTCTTTAGGTGAGGACTTGTTTGAGTTATCAAGCTTTGACCCTATTGATGGTTGTCGTTGAACGAGCGTTGCTGTTGCCACAGGCAACGTATTTGCATTTCGCTTTTGGGTTTTGGCGACACTTATTACAGAGTGATTTTCTCCTAATTGAAGGCTGCTTGGTTCACGAGCATAAGTACTAGATTCACTGAAAACGGAACCTTTAGATTGAGTTACTGCGGATGTTAGAATCTTGGTTAATTTGTTCTGTGCAGATAAAGACGATGAGTTGGGTGAGCACTCAGGATTTATCTTTGTTGCGGGTTGTCGTTGACGGACTGTTGCTTTTGCTGCAAGCGGCGTAAAAACAGCTCTTTTTTGTGGTTGGGTTACATTTCCGCAGCGACTGTTTAATCGAAGGTTGCTTGGTTCAAGACAACTTCCTTTGATAACAATATCACCTTTTGCAGTCACATGGCTGCTAGTGCCAATGTTACCATTTATTACTACTTCTCCAAGTTTAGACGTAACTTGTCCATTACTACCCAGGCCTTCCAATTGAACTCTGTCCCTAGCTTTAAGCGTGACATGATTACCAGCCCTACCACCCACTTCAATTGCATGAGCATTGATAGTAACTCCATCGAAAATTGAACCTTTAATTTGAACTTTTACCGGGGTTAGAAGTTTGGATTCCTGGCTTTGCGCAGATAAAGATGATGAGTGGCTTGCGATATCGGGTTCTTGGTTATCTGTGATTACAATGTTTCCATAAACTGCGATCTCGTAACCTATATAAGTGTTCCCATCAATTTCTGCTTCGAAGAGTATCGGTTCCTTTTCTATTGATGCGATAGGATGATGTTTACTACCAGATGGCGCGCATCTTGACCAGGTACTTGGAGTGTTAGCCGTAATTTTAAAGCAATTATTGCCAAGATCAGTTATTTGACCTTTGGTATCAATGCGTTTATCACTATTGGCATTTTTTTTATTCCTGCTGAAAGGTTGTTGTGATAATTCAGGTGAAAAATAGGCATTAATCTGAGTATTAGCACCGACATTGCCATTGATAAGCACTGAGCCAAACAGAACTGTAATCTCAGCTCCATTACCTACATTATCCAGAGTTAGATCCTCCCCTATAAGTATAATTTTTTCGCCACTCAATACTTCCTTCATTATTTTCATAATTTTCTCTAAATATAACAAACATGGTGCTCACTATATCACCAAAAAGGATTTTTCTAAATCGTTTTATTTTATATTGTGGTCACTTGTTTAGTATTTGTCATAATTTACAAGAAGCATGCCGAAAACAGCGCTCCACCTAACGGCTATTTAGCTCTAAATCATACTCTCCCGATGTTTACGAAACAAAAAAAACCTGTTGGGTCTATATTTAAACTATGCCTGCCAAGTATTTGGACAAAACATCATGACTTCCAGTACGAAAAAAATAATGCAAATTATTCACAATCCCTTGAATGTTCCAAGCTCAAAGACGGTAGATCGTTCACAAATGACGCTATCCCCTATCGGCAGAATCTGTTTTCGAGGGGACAGTCGTTCGCCAGATGATGTTTTTGCCAAAGGTTTTAAGTTACGTGAAATTATTACTGAAAAACTTTTCAAAAAAATAGAGGACATTCAAACAACACATCTTGATAACAAAGGATTTAATCCACAAAAATTTATAGAAGATGTGGATGCATTAACTGAAATCATAAAAGAGGAGGCGACAGAGGGTTTGGTTAAAGAGTTTTTAGGTCTGCCTTCTTTTTTAAAAGATGGCTGGATCAGTCAGGTTGTTGACTGGGTGGCCAATGATTCCATCGTGGTAATCGAAGACAATCAAAAAGAGGATTTAAAAAAAGGGATTTACCGCCCCTTTGAGTCGCAAAACTTTATTTCCCTATCAAAGCGCTTTAAATCAGCCCTCCTTTTTCCCGTGCCTGGAAGCCTCACTGATAAACCGCTACAGGATAAAACCTATCTATATGCAGTGTATGTTGAAGAAGGATATGATGTGCACATGCAAGGCATTGTCAGCAGTCTGATCAATGCCCATACTTCAGAAAAGGACTTGTTAAGCGCCTTTAAAAAAGCCAATCCACATTTAAGTAAAGAACAAGTGGAGGATCACATAAAGAAAATCACCGTCATTCAGAATATAATGAATATAAGCCTTGAAGATGCTGTGATGATGTATGCAGAGGAAATCGTTTGTAAATCCATTCCTCGCGAACAGATTATTGCAGCAGTAGAAGTTGATCGGCAGCTCAGATTAAATGATGAGAATCAACCCAGTGGAACCTTTAAACTAAAAACCGAAGTGACCGTTAATGAGGATTGCACACGACCCGAGAAAACCATTAAGCAGGTTGAAGACTTTCTAAAACAGGAAATTAAAATAAATCAACAAGCCTATGACAACAAGCCTATGAGCAGGGCGCGGTGGCCAAAGATAAAACGATCCCTGAGCCAGAGGAAGGGTTTCATTCTGGCTTTAATATCGGTTTAAAATAATAAAAACGATAAATTGTTGTGCTTTTTGCTTTAACTACATCCATATTTGCTTGACCACTAAATATTGGGGTCTTCTTCATTTCTGTTTTTTGTTCGGCACAAAGGTTATTATAGGTCATTAAAACTTTAACTCTTTATGTACCAGCCTTAATATGAAAATTATTACGTCCATTCATTTTTTTATAAGCACCCTCTTTATTATTAATAAATTGGGGTATGCATTTTCTTGTCATGAGCCACAGATCATCCATCAAAAACCAATTCAATTTAATAAAGAGCGGATTGCTTTAACTCGTGAATATCAATTAACTCATTATGGTATCGATTCAGAATCAATTGAAATTGAGCCAAGAATGATTGTAGCACATTGGACCTGCATACCCAGTTTGGATGTTACTTTTCGTATCTTTGATTCTCCAGCTTTACCGAAAAATTCGCCACGACGGAGTGATATACCTGGGGAGTTAAATGTTTCGAGTCATTTTTTAGTTGACCGGGATGGAAGTATCTATCAGCTTATGCCAGAAACCTGGATGGCCAGGCATGTTATTGGTCTGAATCATTATGCAATTGGCATTGAAAATATTGGGGGCTTTGAGGGAAAAGATGATTTAACAGAAGAACAAGCCCGAGCAAATGCTTATCTGGTATGCTATTTAACGAAAAAATACCCCACAATAACGCATGTTATTGGGCATAATGATTATTTGAATTTTAAAAAAACCTCTTTGTGGCTTGAAAAAGATCCAACCTACCAAACCGATAAAACAGATCCAGGGCCAGTATTTGTTAATAAAATAAAGAAATTAATTTCCAGGTCATGAGATAAAAATTACTTAATGTATCTAATGTGGGATTTAGTAAGGTATATTTTTATTCACGCAGAAATCATTATCGTACAATAAGCAAAGTTCTTGCTGGTTGAGAAGTACCAAATTTTTTGAAGCACTCAGCTCCTATTGATTGCATAGCGGCACATGGAAATATGGAATGAGTAGAGTCACTTGCAATCTGAATCGTAAACATCTTCCCATTCGAGCATGCTACATTCCAATATGCTGAGTCGTATAAGTCCACTCCCTGGAAAAAGGATTCGATAGCGAGACAAGGCTCACCTGCTGCATTAATAATGTTACTTAATATTTGGGTTTTTTGATCAGACGATCTACTCAGCAAGATCTCATTTGCAACATTAGCATAGGTACTCGAAGCAATTATCGCCATTATCCATCCACCAATAACAGTCATCATAAACTTACTCATAGTGTATCCTTACTTTGAGCCGCATCGACCGAATATATCTGGCCTATATGATGTAATTGTAGGATACGCAACCCATTTCCACACTGATAGGGGTAATTAGGAAGGGGGAACATGTATTCAGTATATGAATAATATAAAGAGCAGCAGCAGAATAATAACTTTACACTGATGCATCTCCAATTTTATGTAAATCCTGCTCTCCAAAAATAGCTGAAGGGTACGTATAATATTTAAACTCCAATAAGTTATTGCTGGGATCTTTAAGAAAAAAGGAATGTAATGCGCTATGATGAGTAAAATATTCTACGATATAACCATTGGTTAAGTACTATAAGAGAATAGCCGCGATGATTATTGAGATAAAAGTTATTTTAGGTGGGATGTTACTTGGATTTGCTGCCGGCCTTATGTTGTTGGTCCGCGGCCAAATACTTGGCTGCAGCGGCATACTTTTTCGTTCATGGAATGTTATGACGCATAGGCCTAATGTTGATAATATTTTATTTATCTTGGGGTTGTTTATAAGTGGAATAGTTTTTAACTACATGCAGACGGTACCCAATCCCATATCTGTTTTCAAAACCGCTCCATGGGTACTATTTATTGGTGGTATCTTGGTTGGTGGCGGTACTTATCTGGGTAGCGGTTGTACAAGCGGACATGGTTTATGTGGCCTGTCACTTTTGCGCAAACGGTCAATAACCGCGGTGGGAATTTTTTTTCCTACTGCAATAATCACTTCATGGTTAGTACATTAAGGAGTAGGGATGCGAGGGCTAATCTCGTTAATAGCGGGTTTGATATTTGGTTCTGGTTTGATTTTAACAGGAATGTATAGTCCAGATATTATCATTGCCGGGCTAAAAATCGGGGCTGAGACGTTCAAGGTTAACTTGTACGCCACTTTTTTTACCGCTTTATCGGTTACTTTTGTATTGTTCCAATTACGCAGATGGCTGGTAAAACCTTTACTGAACCAAAGTTATGAACTCCCCACCCAGGAACAGATTGATTGGCAGCTGATTGCTGGCGCCGGAGTTTTTGGAGTCGGCTGGGGTCTGACTGGAATTTGTCCTGGTCCTAATGTAGTGGGGCTTGGCATTTATTCCTGGCCATTTTATTGGATAAACTTTACTGGCCTCATTATTGGTTTTTTGTTATTGCATTATTTAACTGGCAAATTTATCGGCTCAAAACATTAATATCATATCTTCGTTGAGGCCTTGTTCGATACCCTAATTACTTAGCGAGTGTCGTATAATGTTCTCGGCGAACTACACCGTATTCTGATGCCAGTCTGTTGTGTGCCCCTCTTACTTTCAGCATCTTACTCAAATGTATTCACATAAACTATTTGCTTCGAATTGAGGGCAGTATGCTTAAGGACGGCGAAATTTTCAGCCCCATAGTCTTTGAATTCGCGAATCATCCTTACCGAAGACAACGACTATTTTTCGGGCTTCTTGGATCAGTGATGTCACTAAATATAGTAGAAATTATTTTACTTCGATGAATATCAATCATTTTTAAAAATCTGTTTTTAATGGAACAAATGGTAACCAATTTTATTCAGTTTGCAATTTTAATATGCGCTTGTGCCCTGGGAAGCCAATTCAATTTGGAAGCTGTTAATAAATTGATAATTTAACTTTGCTAAACTATAAATATAACTTGCTAAACTTTATTTAAAAACAGAGTATCAAGAGGCGAAAAATATGGCTAATTTCACTTTGTTTGCTTATGGTACCGGGGAAACGCATACTACCATCCATAATATAATATCCCAATTTTCTAATGCATGCGTTAGTGAAAAAACCATTCTAGACGGTCCTAACATGCTGGGCCTTGAAGTTCAGGCTAATGCGGAACAAGGAACCAAACGCATCCTTGAGTGGCTAAAAGCACAAACTGATGATAAAAACAGCATAAACCTGACCGGATTTAGTCGTGGCTCAGTAACCTGCATTCGCATTGCCAATTTATTACAAAGTAAAAAAAATGATTTAGAGAAGCAAAAGAGTCAAAATCAAGGAAATCTGGGTGCAGAAGATGAAAATCTGCTCAAACGCCTAAACCAGCTCGACTTAAATCTGTTTCTAATGGACCCCGTGGCAGGCCTGACTGATAAAAGTGCTAAAGAGAGCAGGATAATTCCAGAGATGGTTTCCAGTTATGTGGCTGTGTTACAAAAAGACGAACGACGACCTGATTTTAAACCTCAGGATATGACGCGCATCGTGGTAGCCAATCCCCAAAAAACCAAAATGACTATGCTACCGCTGTATGGAAATCATTCTGATACTACCAAAATTAAAGACACAGGGATGGAAAGTGGACCTAAATTAGTATGGTATACCCTACATCAGTTTTTAACCCAAAAAGGCACCCAATTTGCCGAAGATAAAATACCCCCCATCGCCTTCAGTGAGAAACATTCCGATAAGAAAAAGCAAATAAAACCTATTGAGGATCTGACACCAGAGAAACCTGACGCGAAGGAATTATTGAAATTATTTGCTGAGCATCATCAAAACCGCAAAGCCTATCTCAAATCAGGCACAGCTGCTAAACTTTTTGACGGTATACCCGCTCCCAGAACCGAAAGAACGCTAAATCAACATGGCAGATATTATGTTAAAAACTCAGCGTTTTTTATCAACCAATTAGAGCGTGAACTTTTTAAAATTGCCTATCCCAAATCTTTTAACTATTTGTTTGAAAAAAACCTTAAAGACCCACGTTTTCCAGATGATAGCGAAAATTCAAAAGAATTGGTGAGAACTGAGTTGGAGCAGATAGAAAAAAATAATCCTGGGTTATTTAAACGTCTCAGGCATTATGGGGTCGAAAATTCCTCACAAGGAATCACTTTGGGCGGCCCTCGTGGCTATAATTATCTTGAACCGTGCATGAGCATGCAGCAATTACTTCCTGATTTAGTACCTGCTTTAGTAAAAGAACATGCGGAACAAATGAATAAATTACCTTTACTCGAACAGGAAGTATACCGCGTTACTTTTCAATACGAGCGAGAAAAAGGAGAACTTAGTTTTTCCGAGGATAGGTCTAAAGCAGAACGCGCACAGCAAATACGTAAAGAGGTCAATAATCTGATCAACAATGGAACGGAATCTACAGATCAAAAATACGAGCGTGTGCTGGACAAGCTGGAGCAGCATTTCAAAGAGTTAATCCTGAGCAATAGTTCCTCTGATTTAATCCATATGGTAGGAAAAATATTAGCAAAACATGATCGTAACTATGCGGTTAAACAATCCTTGACTAATGAACTTATGGTGACATTAGTTTATAGCACACTTTCCCTAGCCAAAGAAGCCGTTCGTTTTGCGGGTAACCTGGGCTATGTGGGAGGATATTCGTTGTATGCAGTTGGAGCGGCCGTCGAGGCAATTGGTGTCCGGGCTAATGAGTTAATAGGAGATATTGGCTATAACCCTTTGAAACTTGTAGGAGCAATGTGTGCCACTTTGCTTGAGGGCGTTGGCTTTCTGATTAAACATAGCTTTGGCCTAAGGCCTTTAACCCAGTTTTTGACTAATGGGATAAAAGGGATTAGAGATAGCCTGACTCAAGCGATTAACACCACTACTATTGAAAAAATAAATCCGGAGCTTATTAAAACCCTGGAGTCCGAGGTCGAAGAGGCATCCATTCCTATACTCCCTCATGGAGAAGGTTCTAAAACAACTTTCGCAGAGTTTAAACAAGCAGTAACTGAGCTCAGGTCAGATACTAAAGAGGACACCAAGTCAGAACTTAGTGATAATCATGATTTTCAGCCCCTTCCTAACCCTCCTTAGAAATTATACAACGTTTAGGCGGCTGACTAATGAAACATTTTTGCATCAAGGTTCCTGATTATTAATAAGACTTGGGGCAAGTTGATTAACCCTAAGATAAATCAGCGCCTGCGGCTAATCCGTTATATCAACACGTGTCACACCAGGAATTTCCATAACCAAATTTTGTGTATAAGCACTGGAAGGAGTTTGAAAACCTGCCGGAGCCTTGCCTGCTATAATTTTCTCCATAATTGTTACAGCAGTTAAGGCTGTAAACTTATAACCATTAGGCGTAGTTATTAATGCTGCAATTTTTTTTCCCGCCCCATTCGTTACTTCACCATAGATTTTGACTATCGAGTTTTCTCTTTCTTCCACAGTCGGTCCAGCGGGTAATTGATTAATTTTATATGCAACATATCGTTTCACTGGCGACCAGTTAAAGAGTCCTTTCACAGAATTAATCAACTTATTCAAGCGAATCATTTTTTTTGGAAGTGACATATACGTTTCAATATGAGGAATGCCTGTACTCCACCAGCCTGAAGCTAAATCGCCCCACGATACAGTAGTACAAAGTAAGGAAGTGGAGCTGCCAAAGTCAAAAGTACGTGTTTTCCAGCTTAATGGCCTCGTTTTTAAAATACCTTTATCCCGAATCATTGTTCCAGCAGCAATACCTTCCAGCATGGTTCTGGCTGTTCCCCGAGAAACACCAGCTCCAGAGTTTTTTCCATTATTTAATGTTCCTATAGCAAGAACCAATTCACTGGCATCTGGTAATCTGCTTTTCAAATAAGAAGCCAGACAGTCACTGGGAACGACATCAAATCCGGCGCCGGGTAACACCATAACCCCCGCAGCTTTTGCCTGCTCATTAATTGCCATTAACTGTTCAATCACCAGAACTTCGCCAGTTATATCCAAATAATGAGTATGACTAGCAAGACAAGCTTGTACCATTTTTTTATAGGTATGTTGAAATGGTCCTGCACAATGAATAACGGCTATAAATTCCTGCAGCACCCTCTTGGTTTCCTCCAAATGGTTCATATCAAATGCGCGATAATCCAGATTTAAAGCATTAGCCTGTTGAGCTAATTTTTCTTTGTTTCGCCCCCCTAATACCGGGTGGAGTCCTTGTTTAAGACTCAGCTCAGCAATTAAATTCCCTGTATAACCGTATGAGCCATAAATTAAAAAATTATTTTTATTATTCATCCCAAATTCCTGCTATCTTTCTGATTTAATTCATTTTATATTGATTATCTTTCATAATCGAGCTCAAATTAACCCGATGATGACTTCAAACTCCTCATTAATCCAGTTAACATAGATTCCTTAATCTCTTTCCAGTAGAACTATGCGAACAATAAGCCTCCTTGATACTTTAATAACCGAAGTTGATAGCGCCCTTCGCACTCTGCTTCCACCTCTAAAAAGAATACCGATGCGCCCCTCACCTGCTCATGAAATTGCAGATCACCCACTTTCTTCATCAGCTAAAAAACATATTGCCGGATTAATGAGAGTTAATCATGCAGGGGAAGTATGTGCCCAAGCACTTTATCAAGGACAAGCATTAACAGCACAGTTAACCCATATTAAACAACAAATGGTCCAGGCTGCAGCGGAAGAGACCGACCACCTGGCATGGTGCGAAGAGCGCTTGGTTGAATTAGGAAGCAAACCCAGTGTGCTTAATCCTATCTGGTATAGTGGATCCCTTTTATTAGGCGCCCTTGCAGGTTTAGCAGGAGACCAGATCAGCCTGGGATTTGTTGCTGAAACAGAACGACAAGTAACGGCTCATTTGCAACGTCATTTACAAACAATACCGATTGACGATAAAAAAACTAAAATCATTCTTGAAAAGATGCAAGAAGATGAGGAGCACCATGCGACCTTAGCCGTAGCAGCTGGAGCAGCGGAGCTTCCCTACCTCATAAAACAATTAATGAGAGTGGTATCGAAATTAATGACCAAAAGCAGTTATTATTTATAACCTAGGAAGATTAAGATTGGACACCAATACCCTGTTTATCCTTTTTGTTGTATTCATAGCTTTCGTTTTTGAATTCATCAATGGATTTCATGACGCAGCCAATTCCATTGCAACTATTGTAACTACCGGGGTATTAACCCCCAGGCAGGCAGTAATATGGGCTGCTTTTTTTAATTTTATTGCCTTTCTCATTTTTAATTTAATGGTGGCCAAAACAATTGGTAACGGACTTATTGACACCAGTCTTGTCGATGCCCCATTAATTCTGGCAGCCCTGATAGGTGCCATCTTCTGGAGTTTGGTTACCTGGTACTATGGCTTACCCTCGAGCTCCTCTCATGCCCTGATTGGAGGACTGGCGGGAGCTGCCCTAGCGAAAGGAGGCTTTTCATCGCTTAAGCTTTCGGGCTTTGTTAAAGTAGCTATCGGTATCGTTTTATCACCGACTATAGGGCTATTAATCGGTTTATTATTCACTTTCTTGTTAAGCAAATTACTCAAATACTTTAGTGAAGAATATCTGAATAAACTGTTTAAAGGTTTGCAACTTGCCTCTTCAGCGTTACTTAGTCTGACCCACGGCGGTAATGATGCCCAAAAAACCATGGGGATCATTGCTGTCCTGCTTTTTTCCGCCTCATGGATAGATGGCGAATTTTATGTGCCTTTTTGGGTGGTTATCTCTTGTCATGCGGTGATTAGTTTGGGCACTTTGTTTGGGGGTTGGCGCATCGTCAAAACGTTGGGAATCAAAATAACCAAGTTAAATACATTAAAAGGTTGTGCCGCTGAAACTGCTGCTGCGCTTACTATTTTTGTCGCAACGGACGGTGGAATACCTGTTTCAACAACCCATACGGTAACTGGAGCCATTGCTGGGGTGGGTTTATTCAATGGCCTTGATGGCGCACATTGGCACATACTAAGAAAAATTTTCCTTTCCTGGGCGCTCACCATTCCTGCCGCAGCAATGATTGCCGCGGCAATCATACTCTCTTTTAATTAATGTAACATCCGTTTGAGATAAGGAAACGGATCTTACTTTTTTATCATCTCCAAAGCACTGTTCTTTTGACTGTAAACAAAATAAATAACGCAACCAATGATCATCCAAATCAGAAAACGTAGCAGTGTAACCCAGGGTAAATTAGTAATCAGGTAGAAACAGCTGATTATTCCCAAAATGGGTACATAGGGCATTGCCGGTGTTTTAAATGGGCGATGCATGTCAGGCTGGGTTCGACGTAAATATAAAACACCAGAGCACACGACAATAAAGGCAAAAAGAGTACCTACATTAACTAACTCAGCTAAATCATCGATGGGAACT
This sequence comes from Legionella antarctica, assembly GCF_011764505.1. Classification (NCBI taxonomy): domain Bacteria; kingdom Pseudomonadati; phylum Pseudomonadota; class Gammaproteobacteria; order Legionellales; family Legionellaceae; genus Legionella; species Legionella antarctica. Next base: position 309,573 of record NZ_AP022839.1, read on the forward strand.
ATTGCAGAGATTGAGGCCATCAAAAAGCCACAGACTAAAATAATTCGCACTGGAGTTTTAGTGCGCTCATTAGTTCTGGAAAATAATTTGGGCAGCAAGCCATCTCGAGCCATTGCTAAGAACACACGGGTTAAACCATAAAATAATACCAACATTACCGTAGTCAGTCCTGCTATGGCGCCAACCCCAACGAAACCTGCAGCGACTCTATGACCTAACATAAGTAGAGAGTGACTGATTGGAGATGCAACATTCAAAGTGGGGTAGTAAGCTATGGCTGTCAGTAAGCCGGAAACTATTATATATAAAACAGTACAAATAATTAATGAACCAATGATTCCTCTAGGTAAATCACGCTGGGGATTTATTGCCTCCTCTGCAGCAGTAGAAACAGCATCAAAACCTATATAGGCAAAAAATATTAACGAAGCCCCCTTCATAACGCCCATCCACCCAAAAGGCATAAAAGGAGACCAGTTTTCAGTACGAACCTCAGTAGATGCAATAGCGATAAATACCAAAATGACCGTAAGCTTGGTGATAACCATCAGATTATTAAACCGGGTACTGGATTTAACACCTGCAATCAATAACCCGGTCAAGGTCGCTATGATAATAAATGCCAATAAATTGATAACGCCACCATCTAACGGCCCATGTAATAAAAATTTAGGCAGGTTTATTTTCATGGCCCTCAGTAAATCATTAGCATAGCCACTCCACCCGACAGAAACCGCTGAAACAGAGATGGAATATTCCAATATCAGGTCCCAGCCAACTATCCAGGCAATTAACTCGCCAAATCCTGCATAAGCATAGCCATAGGCACTACCACATCCCCCGATAGCAGCGGCAAGTTCTGCATAAGATAAAGCCGCAAAAGCACAGGCAATTCCGGCGACTACATAAGAAAGTATGACTGCTGGACCTGCATAGGTTGCAGCAACTATTCCGGTGAGAATAAAAATACCGGCACCAATAATGGCACCTACTCCCAAAAAAGTCAGATCAAAAGCAGTCAGACACTGCGCCAAATGAGATTCATTATCTAATGATCCAGCAATATCTTTTTTGCGAAACAAGTCCATGATAGTATGCTCTGAGGTTTGAGACTTTTATTTTAACGTTTTTATTCGCTATTTAAAATATAGTGTCTGATTAACATCTGTCCAACTGAAATCTTTCAAAATTAAACTCTAGCACTAAAAGACTACCAGTAGAAACCCCGGAAAGGTTGAAATTTGAATGAAAAAATTAATTACCAGCTTATTCATGTGTATTTCCCTGAATGCTTTTACTGCAAAAGATCCCAGTTCATGCAGCCATTGGCTGTCATTGTTTAAACCTATTTGCCAACGTCTTCAACAGGTGTGGTCTGATGGAGATACTGACCTTTATTTGTCTGGTTATGCGTGGCATAACAGATATATTTATTCACGGGAAAAAATCAAAACCTACAACGAAAATGCCTGGGGTGGGGGGCTTGGTAAAAGTCTATTTGATGAAAAAGGTAATTGGCATGCTCTCTACGCCATTGCTTTCCTTGATTCTCATGGGCATGTAGAACCTGCAGCCGGGTATGCCTACTCAAAAATGCTCAGTATCACCAAAGACCTAAGAGCAGGATTAGGCTATTCTGTGCTAGTCACTTCGCGAGTTGATATTAATCACAACATTCCTTTTCCAGGTGCTGTTCCATGGGCTTCTGTGTTTTTTAAGAAAGTATCCATAGGGGCTGCGTATATCCCGGGGAACTCAAAAAATGGAAACGTACTGTACCTCGTTAGTAAGTATACATTTTAATGACCCTACCTCTAACCACCGCCCCTTTAGCCGGTCAAAACTAAAATCCTTTTTTGCTAGTTATACCCATAATGTGCTATGTTTTCTAAAGGATTAATATTCAGGACCGTTAAAAATGCAATCATTTATTGAGCAAGCTCAAACATACGCCTCATATCACCAGAATGTGATAACTCGTTATACCCATCTGGCAGGTGTGCCAATCATTATACTGTCTTTAATGATCTTGTTAGGCTTTATTAAAATAATTATGCCTGGCGTTTTTGCAATCACCCTTGCCTGCCTGACTACCTTGGCCATTTTGGTTTATTATTATCGCCTTAACTGGCAACTTGCCTTGGCGTTGACCCCAATTTTGCTCATTTTATTATGGTTTTCTAGTTTGTTTAGCCATCATGGACCTACAAAACTGGGAATATGGGCCTTTATCATTACTTTTGTCGTGGGATGGGGCCTTCAGCTTTATGGTCATTTTATAGAGGCAAAAAAACCAGCTTTTATGACTAACTTATCTCAGGCTCTTATTGCACCGCTATTCCTGACTGCTGAGCTATTTTTCATGTTCGGATACATGAGCTCATTAAAAGAACAAATTTATGGCTCTGGCGTAGAAGAAGTGAACAGATAATCCCCCTATCAGGACCAGTTGACTATCTAAATCCCGCAACGTGTTCGCGGGATTTAGATAGAACCTAAGAACCCAGATAATAATGTTTTGTGGGATGCTGCTGGATGACCTAAAAACATACTGAGAGTTCCAGTACCAATTAACTGCCTACTCTTCAAAAAGACAGTAGGGCTGTGTTTTGTAGTTGTCCAAAATAACTGTTTTTGGGGTTTGTTTTTTTCAAAACGGGAAGAAACGCTCAGAAAAACAATCTATTTTCTGCCATATTAACACTCTTGTAGTATAATTACAGTACATATACATGCAAGGATGTGTTTATGAAAAAAATAATTATCACTATATTACTGCTAGTACCGATTGCATTTTTGACGGGTTGCACGGCAAAAACCTATTATGGTTCTAATTATAACAGGACATACGTTTATTCAGGAACGGACGACTTATTCTCCAGGCGGGTAGATTATTTAGGTTACGGATTGGGCGGCCGAGGATTTGGCGGTTATGGGATGGGTGGTTATGGACTGGTTGGTTATGGGGGTCAACCGCCAGGTATGTAAAAAAATCTTTATGTTTGCTGGGCTTTGCAGCTGAACCAAAGCTAGATTTTTCTTTATTCTGACGTTCAGGAGCCTTAAGTAACCTGAGTAGATTGATAGCGGCAAGTTGCACTAACCGCTGTCAAACTCAGTATTATTCCCCTGAAAATTGTGGCATCCTGATTTTAAAGCAATGATGAATTTTGTGATTGCGTTTAAAGTCCTGATCTATGGTTTGACTGGTGATATCCACTACCGCATACTTCTCTTCAAGCTGGAGATCCAGTTTAAATTGGCGAAAATTGGTAGAAAAGTACAAAACACCATCAGGATTTAACAACCGCATGGCCGAGTTTAATAAAGCAACGTGATCTCTTTGAATATCCAAAGTATCCATCATCCGCTTTGAATTAGAAAAACTGGGGGGATCCAAAAAAATCACATCAAATTTATCGCGAGTTGTTTTCATCCACTCACGACAATCGAGCTGTACAAATTGATGCTTGGCTAAAGCAATATGATTTAATCTGAAATTATCTTCTGCCCAACGCAGATAGGTATTGGAAAGATCCACGTTTGTGGTGACAGCTCCAGCTAATGCAGCGTGTACACTGGCACTTGCCGTGTAGCAAAAACAGTTAAGAAATCGCGTCCCAGGATTCAATTCGGCGAAGCGTAAACGTAAAGGGCGATGATCTAAAAATAAGCCCGTATCTAAATAATCATATAAATTTACTTTTAATTTGGCCTGACCTTCCGAAACGATCATAGTATGATGCCTTTGATCCATTTTATGATATTGTTCAGTACCTTTTTGTTGTTTACGCTGTTTAACCACTAATTTATCTACTGCAATCCCTAACGCCCTGGGAACAACTTGCATCACTTCAAGGCTACGCTTCTCAGCCTTATGAACGGGAATACTGGATGGGGCGGCATATTCTTGTAACACCGCATAATCATTATAGAGATCAATAGCATACGCATATTCTGGTAAGTCAGCATCATAGACTCGATAACAGGAAATATGATTTTTTTTCGCCCATTTATTTAAATGGTGGTAATTTTTTTCCAGGCGATTAAACAGCATTTGCGCGTTAGGAGATAAGGTACTACTCATAGCCCCTTTTAATTCATTCTCAACTGAAATAGTGAGGCAATATAATTTACACTCCAATGGACCGTTATACAAAGTATATTGTTTTCCTGCACGAAGTCCTATGGCTTTGGCCAGCAATGGATTGGAGGTCAAAACAGCAGCTTGCCAACCTTGATAGTGGCGATGCAAGGCAATCCCCAGCTGCTGGTAAACAGGAACAAGTCCGGTGGCGTCCCCCAATCGTTCGCCATAAGGAGGATTACATACCAGCAAGCCTTTATTCACTAAAGGTTTAATCTCTTTCACGGGTAGGGTATCAAATGTAACCAGGGGTAAAACCCCGGCACGCTCTGCATTGGCATGTGCTATTGATATTGATCTGCTGTCTGCATCTGTTCCTAATAATTTAACCGCAAGCGGCTTGACTTGTTGTAAGGCTTGAGAACGTAATTTTTCCCACAAGGTACTCTGATGCTGTGCCCAATATTGCAACGACTGATCGTGACGCAGTAAACCTGGGGCAATATGAGCAGCCATCATAGCTGCTTCGATAATCAATGTACCCGCACCACAAAACGGGTCCTGTAAACTGTAACCTTTAGCCGCCAATTCAGGCCATTTCGCACGTACTAATAATGCCGCGGCAACATTTTCTTTCAAGGGAGCCATTCCCGCTTTACCCCGATAACCCCTTTGGTGCAAACTATACCCTGTCACATCAAAACTAACGGTTAGAATGTCATTTTTTAAGTGCGCATGAATACGAACCTGAGGTCTTTCTTTATCAACAGAAGGCCGAGAACCGTTTAGTCTGCGAAAATGATCCACTATTCCATCTTTCACCACCTGGGCACCATACATCGTATTGCGTATTTGCTCAGAAGCACCATGAAATTCAATCGCGATGGTTTTGTCATGAGTAAAAACGGTTTGCCAGTGGAATTCTGTACATAACTGATGCAAAGCCTGTTCATTAGCAGTATGACCACTAAACAAAATTAATTGAACCCGGTTGGCTATTCTGGACCAAAGACAAAGTTGATAGATAACCAATAAACTGGCATCCCCATAAACTCCCTGGGGATTCACGCGGGTCACAATCAATCCCAGAGCCTTAACTTCTTCTTCCAGTAAATATTCCAATCCTTTAGGACAGCTTATAAACAACGAGTAATTCATTTTATAGAGGACCTTAAATAACGAAAAAGCACCTTGGCAGCACCTGAATTTTTTTCCTTTAGCCGATCTTCCACTGCTTTTTTAATCAACTGTCTTAATTGCTGTACGTCTTCTGGTTGGTAAATATTAATAAACTCGGTCAGGGCATCTTTACCATCTTCTATTAGCCTGTCACGCCAGAGTTCTACCTCATGAAAGTTTGCTGTGACAGCACTATCTTCTTCCAGGATTTGTTCATAAGCGGTAAGAATTGCCTCATAATCAGCAGCCCGCATCAGCTTTCCAATTAATTGAGCCTGACGTCTCTTTGCTCCATGACTTTTAATTGATTTGGCATCGATAATCGCTTTACGCAAATTATCAGTAAGCGGCAGAGAGTCCAGTTTGGTCAAACTGAGTTCAATAAATGCCACGCCAATTTTCTGCAACGAATCGGCCTCTCTTTTCTTCTGTGATTTACTGACTGGTTCTTCCATAGCATTCACTGTAATAAAAATTGTGCTGATTATACTATAGATGTCTAAAGCCCGATACCACAGGCTTTAGAGAAGTAACTGATTCCACGAGATCTATGTATTAGAGATAAAGGCTTCCAAACCAACCGCATCGAGTGCCTCACGTGCCTGTTGTGCAATATAATAATGGACCTTATCCGTAGGATGAACATGATCCCAAAATACATAACCATCACAATTAAGCGGCTCCGCCTTATTTTTAAAGGGTGCTAATTGATATAGATAACTGGCAGACGCAGCTTCTCTTAACTCCGGATTATTTTTAATCATCTCCCAGTGTGCTGAATCAAATCTGGGATCTTGCTCTTTTAGAAAACCAAATAAAGATTGATCATCAGGTCGATAATGAAGCAACCAACCAGAGTAACTTCCCATATAACAAGGATCGACCACGTTTGAAAAACCATAATCCTGCGCATGATCTATTGCACCATTAAAAAAGGAATAAAGATCAAAATAAACAAAGGTTGCATCTGTATGTTTTAATTTCAATGCATCAACTTTAGCGGCTAATTTACGATTGTGGACTATTGTCAGCTCAGTAAGCAGCGTCTGAAGATGGGTGTCTGCGGCCTGAGGCAGCCGCCCGAGATCCGGTATATTGGGTATAAAAAATTTATTTCCGCCATAACTGATAAGACGTTCTATTGTAACCTCAATCGCATCAACTACGGAGTCGGTAATATCATCTATATTCGTTGGGCCATTCAAGTAATTATTAGCCCCTATCCAAATCATATATAAACTGGACTCCTTCTTGCCATAAGTATTCCAGTAAAGATAATCATTTAATTCAATCGCGAGAGTAAAGGGCAGACTCTGTTTATAAGATAAAACAGCGCCAGCACCTCCTACAGCATAATTTTGGAACCCTTCTGAATACTCTTGAGGATAATAAGAATTATAAAGTTGCTCGACCCATAGAATCCCATTTGAAAAACGGCCTTGAAAATAGGGTGGAGAGACCGGGAATTTATACCACATATAACGGTATAAATTCCCGGTATCAGACAGACTGTCTCCAAAAATAACCATGGTATCAAAACGCTTGTCTGCTGCGAAACAAAAAGCTGAAAAGAGTAATCCTAAAACCATACATATTAATTTTTTCATAAGTCTATCCTTGACTAATGTTGCAAAATTGACCATTATTCAGCCGCGGCAAGCCCACCAGACCTCCGAACAGGCTCTTTCATCGGCTTTGATTTTAGATACGTATGACCAATAGCAAGTAAATTATAAATTAATATAAATAATAAAAGTAAATGTAACCAAGTAATGGTTAGCTGGGTAAAAACAGGAATGGTAATCAGCACGCCCAAGCAGCCTGAAAGACTTAAGATCAGTGTTTTCTTTAAAGGAATTTTATTCTGCTGTAAAAATACCAAAGTAGTTAGAGGTTGTTGCATTGCTCCGGCAGTAGTCATGATGGGAAAAGCTACTACAGGCGAAACATTCATCAAAAATAACACTCCTTGAACCATCACAAACAATCCCACACCGACAGAGGTCAACGCCCCACAAATTACTAGCGCAAAAAACCCAATGACTAACTTCCATGAATGAAGCTCCATTAAATCACCACCTACGGGTAATAAACGAAATTGATGCGATATTAAAAGAACAATAATTAATGCAAAGGAACAGATCATCGCCAGGCGAATTGCTTGTTTACTGAGCTGGCTTACTACAAATCCACCCAACAAACCACCAACACAAGCTCCAGCAACCAGGGTTAAAAGGGTCGTTAAATCGACATCAACCAAATGCATAAAAAATAAAGACTCTATAGTGCCTGGTATTACTTGTGCCCCATTATTTACCGCGGGCAGTTCATCATCACGAAAAGTACCCAACAATTTGGCTAAAGCCACATTGACAGCGAAGCTGCCAACCCCTAACGTATCGGCAATAAAAGCAATGATTCCGCTAGCTATTAATTTAATACATTGGCTAGAAGTTAGCGGATCAGAAGACTGACGACAAAGTTTTAAAATCATCACAACAACACAGAATAAACTCAATATTATGATGCCAAGAGTAATTAAAAGAATGGTCATTCTGTTCCCAATACTAAATTAAAAGTTCAATACAGACTAAACAGTCAATAAGAATTTTATGTCGCAGATTTAAAACCACCAAAACCCAAAACGATGGATGCTAAAAAACAGTATATACTAGTTTTTTTGTTCGGCAAACATCATTTAGAGTAAAAAAAATCCTTAATGAATCAAGCGAATACAAAGAGGAAGGCTCTTCAATTTTATGTGGAAAAAGCTGCTCTACCGGCACTATTTTTTGCCTGAGAGCAGCTTGTGCATCCAATCAGACAGAACAGCCTGAGGTGTCAACACCCACTTGGTCAAAAACATTTTTGACCAGATTGCTATCTATAGATAAGTCTTTAGCGGCGTAAATAACCCCACATGCACCTGATTTAAAATCTGTACCTGGAGTCCAGTATCTAGTATTCGCAATGATCATTACATGGTAAGCCGTTTTAATACTGATGCTTTTAGACAGCAAATAAAATGCTTTATTAAATACACCACTAGCAGTATGCACTATAAAGCTTTGCCTATCTTGTGGATCTGCGATCTTTGAATTGGCGAAATCCACTAATTCATCATAGCTAATAGCACAGTAACCACCATTACTCCGGGCTAATTGTTTATCCAGACAGTCTGCTGAGCTCCCATCAGATGAAGGAAAATCCATAAACCGCAAGGCTTTACCAAATGAATCACGAACAATAGTTTCACCGATACCCCAGGTAACCTCATCAGGTTGGAGATACGCTTTACCATAGAGTAGAGGAGTTTTTGCTAGAAGGAAGGCTCGAGAGGCCTGGCCTGCCATGTCGGACATCGACTCGTTAAGGGCGCCAGATTGATCATGATATTCGAGACCCGAGTGCTGTTCGGTAAATCCATGGGTAACCTCGTGCCCCGTTACATCCAGAGAGACTAAAGGATAAAACTCGTCGCCATCACCAAAAGACATGGACTGTCCATCCCAGAAGGCATTGTCATAACTTTGGCCAAAATGAACACGCATCACCAATTTCATGGGTGAGCCATTAGCCTGTTGTAATGCATTTAACCCATACCAGTCTCGATACATGTCAACAATAGTATGGCCAAAATAATAGGCATCGTTGCTCGGAGAGAACGCACCATTGATATTTTCTGCAACGTTTTTATTACATGGGTATTGGAAAGGTTTAACCTTAAGATTGCTCCAATCCCAACTTGATTCAACATTAACCAACTTTACTTTTGGATTATCCATCACACATTGACTGCCCTTTTGAGTCACATCAAGAGCAGGCAGTCCGTCTTTACCATACCAGTATTGGTGCACTTTTTCATTACCACCAGGACCATGATCCAAATAAGTTTTAATGTTATTCCATTGTTGCACTACAACACCTGTTTGGGCATCAATAACAAAGAAAGGCCATACAGGTTTATTGTTCCCTTGTACGCTTTTAAATGATATCAAATAGACCAGTCTTAATTCCTCATCCTGATCGGGTCGAATTTGTAATTGACTTTTCTCTTGCAGGGTTTCTGCCGCAGGATTGACACTAAAATAGGTTTTTTTGGCTAAATCAATAGCTTGTTGGTCGTTAAGTGCTGGCTGGGTATTAATTTGAACATCATCCAATAAATGTCCATTTACCAGAACATTACTTTGAGCATTGATGCCTTGATTTACTCTTTTGGTAATCATAATTTGCGCACCGACTACCGGAATGCCTTTGTATAGCTGTTGATAACGAATAATGGTCTTATTATCTTGTTGGGTTTGATTCACTTGTTGTAAGGAGTTATTTTCTGCTGCAGAAGAACCTATTGCACGTGCCGTTTTTTTTGGGGCCTGTCCTAAATGAAATTGATTTAGACTGTCTAAAGGGGCTTGATATAAGTCAACTGCATGGGCAGCTAAAAGGATGGGTGAACTAAAAACCAGAGAGAAGAATATGCTTTTTTTTAACACAGAGATACCTATATATTCACACAATGCGCACCATAATGACACAAAAAAGACCAAGGTGCAATTTTTCTCTTCAGTCATGAGAGGGATTTTGGTGCTTAAAAGAGGTTTTTTTAAGAGCAATTATGAATGGTTTATTTTATTTCGCCCTTTGCTTTGCCTTCCCTAACTGCCGAATAAGCAATATCATCAAAGTGATTACATCAAGAAGTTAGAACCCAAAACAGGTGCTATGTAGTTAACCAGTTAACCGTAACCCAATCAAGGATGAGTTAGATGATGACGTTTACCAGAAAAATAATATCGCTTGGTTTTGCTTTGCTAACCACTCTTTCGACCGCTTTTTCAGGTCCTGTGGCTCTTTACATGCAAAGACAACAGGAGCAAGCACAACCGTTATTTGCCGCCAAAACCATCCACCAGTTTCAATTTACTCAGAGAACAGATCATCATAGCCCCTTGACAGAAACTTTCGCCCAACGTTACTACATTGATGAGACCTTCAGCAAAGCTAAAGATGACCCCGTGTTTTTTTATATCTGCGGTGAATCAAGCTGCTCCAAAAGAGCCCTTAACGGATCTATCAGGACTTATGCAAAAAAATACCATGCCAAACTGGTTGCTCTGGAGCATCGATATTATGGTGAAAGTATCCCTTTGGAATCTTTTTCCACTCAGAACTTAAAATATTTAACAACGGAACAGGCACTTGATGACTTGGCTTATTTCCAGCGTCAGCTTACTAAGGCTCAGAACTGGACAGGTAAATGGATAGCTTTTGGTGGCTCTTATCCCGGCTCTTTATCAGCTTATTATCGCATGAAATTTCCCTATTTAGTGGCAGGTTCATTAGCCTCTTCCGCGCCCGTTATGGCTAAAGAAGATTTTTTTGAATATGATACTCATGTCACAGAGGTTGCTGGCCCTCAATGTGCCAAACACATACGTCAAGTAATTGATGCAGTAGAAGCAACCCTCAATGATCAGATAAAATTAAACCAAATGAAGACTTTATTCGAAGCATCTGCCGTTCACGATACGGTAGATTTCTTATATCTTATTGCGGATACGGGTGCTGCAGCTATTCAGTATGGGATGAGGGACTCCTTTTGTGCCTCTTTGTCCTCTAGCCCAACCCCTCTTGAGGGATATGCTCAATTTGCCAAGGATTTATATCAATCAATGGGAGTAACTGCTTTAGAACTAACCGCTCAAGGAGCCATGAGTGAAGAGACTGCTGATTATAAAAAAATAGGCATGAGACAATGGTATTATCAATCATGCACTGAATACGGTTATTGGCAAAATGCTAATCCCGATAGTTCTCAATCGACACGCTCTTCTCTAATTAATCTGGCCTATCATCGTCAGGTATGCCAGCGTTTATTTGGTATGAATGAACCGGCAAATACCGCCTACCTAAATGAGACCTTTTATTATCCCTTAATGAATGAATTGGTTTCCAATATTCTGTTCACTAATGGCGAAAACGATCCCTGGTCTCTCTTGTCTCTTGCGGAAAAAAATGGGAACGCAGGTAACACCAAACTCGATTATTACCTGATTGAACGAGCAGCTCATTGTGATGACTTGCGTAGTCCTGCAGGTTCAGACTCTAAATCATTGCGTACAGCCCGAAAAAAGATGGAGTCGTTAATCGGAGTATGGCTTAATTCGCAAGCGGCAGCAGGAGAGCCGTCGTTCTCTCCTGACGTCACGTAAGGGGCTAAAAGCGACCATTACGAAAATCGTCCAAAGCTTGCATTACCTCTGTTTGAGTATTCATTACAAAAGGACCATAACGGGTAATTGGTTCATGCAGTTTTGCAGCGGCAATTAATAAACAGTGACTATCCTGCTCGCTCTTTAGGGTGAGTAGATCACCTGCGGTAAGCCCTGCCAATACTTCTTGCTTAATTTTTTGTTGACCAACCCCTACTTCCCCAGAAACAACAAATAATATTGCTTGGTAATCCCTAAGGATGTGCTGTTGAACAGAGGTGCCTGCCGGCAAGCGAATGTCCAAAAATAAAGGTTTAGTAGCAATACCCGTTATGGGCGATCTCGTCCCTTGATCCGTTCTGCCTGCAATTACTTTAATTACAGCTCCGCACTCTTTAGTCTCAAGGGGCAAGTGCGAACTTAGCAGTTCCTGATAGCGCGGCTCAACCATTTTTTTTGCAGCAGGTAAATTCAACCACAGCTGAAGCCCCTGCAACCGACCACTGGATGCAGAGGGCATTTCGGAATGGATAATTCCTTTTCCAGCGGTCATCCATTGCACATCCCCACTTCGGAGGACACCTTTATGACCTTGATTGTCTTCATGAGTAAGAGCACCATGCAGCAGATAGGTCACTGTCTCAAAACCACGATGTGGATGAGGAGGGAAACCACCTATGTAATCTAGTGAGTCACTGCTGTCGAAATAATCGAAGAGTAAAATCGGTTCGAATTCATTGGTTCTGTCAGCACCAATATAACGATTTAATTTAACCCCTGCACCTTCACGCATTAACCTGCCATCAATTAATTGTCCAACCTCAATTGCTTTCATGCTCATCTCTTAAACCTTTTATTATTAATAGCATAGTTCAAAAAATCATGATTTCCTATGGGCAATCATCCAGAAAAGAGATACTTATTTAAGATAATAAAAGTCACCCTACGAATAAGATATGCTAAACTGAACGCGCTTATCCAAGAGGTGACTATGAGAATGATTCGAAAATTTCTGCTATCTACCCTTATTTTTATGGCTTCATCTTCTTTTAGCCTGACGAATGTTTTATTTGAAGATACCCATGGCCAAATTACCCCTTTTTCATCTCTCAAAGGAAAATGGGTGTTCATTAATTATTGGGCCGGTTGGTGTCAGACTTGTGTTGATGAAATCCCTGAATTTAATCGCTTTTATCAAAGTCACAAAAAAAAACAGGTGGCTTTATTTGCTGTCAATTTCGACGCGCTGTCTTTACGCGAACAAAAAAACTTAATCAAAAGGCATAAGATCAATTATCCCAATTTACTTAAAGACCCTTCTAATGATTTACATCTTGGCGATATTACCGGGGTACCAGTAACTTTTATCTTCAATCCCAAAGGACAGCTGGTTAAAACTTTATATGGCGGGCAAACGGCAGAGACACTGGAGCAGGTCTTAGCAGAAAACGCCCAACAAAAACCGAGGATCTCTTAACCAGACTTTTACAGTCTTGGTCCGAGTAAATTGATTATAGGCAATGTTTCTGTCGCATCTATCAGCACAACCCCATATGCTACATCACTTTTTGTAACGGAGCCGCTTTTCGTAAGACCTACACTCTAATCTGACTTTTTCAAAAATTTTAAAAATTAGGTGAATCGCTCCATTTTATTTAAAAAAACCAGGGCTATTGTTTTTTTCATTGGTCTCATCAGTCGCAGGTGAGGAGCTTAAACTAGTAATTTCTTGTTTTAACTTGGCATTCTCTTGAACTAATCTTTTCATTTGCTGAGCGATTGCAAACAAACTGGATGGGGAGTATACATTCTTAGTAATGGGGTTTTGAGCGGATAAACCGCTTATAGAATGGAACAAGTCATCGATTCGCTGGTAATCTTTGCATTCGGATTGCAGTTCATGCAAAAACATCAGTTCTCTTGCGTTTATTGCATCTTTTTCAGATACCCTACCGTTAAGTTGTATCATCCTTGAACTTGCTTTGTGGTAGCCATTTTTAAAGCCAGACGATATTATTTCTTGATAACAGAGCTCTGCGTTTTTTGTTTGAAACTTTGATAGACAATATTCACCTAGTTGACAGAGTAAACCACGATTAAAACGTTCATCTACAAGTGTCGCTAAATGAAATGCCATATCAAAGTAATTATCCCGGGCTAATTTTATCACATCCTCCTCGCAGAAAAAATCAGCAACTTTAAAAGCGAAAAACAACTCCCTTATAGTTCTTGCATCAAACTCATCGAATAGATACATGGTAAGCAAAAGATCTTTCCATATCGATACACTTTCAAATGGAACATCATGTATTTCAAATTTAATGGGTTGATGTTTAGAGCCAAAATACTGTTGATTACATACCTGAAAAGAAACTTCCAGACCATGATAGCCCCTAATTGAAATTGCGATCTTTTCATCAGCTGTACCCAAAAGCTTGTAATTTTCATTAATTTCCCCGGATCGGCTCGATCTTGGAAGAGCTTTGATGCTATCTGGACACATGTTAAAGAAAGCCATTAGTGACTCGTTACTATTAAACTCTAAGTGCAATACAGGACTTAAAAATTCCCATCCAAGCCTGTATTCCTTGTGCTTTGTGTATCCTAATACACACACTTTATTTATTTTCACAGCTGATTGATTGCTGCTATATTCCACCTCGATACGCAATGGCCCTGAGTCCCAATCTAGGTACTTCTCATAGCTTCCTGTTTTTTTATATTTTTTACCCAAGATATGATTCCTTACAAAATTTAATTTAAAACTGGTAGGATGCGGCCCAATTGTAAATCAATAGAATAAATTAACCACTACAATACTTTATGTGACCGATGGTAACAGAAAAATATATTTATTAACCATAGATTGATATCATACAAGCTGTGCCCCGACTGGTTGTGCATAATTTAATACCATCTAACCAGGGACCGTCGACAGCCCCCAAATCTCGGCCAAATTTCCTTTAGTTTCTAACCAGCTTTTTCTATAGCCAGCCCGTTTTTTTAAGCATCATATCCATTAGGGTATCCTCTTGTTACTACTGATCGTTGGTATATTACGTATAGCCGATTCCGAATAAATTGATTACTATCAATTACTTATGACGTACTCATTAGATTTTCGCAAAAAGCATTAAAAATAAGAGCTGCAGAAATTTAAGCATTGAAGAAGCAGCCATCCGTTTTGGAATAGGCAAAGCAAGTGTAGTCCGTTGGGATGTTCATATAGAATCCCAAAAGAATCGAAATAAACCTGCGACAAAAATAAAGATGGAGGCTTTTAAAAAAGAGGTAGCACTGCATCCAGTATGGGCGAGCTAAACGATCTATTCGGACTAGGCTATAACAGGTTTCAGCTGTCCGCTCTAAAACTAGTGGTAACGTCTTTTGTCTTCATATAATTTTTCGTAAGCCTCTTCAACAAGGGAAGTTATTGAATGATGCGCACGATCATAGGCAAAAGCTCCCATGCTGAACTCAATTGGATAGTTTGTTTGAACAGATAGTAATTTATTTTGTAGTCTTTTCATGACCTTGGGAAGATGTTCTTTAAACATTCCGGGGCATAAAACACAAAATTTATCACCTCCCAAGCGAGCAAATGCATCAGAACCACGGAAATTTTTTAATAATTGCTGCGCGAATATTTTTAAAACCTTATCCCCTTCATCATGCCCATATTTGTCATTAATGGACTTAAGGTTATTTATGTCAAAATAGAGCAATAAAAGGTTTCTATCAAACTGATTACATCGCTTGATTATTTGTTTTCCAACCGGAAGCAAGCCCTGCCGGTTGGATAAACTGGTGAGCTCATCGATGGTGGAGCAATGGGCATCAAACTCGGCTTCAACTATTGCCGCCAAGTCTTTAACAATACCTATATCAGCATCACTGAATTGTTGAGCTTTATGGTCAATTAAGCATAGGGTTCCAATGTTATATAGTCCTTTAATTTTTAAAGGACAACCTAGATAAAACCGAATTTCAGGATTACCCAAGACTAAAGGATTATCTTTAAAGCGGATATCATTCAAGGCATCATTAACGATCATGATTTCTTCTTTAAGAATAACATGGGCGCCAAAAGAGATTTCTCTTGGTGTTTCCTCAAATTGCAAACCGTATTTGGACTTAAACCATTCTCGCTCTTTATCAACAAATGAAACTGAAGCAATCGGTACGTGAAATAAATTTTGAGCAACACGTGTGATGCAATCAAATCGCTCTTCAGATTTGGTATCGAGAATATTCAGATTTTGAAGAGCCTGTAATCGCTGTATTTCATTTTTTGGCTTTTGCGGCTTAATCATCATAACTCCATAAATTATTGTGTTTAATTTTGAAGTTGTTAATATAATTATAGCACTTAAGATTAATAATTCATGTTCGGCAGCATTTTTTGTTAAGTACAAGCCCCGTTTTTGTACCGGGAACTACTCAGACTCTCTCATCCATAGATAATACGTTCAGTAATCCGTATCACTAACTTTCAAAAAAATTGATTTCTTCATACGAACAACCGCTGTTTTTGTGCGTTGGTTATTCTAATCTTTAATATCCAATCACCCTCTTCACTAATAGACTCAGTTAATACGGAGCCCAGTTGATATAATTGAGCACGCAGTTTAGCTTGGGTGGGCTTTATTACTACATTCTCAATGAGAACTACTCCATGTAATTGAGTAGCGATTGCTTCTTTTAAAAGATCAAGCCCTAAATCCGAGGCAGCTGAAATCCATACTTTGCAAAAGCCTTCTGTATAATCAATCTTTGGCAGCCATCCTTCCTGTAAATCAATCTTATTAAAAACCTGAATAACTGGAATGTCATTTACACCTAATTCGTCCAATACTTTTTGTACGGCAAAAACACTATCTCGCCAGTGGGGATCAGAAATATCAATGACATGCACTAGTAGATCTGCTTGTTGGGTTTCTTCTAATGTTGCTCGAAATGCCTCCACTAAATGATGCGGTAAATCTCGAATGAATCCCACCGTGTCAGCTAAAATTACCGCAGAGGAGCCGGGTAAATCCAATTTCCGCATGGTGGGATCCAAAGTTGCAAACAATTGATTGGCGACATAGATACACTCGCCAGTCAGGGCGTTAAATAAGGTTGATTTTCCTGCGTTGGTGTATCCCACTAATGAAACAGTACACAGATCTGCTTTTCGTCGCGACTGACGATTTTGCTCCCGGCTACAACGCACTTTTTCCAATCGTTTGTTAATCGATCTGATCCGTTCACGCAATAAGCGTCTATCTGTTTCTAATTGAGTTTCACCAGGACCACGCAAGCCGATACCGCCTTTTTGGCGCTCCAAATGAGTCCAGCCTCGAATAAGTCTGGTGGATAAATGTTGTAATTGCGCCAGTTCAACTTGAAGTTTGCCTTCAAATGTACGCGCTCTCTGAGCAAAAATATCCAAAATCAACCCACTTCGATCAACCACACGACATTCAAACAATCGCTCCAGATTGCGCTCTTGAGATGGTGATAATTCATGATTGACCAAAACCAGTTCCGCATCCAGCGCCTTGACCAATTGGCTAATTTCGTCTGCCTTACCTTTTCCCAGATAATATTTGGCATCAGGGGTTGCGCGAGTGCCTAGAACACAATCCAGTATATCTGCACGTGCTGAAAGGGCCAGCTCTTTAAATTCAGCCAATGCCTCCTCAGCCTCAATCCCAGGTACTGCTAATTGCACCAAAATTGCTCTCTCACCACCCTGCGGACGTTCAAACACTATCCAACTTCCCAAAAAACAAAAGTAGCCTAGTCTGCCACAGTTCCAGCATCCTCACCAGTTGCTGCTTCATCCATAGGAATTTTCACAAGACGAGAAGGAACAACTGTTGATATAGCATGTTTGTAGACCATTTGAGTAATGGAGTTTTTTAACATCACTACATATTGATCAAAAGAATCAACTACGCCATGTAATTTAATACCGTTAACTAAAAAAACAGATACAGGGACTTTTTCTTTGCGTAGTTCATTTAAAAAGGGGTCTTGTAATAAGTGATTCTTAGACATTGCCTACTCCTTGTTGTTATTGTATTTTTTAAGGCAAACACGGGCATCTAACTACTTATTCGACATTCGTTGGAAAAACTTTAGGGTAATTTCATGACAGGTTAATTGGAATCCGTTAATATAGTCTCGCTACAATATTGAACAAACCAATATCAGCTGCTGCTGAGCTTATAAGGAGATTTAAATGACCTTCACCTTCGAACAAATAAAACAGTTGGAAAATCCATACCAGGAACTTGGTACCAGTGATGCATTAGCAGAGCACCGCGAGGAGTTAAACAAATTATCAACTAAAGAGAAGCAAAATTTAGCTTCGCGCATGATATTAGCCTGTCCACAGGAGGAATTGGACAATTTCGGCCTTGCAATTAATTCATTAAAAAGTGAAACAGAAGACGAATCCTTCCACACAGTGATTTCTCATGCTCACGAAGTAAAAAAACGAGTGCTTGAATTATTAGATCCCACCCAACAATGCCCTTATGAGTTACTAACGAATGAGGAAGTTAATGACGAATTATTTACTCCTTTTAAGGATTTAGCCCTAAAGATTTTAGAGAAGAATGAGTCTGCCATTGCAGTAAGACTGGCTCTGACCACCCCGACACACAGTCGCAGTCAGCTAGCGCATCATATTAATAACACATTCGACCATAGCGAACTTGCGACAAAAACAGCTAACGCCTTTATAGTGAATCGAGAGATCGAGCGGTTTTTATTGGGTGATAAACCTGAGCTATTTTTCTCCAGCCCTGAATTTAATGTTGATTTGTGTCTGGAATTTACCACACTTTGTTCATCATTATTAAAGGGACATGAACAGTCCATTGGTGAGAAGCTGGCCCAGTTAGATGCCAAGACTCGCCATGACATCAGTCGTCATCTTGAAATGATGTGTCCTAAAGCTTGCGATCAGCAAAACCCATTTAGATTCATCGCTCAGGCAATGGCAGCGAACCAAGAAAAAGAAGAAGAAAAACAAAAACAGGAAATAGCTGTTCAAACTGTAAAGCCCATTGAAGTAGTAACGGCCACAAGTAACCCCAATGGAATGTTCAGCTCCCAATTGAGAGCAAGAAAAAACGGGCCTGAAACAGCACTGGCTAGTAGTTTTAAGTATGAATCGGACTCTGAGTCCAATTTAGAACAAGATTCCTGGTTTTCAAATTGTTGTGGTTTATTTAAAGGATAATCGTATCCTGTCAGAATCGCCGGGTAAGTGTCTGCCACTGAGCCCGGACTAATCCGAGCCGCGCGCGTCAGCAAGCGGAATTATCTCGAGATGCTTATGTGGTGCATGGAACCTGCCGCACTTTAAGTAAGATTAATTCAGCCAATGATGGCATTTCAAATTTTTTAGTCACCCTATCGTAAATATACTGATAAACGTTAACTTTCAGTTTTCTGGCCGTCTGTACAATCGTGGCAAACGTATCCTTTGATTTGGTGCCATTTTGGGAGACCGTTTGGAGATTGATGTCGCGTATCCTTGCTTGAAACCGTGTCCCTAATTCAGAGGCATTGTTGTGCAATGGCAGAAATGGATGGTCTAACACCAATAATAACGCTTGTTTTTTAGCACGTGTCTTTGCAATGCGTTGATCTAAAACATCATAGCCTGTCGTGGTTGCGAACAAAGTATCAAATTGCATTGATAGTTGTTGGGCCATTGATTGAGATGGAGCCGTCTTGTAAGTCAATAATGCATGGTAGAAATCCCATAATTGCTCAAGAAATACAGCCAATATATTCTGATTCATATCTGAGAATGGAGTGAGTTTTTTATAATGACGACCTTCATGGATCCAGCACAGCGCATGATGTAGGGCCAATTTATTAAACTGAGGCGCATCATCTGTCATTAAATAATGGATGAAGTATTTCGAGTGCTGATAATAGGCAAGAGCTGCTGACTCAAGAATTATGCGTCGATTCGTGCTGTGTTTTTTTGGATTTGGAAAAAGTGTTCCCATCAAACTATCGATTGATTCACGTGTGAGGGGTTGTGCATGCAGCATTGGTTTAATTTGATCCAACCATTTTTTTGCGAGACCAAACTCATCCATTAACTCATAAGCCTCCTGATTAAACATAAACTTTAATTGGTCTCGACACAGCAACTCCAATAAGGTCAAGCGATCTTTTTTACGACGAGTGAAGTATGCTGTAAAAAAGTCATTACATAAAACATGGGTGTAGTGATTTTTGCCGTTAACACGACTGCCTGTGTCATCCATCTGCTGGTACAAGCCTGCGTTGCTACCGGCATCGACAATATCTTCTTTTTCCTGATGAAAAATATCATTGCCTTCTGTCAGCATGGAAGCAATTTTACCATGTGATATTTGAATACCACATGTTTTTAAAAAGCGCTCAATGGCGCTCTCCGTCATCCCTGCATCACGGTATAATGTGATGACCAGCGCTTTAACCCCAGGACCAAATTCACTGCCCTTATATTCGCCAGGAATCGGCGCAATAAAGGTTTTTTTCAAAGATGGTGAGTAATACGTTTCCAGCTTGAATTCAACATTATCCGTGATGATTTTTAGATCCTGGATGATTCGAATCTCAAAACCCTTGAACTTGGCGTCATCTGGCAGCGTTGCTTTGTCCAGAGCAATCGTAACACGTCTATCAATACGTACGTTTTTTTTGTCTTTGCCTGTGTTTTTATTGTTCCCTTTACCACGTTTATTGCGATCTCCTTCAGATGAATGATTGGAATTGCCTGTATTATCGCCATTGCTACCTTTGGATTGACCGCGAATATTAGGTTTGCCCTGTTCACCCTTAAGGCGGTTTATCTCATCACGTAATACTTGGTTTTCCTCTCTGAGCAAAGCATTTTCTTCGGCAAGCATTTCGACCAAATTAACCAATACCTTAATGATAGTCACGGCCTTTTTGTCGGCAAGACTATCGATATCTTTTGTTAACTCATCTAAAACTTGTTTGATTTCTTGGCGTTTCATCATCTACCACTGCGTTACTAATGCTGATACGGCAATCATAACATGACTTTTTTTGAACGCATTTTTCGAGTTTTAACGCCACTAAGGGCTAAGAAAAAATCTGACCTCAGGAGGGAGATGTTTTATTAGTGAAAGGGGCTACATTGTGATCTTGGGGATCTTAGGGCATGCATATTGCATGACTTACGTTTGATATGGAAAAACATCAGTTTTACAGAAAAACCGTGTCAATAGGTATTTTGAATATTTTTAAAGAATTCCGCTTGCTGACGCGCGCGGCTCGGATTAATCCGGACTCAGTGGCAGACACTTACCCGGCGATTCTGACAGGATACGGATAATCTGTATATTTTATGTCCTTATCTGGGATTATTGATAGTTTATCTGTAATTGCCTACCTGCCGCCCTGCTGGGAGATGGTCTTAAAAAATTTGATTATCTCTCAGAACAAGTCACAGGACGCCGAAGGGCCAGGCAAGTCAACTTTTCATCATTTTTATATCAGCCTTCTAATGCGCAACACTGCACCATTGAAGTTAGAAGAGTAGAGAACAAGAGTAATCTTAAATACCGTTCTGTGTATCCTGTCAGAATCGCCGGGTAAGTGTCTGCCACTGAGTCCGGATTAATCCGAGCCGCGCGCGTCAGCAAGCGGAATTCTTTAAAAATATTCAAAATACCTATTGACACGGTTTTTCTGTAAAACTGATGTTTTTCCATATCAAACGTAAGTCATGCAATATGCATGCCCTAAGATCCCCAAGATCACAATGTAGCCCCTTTCACTAATAAAACATCTCCCTCCTGAGGTCAGATTTTTTCTTAGCCCTTAGTGGCGTTAAAACTCGAAAAATGCGTTCAAAAAAAGTCATGTTATGATTGCCGTATCAGCATTAGTAACGCAGTGGTAGATGATGAAACGCCAAGAAATCAAACAAGTTTTAGATGAGTTAACAAAAGATATCGATAGTCTTGCCGACAAAAAGGCCGTGACTATCATTAAGGTATTGGTTAATTTGGTCGAAATGCTTGCCGAAGAAAATGCTTTGCTCAGAGAGGAAAACCAAGTATTACGTGATGAGATAAACCGCCTTAAGGGTGAACAGGGCAAACCTAATATTCGCGGTCAATCCAAAGGTAGCAATGGCGATAATACAGGCAATTCCAATCATTCATCTGAAGGAGATCGCAATAAACGTGGTAAAGGGAACAATAAAAACACAGGCAAAGACAAAAAAAACGTACGTATTGATAGACGTGTTACGATTGCTCTGGACAAAGCAACGCTGCCAGATGACGCCAAGTTCAAGGGTTTTGAGATTCGAATCATCCAGGATCTAAAAATCATCACGGATAATGTTGAATTCAAGCTGGAAACGTATTACTCACCATCTTTGAAAAAAACCTTTATTGCGCCGATTCCTGGCGAATATAAGGGCAGTGAATTTGGTCCTGGGGTTAAAGCGCTGGTCATCACATTATACCGTGATGCAGGGATGACGGAGAGCGCCATTGAGCGCTTTTTAAAAACATGTGGTATTCAAATATCACATGGTAAAATTGCTTCCATGCTGACAGAAGGCAATGATATTTTTCATCAGGAAAAAGAAGATATTGTCGATGCCGGTAGCAACGCAGGCTTGTACCAGCAGATGGATGACACAGGCAGTCGTGTTAACGGCAAAAATCACTACACCCATGTTTTATGTAATGACTTTTTTACAGCATACTTCACTCGTCGTAAAAAAGATCGCTTGACCTTATTGGAGTTGCTGTGTCGAGACCAATTAAAGTTTATGTTTAATCAGGAGGCTTATGAGTTAATGGATGAGTTTGGTCTCGCAAAAAAATGGTTGGATCAAATTAAACCAATGCTGCATGCACAACCCCTCACACGTGAATCAATCGATAGTTTGATGGGAACACTTTTTCCAAATCCAAAAAAACACAGCACGAATCGACGCATAATTCTTGAGTCAGCAGCTCTTGCCTATTATCAGCACTCGAAATACTTCATCCATTATTTAATGACAGATGATGCGCCTCAGTTTAATAAATTGGCCCTACATCATGCGCTGTGCTGGATCCATGAAGGTCGTCATTATAAAAAACTCACTCCATTCTCAGATATGAATCAGAATATATTGGCTGTATTTCTTGAGCAATTATGGGATTTCTACCATGCATTATTGACTTACAAGACGGCTCCATCTCAATCAATGGCCCAACAACTATCAATGCAATTTGATACTTTGTTCGCAACCACGACAGGCTATGATGTTTTAGATCAACGCATTGCAAAGACACGTGCTAAAAAACAAGCGTTATTATTGGTGTTAGACCATCCATTTCTGCCATTGCACAACAATGCCTCTGAATTAGGGACACGGTTTCAAGCAAGGATACGCGACATCAATCTCCAAACGGTCTCCCAAAATGGCACCAAATCAAAGGATACGTTTGCCACGATTGTACAGACGGCCAGAAAACTGAAAGTTAACGTTTAGTATCCTGTCAGAATCGCCGGGTAAGTGTCTGCCACTGAGCCCGGACTAATCCGAGCCGCGCGCGTCAGCAAGCGGAATTATCTCGAGATGCTTATGTGGTGCATGGAACCTGCCGCACTTTAAGTAAGATTAATTCAGCCAATGATGGCATTTCAAATTTTTTAGTCACCCTATCGTAAATATACTGATAAACGTTAACTTTCAGTTTTCTGGCCGTCTGTACAATCGTGGCAAACGTATCCTTTGATTTGGTGCCATTTTGGGAGACCGTTTGGAGATTGATGTCGCGTATCCTTGCTTGAAACCGTGTCCCTAATTCAGAGGCATTGTTGTGCAATGGCAGAAATGGATGGTCTAACACCAATAATAACGCTTGTTTTTTAGCACGTGTCTTTGCAATGCGTTGATCTAAAACATCATAGCCTGTCGTGGTTGCGAACAAAGTATCAAATTGCATTGATAGTTGTTGGGCCATTGATTGAGATGGAGCCGTCTTGTAAGTCAATAATGCATGGTAGAAATCCCATAATTGCTCAAGAAATACAGCCAATATATTCTGATTCATATCTGAGAATGGAGTGAGTTTTTTATAATGACGACCTTCATGGATCCAGCACAGCGCATGATGTAGGGCCAATTTATTAAACTGAGGCGCATCATCTGTCATTAAATAATGGATGAAGTATTTCGAGTGCTGATAATAGGCAAGAGCTGCTGACTCAAGAATTATGCGTCGATTCGTGCTGTGTTTTTTTGGATTTGGAAAAAGTGTTCCCATCAAACTATCGATTGATTCACGTGTGAGGGGTTGTGCATGCAGCATTGGTTTAATTTGATCCAACCATTTTTTTGCGAGACCAAACTCATCCATTAACTCATAAGCCTCCTGATTAAACATAAACTTTAATTGGTCTCGACACAGCAACTCCAATAAGGTCAAGCGATCTTTTTTACGACGAGTGAAGTATGCTGTAAAAAAGTCATTACATAAAACATGGGTGTAGTGATTTTTGCCGTTAACACGACTGCCTGTGTCATCCATCTGCTGGTACAAGCCTGCGTTGCTACCGGCATCGACAATATCTTCTTTTTCCTGATGAAAAATATCATTGCCTTCTGTCAGCATGGAAGCAATTTTACCATGTGATATTTGAATACCACATGTTTTTAAAAAGCGCTCAATGGCGCTCTCCGTCATCCCTGCATCACGGTATAATGTGATGACCAGCGCTTTAACCCCAGGACCAAATTCACTGCCCTTATATTCGCCAGGAATCGGCGCAATAAAGGTTTTTTTCAAAGATGGTGAGTAATACGTTTCCAGCTTGAATTCAACATTATCCGTGATGATTTTTAGATCCTGGATGATTCGAATCTCAAAACCCTTGAACTTGGCGTCATCTGGCAGCGTTGCTTTGTCCAGAGCAATCGTAACACGTCTATCAATACGTACGTTTTTTTTGTCTTTGCCTGTGTTTTTATTGTTCCCTTTACCACGTTTATTGCGATCTCCTTCAGATGAATGATTGGAATTGCCTGTATTATCGCCATTGCTACCTTTGGATTGACCGCGAATATTAGGTTTGCCCTGTTCACCCTTAAGGCGGTTTATCTCATCACGTAATACTTGGTTTTCCTCTCTGAGCAAAGCATTTTCTTCGGCAAGCATTTCGACCAAATTAACCAATACCTTAATGATAGTCACGGCCTTTTTGTCGGCAAGACTATCGATATCTTTTGTTAACTCATCTAAAACTTGTTTGATTTCTTGGCGTTTCATCATCTACCACTGCGTTACTAATGCTGATACGGCAATCATAACATGACTTTTTTTGAACGCATTTTTCGAGTTTTAACGCCACTAAGGGCTAAGAAAAAATCTGACCTCAGGAGGGAGATGTTTTATTAGTGAAAGGGGCTACATTGTGATCTTGGGGATCTTAGGGCATGCATATTGCATGACTTACGTTTGATATGGAAAAACATCAGTTTTACAGAAAAACCGTGTCAATAGGTATTTTGAATATTTTTAAAGAATTCCGCTTGCTGACGCGCGCGGCTCGGATTAATCCGGACTCAGTGGCAGACACTTACCCGGCGATTCTGACAGGATACAACGTTTATCAGTATATTTACGATAGGGTGACTAAAAAATTTGAAATGCCATCATTGGCTGAATTAATCTTACTTAAAGTGCGGCAGGTTCCATGCACCACATAAGCATCTCGAGATAATTCCGCTTGCTGACGCGCGCGGCTCGGATTAGTCCGGGCTCAGTGGCAGACACTTACCCGGCGATTCTGACAGGATACGAATAATTGTACAAAAAATTGCCAATAAGGGCTGTGATGGTCTATTATTAGTACATATAGGTGATGACTGATCCTGCTGAACCAGTAAGTAATTTCAAATAGGGAGACTGTTTTGAAGGGTGGTGTGTAAGCCTGGATTTTACAGGAAACCTTAAGCTCTGCATAAGTCTCCAAAGTGCATGTTAGTCGCGGCTCAGTATCTAGGATGTCATTGCCTGTTCTATCTATTGTTCTGCTAGCTCATAACGTTTTCCCCTCCTAGTAAATGAAAGCACTCCATTTGAGTAAATGAAAATCATGCTGTATAATTAAAGAACAATTATATGCTAGGAAGCAATCATGAATAAGTTAGTAGTTGCTATTACTGTGAGTGCACCTTTACTGATAATTACCGGTTGTGCTGCTAATACTGGAGTTAATACTGTTATTTATGATCCAGCTTATAGCAATGACTATGTTTACTCGGTAGGTTATTACAATACCAGACCCTATTGGGGAAATAATTACTATTATATTGGTTATCCGGGATACTACTGGGGAAACACTGGGTATTGGGGGGCTGGTTATTTCGGTGGTTACTAGACTGCTAAATAGTTCAAAGCAGATGACATAAAACGCCATTAGTTCAATAGTGACGTTTTATGTTATGAAATTATTCCTTAGCCCGTGAAACATACTCGCCTTTCCGGGTATCCACTTTAATTAATTCACCTGTTTGAACAAATAAAGGGACGCGCACTACAGCACCGGTCTCTAATTTGGCAGGCTTTCCACCGCCGCCTGAGGTATCGCCCTTGAGACCAGGATCGGTTTCAACAATTTCCAAAATGACAAAAGTAGGTGGCATAACTTGTATGGGTTCATTATTCCACAGCGTTACGATACAGATATCTTGTTCTTTTAACCATTGAGCAGCATCTGCAAGTGTGGTCTCATTCACGGCATATTGTTCGAAATTATCTGGAACCATAAAGTGCCATTGTTCGCCGTCATTATAAAGATATTGCATTTCTACATCTGCAACATCTGCAGAGGGTAACGTATCTCCAGATTTAAATGTCCGCTCTACTACCCTGCCTGTTTTTAGGTTACGAATTTTAATTCGGGTAAAGGCTTGCCCTTTTCCTGGTTTAACAAACTCACAATCAAGAATGTTACATGGTGCATCATCAACCATTACTTTTAAGCCATTTTTAAATTCGTTAGTGCTATAGATTGCCATCAGTGCTCCATAGTTGAGATTTTGCTTTATTTTCGTTACAGTTCGCACAGTTTATCAAGTCTGTATAATTAATGCGAGAAACCTCTTTGAGTTGGCAGAAAATTTTAGCGCAAGGATTCACTTCGGCAAGTGACTTATTAGATTTTTTAGAGTTGCCAATCATCAATGGTAGTTTGTTGGCGGAAAAACAATTTCCCAGCCGTATCCCATTGGGATTTGCAAAGCGTATGCAAAAAGGAAACCCCAATGATCCTTTATTGTTACAAGTGCTGGCCGCATCTAACGAACTTAAAGATAAGGATGGTTACAACGTTGATCCACTTATTGAATTAAACACCATCCCTATAAAAGGATTGATTCATAAGTATCATGGGCGGGTATTACTTACCCTAACAGGGGTTTGCGCAGTCAATTGTCGTTATTGTTTTAGAAGACACTTCCCTTATCAAGGCAACAATCCAGGGCGAAGGGGTTGGAAAGAAATCTGTAACTATATCGCTAATGATATCAGTATTACAGAGGTTATTTTAAGCGGAGGCGATCCTTTACTGGCCTCTGACGTAATGTTAGCTGATTTGCTTCAACAGCTTGAATGTATTCCCCACCTTCATACTTTACGCATCCATACCCGTATCCCTGTTGTGCTTCCTGAACGAATAGATCAGGGCTTGATCGCGTTATTGGCAACAACGCGTTTTAAAAAGGTTGTGGTATTACATTGTAATCATCCCCAGGAGCTTGATGAGGACGTGCGAAAAGCCTGTGACGATTTGCAAAAGGTTGGTTGTTGCTTGTTAAATCAATCCGTTTTGCTAAAGGGTATAAACGATGATGCCACAACTTTAGCTGTATTAAGTCAATCTTTATTTGCTTATGGCGTCATGCCTTATTATTTGCATGTGCTGGATAAGGTAAAAGGTGCCGCTCACTTTGATTTACCCTTTACCACGGTACAAGCATTGTATAAGCAGTTACAAATCCGCTTGCCCGGCTATTTATTACCACGTCTGGCTCGAGAAGAGCCAGGAAAATCAAGTAAGACATTATTGATTTGAAAGAGATTCAGACTGAGTCATCTTCATAAAGTTTTACTAATTTTTCCTGGGCACAGTTATTTCCCTGGATATTGGGCTTATAGGTCCCATCACTTTGCATCTCCCAAGTATTGCTATTATCTTTGAGATAGTTTTTGATGATTTCCTGTTTGATTCTTTTTTTGGATTGCTCATCAAGAATGGGGAACATTATTTCGATGCGATGATATAAGTTTCTTTCCATCAGGTCTGCGCTGGAACAAAAAAAATGCTCCACCTCATTAATGCGAAAATAATAGATTCGATGATGTTCCAGAAAACGACCAATAAATGACAAGACACGTATGTTATCCGATACTCCATGTAGTCCGGGTTTCAAGCAACAAACACCCCGAACTAACAGGTTAATTTTTACCCCCGCTTGAGATGCTCTATACAAAGCCTGGATGGTTACCTTATCAGTTAATCCGTTTATCTTGAGCATTATTTCAGTTTCTACACCATTTGTAGCAGCATTGATGCATTGCTCTATGAATTGCAGTAGGGTTTTTTGCAGGGTAAATGGAGCGTGACTCAGTGCTTTAAGCTTTACCACTTTTCCAAGGCCGGTAAGTTGCTGAAAAATAATTTGAGTGTCTGAGGCAATTGTTGGCTCGCAGGTTAACAAACCTATATCGGTATAACGTTTCGCTGTTTGTTCGTGGTAATTTCCTGTACTTAAATGGACATAACGCTTTAACTTACCATGGGTTCGCCTTACTACCAGGGTCATTTTGGCATGGGTTTTATAGCCGACCACCCCATAAAGTACCAGCACACCGGCTGTATGCAGTTTATTAGCAAGTTTTAAGTTGGACTCTTCGTCAAAACGGGCACGTAACTCTATAACTGCTGTTACTTCTTTTCCTGAATGTGCTGCATTAACCAGGGCATCAACCATTACTGATGCGGAGTGTGTGCGGTATAGGGTTTGGTTAATTGCCAGAACATGGGGATCTGCCGCTGCTTGTCTCACAAAATCGATGACCAGTTCAAAGCTTTGGTAAGGATGGTGGAGCAATATGTCCTGTTCATCGAGAACATTGAATAAATTTCGCTCTGATTTGGGAAATTTAGGGTATTGAGCAGTTAATGGGGGGTAATTTAAGTCAGGTCTGTCAATACTATTAATGGCACTGGTATATCTTTGTAAATTCACAGGACCATCACAATAATAGGTATCCTCATGTCTTAAATGATATTTCTGCAGGAGAAAATCGATTATTTTCTCAGGGCATTTATGCTCAATTTCCAGTCTGACTACATGGCCATAATGACGGGAAAAGATTTCCCGTTGCACTGCTTGAGCCAAATCATCAATTTCTTCTTCTCTTAAGAATAAATCGCTGTTACGGGTTAAGCGAAATGAATAACAACCACTGATCTCCATTCCAGGGAATAAACTATTGACGTGAGTTTTAATAATAGACGTCAGATAAACAAAATAATGTGCGTCTCCACATAGTTCTGAGGGCAAATGAATCATACGTGGTATCGATCTTGGGGCGTGCACCACCGCATAGTTAATATTACGATCAAAGGCATCTTTTCCACTTAAGGAAATGATAAAATTCAGACTTTTATTGATTAGTTTGGGCAATGGGTGTGCTAAGTCAAGTGCTATAGGACTGATTACAGGTAGAATTTCATGTTTAAAATAGTGTTTTGCCCATAAATGGATGTCATCTGTCCATTGGTGAGTTTCGAGGAAATGAATGTTTTCTTTGCGTAAGGCAGGCAGAAGTTGCTTGTTAAATATATTATACAGCTGTTCAATAAGGAGATGAGCTTTTTGGCTAATCTGACTAAAAGCCTCATCAGCCCGCAAACCATCTATGGTTCTTTTGCTTGAAGACAAGGCAATTTTTTCCTTAAGACCTGCC
The DNA here is from genome assembly GCF_011764505.1 of Legionella antarctica. NCBI lineage: Bacteria > Pseudomonadati > Pseudomonadota > Gammaproteobacteria > Legionellales > Legionellaceae > Legionella > Legionella antarctica. The sequence goes on from NZ_AP022839.1 coordinate 339,071, forward strand.
ACTCGAATTTCAAAAAATTCATCCAGATTACTACTGCAAATACTAAGAAAACGCATTCTCTCCAATAAAGGGACACGCTCGTCATTAGCAAGCATCAGTACTCTTTGATTAAAGGCTATAGCAGAGAATTCTCTGTTAATATAATATTCCGGATTATCCAATTTTGTGTCCATGGGGCCTTCATTTCCTTTTTTATGAAATTAGAGTAATACGTCCTTTAGTATAACGCTACCACTTGCCAGGCTCATCTGATTTTTTCTGCTCTTGGAAAAAAGATGAAGCACTGCTCTGATCAACGAACCAAAAAAAAACAAATGCCGATAAAAGCAATAAAACCATAAAAAGGGGATAAATTCCAAAAGGCCAAAGCCAAAAAAAACACGGCACACATAATGGCAATTGGAATAGAGGAATGCATATTCACAACACCTTGAGCAACAGAAAAAGTTGCAGCAGCTAATAATGCCAGACCACCATACTGAACTGAGATCATAATTTTACGCGTAGTGGGTCCATTATGAGAGGTAAGCCAATGATAGCCCAATATTGCCAGAATCAAGCCTGGGAGGTTAAGGCAAATGACGGCAAGGAGCAATCCCAAAAATCCCGCCGCTTTATATCCTATCAGTGCTGCTAATTTTACCGCAGTGAGCCCGGGAAATAAAAAGCTTGAGCCTAGCATACTGATGAACTCTTCATTTCCAACCCAATGACGGTACTCAACAGCTTCGTATTCCAGTAGTTTTAACATGGAATTGCCTCCACCCAGGGAGACTAGGCCGATTTTGCCAAAGCTAAAGATGACGTGCAACAGGGTTTGGATCATAATTTTATTATACTTTTCAAAAAGGTCACATAGTCGCAGGAAACCTGCTTCTTCAGCAAGTGTTCGTTAATTTTTTCTACCAAATAAAGCGATTTACCCTCAATGCATACACTAAAATACACTGTATTTTTGACTTCAAGTCGAGCCAATTCAAGCTTTACGCCTGGATTTGTTGCAAATTTATAGGTAAACGACTCTTTTTTGACGCATACTTCAATTCCTTTTTCTCGAGTTTTACGTAATATGTCTTGTAGCTTAAGGACCGTAGCTGGTTGTTGAACAGGGTAATCGTCTTCAGCCTCAAGATTGATTTTAGTTCCATATCCAATAGCATTGGCTGCCTGTTGCAAAATGGGTTTATACAGTATTTCATCCCGGCGACGTTTGATATTATAGGTACAGTCAGGCAAAAGATAATAGTAATCCTCCTTGTGTTTTTGCTGGTAATTAGCAATATCGAGCAAGGAGTCATCCAGGAGGTGCAGGCTAATGATCTGCTCTTCAGGCCAAAAATAACGTATTTCCCACTTCACGTTATCTGGCTCATTTATCTTACTTCTTAGAAGGGGTGTATTTATTGTGGAAAATTCAAAATTCCAAACCAGTCTGTGAGTCATGCTGTAATCACCAATCCATCAATATTGACGCAGTTGAGCGGCATAAAAAAATATATGTTAAACCTCTGCTAGAGTATCGTCTGAAGATTTTTTCCACTCGTAAAAGGAACTATAAAGAGTATATACTACCTAACTATCCTGCAATAATAAAAAAGCAAAGGAAGAGGTATTATGGCTATTGCATTATTTTTAGTTTATCTGGTATTTACGTTAGTTGTACTTTATAGAGCAATAAACCCACTAGTCTGGGGTATTGGTAGTGTTGTTTATCTGATTGTGGCTACTTTTATTATCGGATTGCCGTTCATTTCCGGTTTATTATTATGGACAGTTATTATTATTGCAATCGTAATAATACAAGTTGAACCCGTACGTATGTTTATTAGTGACTATCTGTATAAAACTGCGGGTAAAACGATACCCAAACTATCAAAAACTGAGGAAGAAGCCCTAAATGCAGGAGATACCTGGCTGGAGCAGGATATTTTTATTGGTCAACCGAATTGGCAGCGATTAGCCAGTATTGTTACCCAATTAACTCCAGAGGAACAGTCCTTTGTTGATAATGAAACTCAAATTTTATGTGGCATGCTTGATGAGTGGGAAATCAATCAGGAGCGTGATTTACCCGCTAAAGTATGGACGTATATTAAAGAAAAAGGATTTTTTGGTTTGGTAATCCCGAAAGAGTTTGGTGGTAAGGGATTTTCCGCGAGGGCACATTCTGATGTAGTTATGAAAATTGCCAGTCGTTCTGGGGTGGCTGCGGTAAGTGTAATGGTTCCTAATTCTCTGGGCCCGGGAGAGTTACTCAATTATTATGGAACAGAGGAGCAAAAGGCCTATTATCTTCCCAGGCTGGCTAAAGGCGTTGATATTCCCTGTTTTGCTTTAACTGAACCGGGGGCGGGCAGTGATGCTACCTCTATTCAGTCCAGCGCTACAGTAGTTAAAAAGACAGTCGAAGGCAAGGCAATACTGGGACTTAATATTACTTTGGATAAACGATGGATAACTTTGGCCCCTATTGCAACACTAATCGGATTGGCGGTTAACTTAAAAGATCCAGATGGCTTATTAAAGGGAGAAGGGCAGGAAGGCATTACCTGCTTATTAATTCCTCGTGATACAGAACATCTGGAAATTGGTAACAGACATTTGCCAGCAGACCAACCCTTTATGAATGGTACTTTGCGCGGTAAGGATATTTTTGTTCCGATTAGCACGATTATTGGCGGACAAAAGAAGGCCGGCAACGGATGGCAAATGCTCGTTGAATGTTTATCAATAGGTCGCTCTATCTCTTTGCCGGCATTAGGGGCAGGATCCTCTTCCGTGTCTTATTTAACGGCAGGGGCCTTTGCTCGTATTCGCCGTCAGTTTAATGTTGAAATTGCCCAATTTGAGGGGGTGGCGGAAAAACTCGCTGAAATTGCTGGATTAAACTATTTAATCAACTCAACTCGTTTATTAACGGTTGCTGCGGTCAATGAACATAAAAAACCTTCCGTGGCTTCTGCTATTACCAAATATTTTAATACAGAACTTGCACGAGTAGTGGTTAATGCAGCTATGGACGTTCATGCTGGACGTGCTGTGGTTGTTGGGCCACGTAACTATTTAACGAGCATGTATCAAAGTGTTCCTGTTTCTATTACGGTGGAAGGAGCTAATGTGATGACTCGAAACCTGTTGATATTTGGACAAGGTTCCATGGCTTGTCATCCATTCATTCGCGACGAGTTTTATGCAGTTTCGGCTGAGAATAAAGAAGCCTTTAGAGTGTTAATTTGGAAACATATTCAATATTTCATGCAAAATCTTGCTAAAACGATTTGCTCCGCATGGACAGGTGGAATATTTATTTCTGTACCTCACAATTCCATGAAAAGAGAATACAAACGTTTGGCACGTTTGAGCCATGCCTATGCCTGGCTTGCCGATTTGTCTTTAATTTATTTAGGTGGTGATTTAAAGCGTAGGGAACGACTGTCAGCACGACTTGCTGATGGGATTTCCTACCTTTATATGGCTATGGCTGCTTTACGCAATGTGCAAATGAATGAAGACCATGAGGATGAGCAATTACATGCTCAATGGGCAGTGACCTATTGCTTTTATCATGCTCAAAAATCATTGATCGCATTGTGTCAAAATTTCCCCTCCAGGCCCTTAGGGTTTTTAATGCGCTTATTAGCTTTTCCTTTTGGACAAACCATGCGCTATCCTAAGGATAAACTGGAGCAAAGATTAGCACGTTTAATGACTGGCAATAACCATTACCGAGATAGGATTAAGAACTATGTCTATCTAAGTGGCGATGCCAAACAACCAGTGGATAGAATGGAACATGCGTTACAGTTAATTATCCAAACTGAAGGGCTATCACATAAAATCAACGATTTGAAGCGTTATAAATTTAGCGCATTAAAAGCGAAACTGCAGGAAAAAGTTGCAAAAAACGAGCTGACCCAACAAGAAATGAATGATTTGCTGGCGGTTGAAAATGCTCGTTGGGATGCGATTTTGGTGGATGAATTTACTTTTGATTCAATGAAGAAGAAATCGTTTGCTTCGGTAACCGATAGTATCAAATCACCGCTGATGTAAATTTTTTACGTTCTTTTAACATCTGGCCTCAGAACCAGAGGCAATTGTACGCCTCTGGTTTGCTATAATCAGAACATCCACTCTGTGATTCTAGCACATTAGGTAAGAAAAAAATTTTAGAGAGAAATAAATTATGGCGAAAGCAAAGGCATTACCTCCAAACCTGAAAGAAACCCTTCTGGATGCCATGAGTGTTGCAGAAACCTCGGTAGAAGCGGCGGACTATCTGGTAACACAATTTAGACAGGTATTAACTGATGCGAAAATGCTGGATCAATGTGGTGATATCCTGAAAAAGGTAGAGGATTTTGCCAAATATACTAAGTTTAAATTACTTTCCAGTTCCCAACCATGGCTTGGTCAGAGCCCAGAGTCTTCTGACTTTAAGAATATGCAGGCCAATATGGCAATTGATGCCGTTAAAGATCTGGAAAGCCTCAGTGTAGGAGTTGAGGATGTGACTTTTGATTTTGCGATAAGTGATAATTCTGAATTTTTACGCGGTTGCTCTTTAAAAGGAAAAGCATTGGAGGCCACTGACAAACTATTTAATTCATGGCTTGCTGACAAAAATCTGGTGAGCCAAGGTAGTACGTTGTATGACGCCAATGCAAATGGCCAAATAAAACGGGATGCGCAAGATAAGCCCGCTAAAGCAAATCCTAACGAGGTGAGGAAACTAATTACTGATCCAGAACAAGGTTTTTCACAATATATGGAAACAAAAGGAATTAAAGTCACCTGCCATGAACAGGTGTTCCCAACAGTACAAAAAGGTGCACAAGTACAACAGGCAGTTAAACAGGCAATGAATAAAACTCCTGAGGCTGCAGTATCTGAAGAAGCGGCAGTAGAGCCTCAAACCACGATGAGAACAGGTGGTTAGCGGATGTTCGCAGCATTAAGCCGTTCAATAGAGCCTATATCGTACCAAAAACCTTGATGTAGGCTGGCAGTCGCTTTATTTTGTGCCACATAATTCCGAATCAAAGTTCTAACGGAATAGCGCCCTGGAGTGCATTGGGCGAATATTTTGGGATGATAACAGGCTATGCCCGCGAATGTATAATCACAACTCGAATTAGTCGGTTGAGTATTATTATTTAAACCAAAATCACCATGATGGAGTAAAGTCGGGTTTTTTTTAGTCAAAATGATATGAAGATTTTCCACCTTTTCCAGTTGGATTTGTTTGAAATCAAAATCCGTGAAAATGTCCGCATTTACTGTAATGAAAGGTTGATTGGCAAATAAAGGTAACGCTTGAACTATACCTCCTCCTGTTTCAAGCCCACCTGGTGGTTCAGGGGAATAAAGAATGGCAACTCCCCAGCGCGTACCATCTCCTAAATAGTGACGAATTTGCCCCCCAAGATAGGCATGATTAATTACGATTTGTTTAAATCCCGCATTTGCCAAATTGATTATATGATGTTCGATTAGGGGCTTGTCTTTTACTATGCATAAAGCTTTAGGATGCACTTCAGTAAGAGGTCTTAAGCGCTCTCCTCGACCGGCTGCCAGAATCATAGCAATGCTCATGGTAAATAGACTCTTTTCTGGAGAAAACCCAAGAAAGGAGAGAGCTCTTCATAAAGCTCACAACATTCAAGGACGTATTTTAACGTAAGTGGCAGATTCGCAAGATATCCTGCTTTATTATCCCTTAGGTACAAGCGGCAAAAAACTCCTAAAACTTTTAAATGCCGCTGCAGACCGCACAGGTCAAAGGCACGAACAAATTCTGATAAAGAATAACTACTGACTAGTCCACTTTGGGCATGAAAAAATTCGACCCATTCTAAAACCTGCTCTCTAGGCCAGGAAATATAACAATCTTTCAGTAAGGAAACCAGGTCATAGCTTAACGGACCCCTCATTGCATCTTGAAAGTCGATGACGCCTAAAGCACTTTCTTCTTGCTCATTAAGTACCATCAGATTACGCGAATGGTAATCGCGATGAATAAAAGTTAAGGGTTGTTGTGATACTTCTGTTGCAATCCATTCCATCGTGTTTTGTACTAACTGATGCTCATCGTTAGCTAATTCCAGGGAAAGATATGCTTTAAAAAACCATTCGGAACATAAATCCATTTCATTTAGCATGAATGCCTTATCGAAGGATGGTAGCTTAGGATCATTAATCGGGCACCCTTGAATTTTAAATAAAGTATTGATGGCATCACGATAATAGCGATTTGCTGTTTCAGATTGCAGTAAAGTTAGCAGAAGTTGATCGCCAAAGTCATTGAGCAAAAGAAAGCCTTGCTCCATATTCATAGCCAGGATTTCTGGAGTCTTTACCCTGGCTACGCTGAGCGTTTTGGCAATATGTACAAAGGGTGCAAGATCTTCTTTTTCAGGTGGAGCATCCATTACAATCCGTGTTAAACCCCCTGAGTACAATCTAAAGTACCTTCTGAAACTGGCATCACCGGCTAAAGCAGACAGGATAAAATCTTTGTGCTTAATCGTATGGAACAGCCACTCTTTCAGTGCGTTTTCTCTTTCATGCATGCTATACTTCCCGTCTTTATTTCTGGTTTGTAATTGAATAAATTGCAAGCTTACTCTAATTTAAACCACACAACTCAGGATGATACGCTTCATATAGAAACGTGATACAAAACCAATGCGGATTAATTCAAACTGATTGTGTGCATAATAAGGCATTTTGTTAGCTGTGAACATTAAGTTTTGTAATAAGCTAATCAGTTTTTTTTCCACAATAGCCTTATTGCGTGTATTTGTTTATTTTTTAAAACTCTTGCCTTGTAAAATCATTCAGTTCTGTCGTTCAGTAAAATGGTTGGTCATGAGCTTGGGAATGACTGCATCCGCTATAAGCATGGCTGTTTATTATGAGCTAGCAAATTCTGCATCGTTTATTGATGAACCGGTTCAAGCCTGTGTTGTTGCTCGAGATGTAGATTTAACTGACGCAGTAAGGGCTAAATTTGCTCAATGCCTGGGGTGGCAAGCTGATCAAAGCTCTCCTTTATGTCTTGGATCGTATCAACCCCTTACGGTTACAGCTTTGGCCGATCCTGAACAAGTGCGTATTCAGGCCGACAGCGTGTCCTTTTATCAAAATCAACGATCAACTTTATCTGGCCACGTAGAAATTCAGCAAACTCAAAGAGTAGTTAATGCGCAAACTGCTTACCTCTATAGAGATCAAAAAACCAATAAAATTACAAAAATTGAGTTTTTAGATGATGTACGCTATTTGGAGCCTGGTAAGTTAATGATTGCTCGAAAAGCATCGATTAATCCTCAGGATAATTCTGGAGAAACGGAAGATGTGTTGTATCGCATCAATACAGATAGAAGCAAGGCAGTGCTGCCTGCATGGGGAAGAGCAAGTTTTATTCGACGCTTTGCGAACAAAGACTATTTTTTGCGTCAAGCTACGTATACAACCTGTGCGCCACAAGATAAAACTTGGGAAATAAAAGCAGATTCTATTGCCATAGATGATGCACAAGCAAAAGGTGTGGCACGAAATGCGGTGGTTCGTGTTAATGAGTGGCCTGTATTTTACACCCCTTATTTGAGTTTTCCTACCAACAGGGAACGTAAATCCGGTTTTCTCATGCCTATATTTGGATTTTCCAATGTAGGTGGTTTTGATTTTGGCTTACCATACTACTGGAATATTGCTCCTAACCATGACCTTACCATAACACCCCACGGTTATAGCAAACGGGGTGCAATGATAGGAGGCGAGTATCGTTATTTAACTCCCTACAGCTCAGGTATTATTACAGGAAATTTTTTGCCTAAGGATAAGGCTTTTAATACTTTTTTGCAGGAGAATGAAGCCCAATTTCCCAGACTTGCGGGGACGTCAACCAATCGTTGGGCTTATAGTATTCTTGAAACGACAAGTATTGCCCCTAATGTACAATTTAATTTAAACGTACAACAAGTCTCTGATGACTACTATCTGCAGGATTTCAGTACTAACTTAGCCCTAACTACGGTTAGGCAATTATTACGTCAGGCAGATTTAACCACTACTACCGATCATTGGATTTTCAGAGGGATGTTGCAAAGCTACCAGACATTACAACCTATTAATCAGAGTCCTATAGCTCCTGTTTATGAGCGGTTACCACAAATTACGGCACGTGCTTTTTATTATGATTTACCGTTTAATGCAAATTTAAATATTCTTGGGGAATATGATCAGTTCAATTGGCCGGTTGATTCATGGAATAATACACCCGTTCAGATGCCGCAAGGACCCAGGTTTCATTTTAATCCGGTATTGGCAGTTCCGTTGGTGAAGCCTTGGGGATACGTCACACCATCAGCACAGATTGTTGAAAATTATTACCAAGTGAGCAATAACGGTTCTGGTTATAATTTAAATGGCCTTAACAGTGTCTTATGGAACCCTTCCAGCCTTAATTACAGTAGTAATAATTTATGGTCCCAAAATGTCGATTTCAATCGTACTATCCCCAGGTATACTGTGGACAGTGGATTGTATTTTGAACGTGATTTCAATATGAGGGGTAATTTATTCACCCAAACGTTAGAGCCACGTTTATTTTATTTGAAGGTACCTTATCAAAATCAAACCCCCATTCCAGTGTATGATTCGGGATTTATGATCTTTAATGTAGACCAATTATTCAGAACTAATCGATTTTCAGGTTTTGATCGTATAGGTGATGCGAATCAATTAACTTATGCATTAACATCTCGTTGGTTACATGAAGACACTGGTGCTGAACTTGCGAATTTTTCCATTGGTCAAATCAGATACTTTGCTGACCGGAAAGTGCAACTTTGCCAAAGTCCATCCGGTTTTTGTATTGATAATCCTGATATATTTGGAAATCTTTCTTCAACTTCTAAAACATCCCCTATAGCTTCTCGCGCAGTTTATCATTTGAACAGGGTATGGGGAGTAACCGGTGATTATGTCTGGGACCCTGCAACACGTGCGACCAATAATGGAAATTTAAATTTGCATTATCAACCCGAAGAAAAAGAAATTATTAACTTCAGCTACTCTTATCTGATTAACAGCGATGGTGGATTGGTGAGAAATAATGCTTTTCAGGATAATGCACTCCATCAGGCTATGATTGCCTTTTCCTGGCCTCTAAATGAAAAATGGAGTACGGTTGGCGCCTACAGTTATAATATTAGTAAAAATTACAGCATGATGTCTTTGCTTGGAGTCCAATACGACAGTTGCTGTTGGGCCATGCGAATATTAGGGGGCAAAACGTTTAAAAACCTAAACGCAACATTTGAGCCAGAGTATAATAATAATATTTATTTGCAAATACTATTGAAAGGCTTGGGAACAGTCGCATATAGCGACCCATCTAACGTACTGGGTACTTTCATTCCAGGATATAACGATATATTTGCTCGTTAAATTAGGGTAGAATTTAAACATGTTTGCTTGTATTTTAATTAATAATACCCTAAATTGCCCGACAAATGTTAATGAGGATTAAGGCATGTTTAAAAGATTGGCATTAGTATGCGTGTTATTTTCAGTAGTTGGACTTGCTGAAGGCAAGCAATTATTGGATAAAGTGGTTGCCATAGTAAACGATGGCGTCATTACGTCCAGTGAGTTGGATAAACAAGTAGAGTTATCTAAAAAACAGATCCAGGCTCAGAAAATGGAAATACCCCAAGAAACTGTTTTGCGAAAACAGGTATTACAACATTTAATTGATGTTGATTTACAACTGCAAATGGCCAAGCAAAATGGCATAACCGTGGATAGCAGTGAACTTAATAGTGCTATTGAGCGAGTAGCTACGATGAATAATATTACTGTAACGCAATTGCGGGAAGAAATTACAAAGCAAGGGATTAGCTGGAAAGAATATAGAAATAATATCCGCAAGGAAATGTTAATATCTCGTTTGCAACAAAAAGCAGTAGGAAAAGACATATCGGTTACTAATGAACAGGTTGATCAGTATTTAAAATCCGCCAGTAAGGTGGATAATACTCAGTTAACCTATCATCTTCAAAATATAGTTATTCCCTTAAACGAAGAACCCACTACAGAACAATTAAAAAAGGCTAAAACCAATGCCGAGAACTTATTGGCTAAAATAAACAAAGGTGAAGACTTTAGTCGCCTAGCTATTGAAGAGTCCAGTGGTGAAGTTGCATTGGAAGGTGGTGATTTGGGAGAAAGACATTTGGCCGAACTACCTGAACTTTTTGCTAAAGAAGTGATTAAAATGAAAGTTGGCCAAGTAGTTGGTCCAATACGTACCGGTAATGGATTTCAGTTGATAAAGCTGATTGCTATTGGCGGTGAAAATCAACAACATATTATTACCCAGACACACGTTCGTCATATTTTATTGAAACCTGATGCAAGCATGCTTCCTTCAGAATCCATGAAACAAGCTAATAATATTTACCAACAACTAAAGTCAGGTAAAGATTTTTCTTTGATGGCCAAGCAATATTCGTTAGATGCTGCCAGTGCTGTTAAGGGAGGGGATTTAGGATGGGTCACTCCAGGAGAATTAGTGCCTGAATTTGAAAAAGCGATGAATGAGTTGCCACTGCATAAAGTAAGTCAGCCAGTAAAAAGTCAATTTGGATGGCATCTTATTGAAGTGATTGCGCGGAAACAAAAAGATGATTCAGAGGCATTTAAAAAACAACAGGTAAGGCAGTTTCTCCAAAAGCGGAAGTTTGCGGAAGCTGTTCATAACTGGCAACAACATTTACGCACTGAAGCATATGTGAACGTTGTTGAAAAGAGTTTGGCATGAAACCACTGCTAGTAAGTAGCGGTGAACCTGCAGGAATTGGTCCGGATTTATGTCTGGCTCTTGCAGGTTACGATTTGCCCGTGGTGATTTTAGGAGATC